>JAEDMC010000040.1 GCA_016303225.1 Kiritimatiellia bacterium
GAAAGTTGCGGTGGGGACGCTCAACGGGCGTCACATCGGCCGCTTCACCGACCTTCGGCCTCATCGGCGAGACGACGCCTCGCGCCTTCCGCAAGCCGGTGACGCTCGTCGAGGCGATCCCCGCACCGCCGAGCCGATTGCGTAGTCCGAAGCCGCAAACGAAGACGCAATGATTCGATGACCTACTGGAGAACCTCACGCACCATCAGCGCGTCCTTACTCTGTGATCCGCCGCCATTCGAAAAAGCTCTGATGCTCAGATGCTCAGACGCTCAGATGCTCAGATGCCAAGGTCGGTCAACACCGCTGGCGCGGTTTTGACCGACCGAGTACCACGCTACAAATTGGCAAACGGATTGCAACTGAAACCGCCTCTGCCCGACGACGGGCCGAACGTCGTGCGCGGGGCGCGACGAGACGGCTGTGCTCCTCCGCCCATGCCCGTGCCGCCAATGGTGGGTTTGCTCTTCGCCGAGAGCGAGATGCGCTGGCGCGCACGGTCGACGCCGATCACCGTCACCTGCAGGCGGTCGCCCGCCTTGACGACGGAGGCCGGATCCGAAACGTAGTTGTCCGACAGCTCCGAGAGATGGATGAGGCCGTCTTGGTGGACGCCGATATCGACGAACGCACCGAACGCGGTCACGTTGGTGACGACGCCTTCGAGCTTCATGCCTTCCTTCACGTCCTCGATCTTCGTAACGTCATCGCGGAACTTCGGCGGTTCGAACGTCTTGCGGGGATCTCGTCCCGGCTTCACGAGTTCGTTCACAATGTCCTTCAACGTCGGTTCGCCGACCCCCGGAGCGATGTACTTGCGGATGTCGATCTTCTTCGCCGCAAGCGAATTGCCGACGAGGTCGCCGACTCCGAGGCCGATGTCGCTCGCCATCCTTTCCACGAGCTCGTAGCGCTCGGGATGCACCGCCGACGAGTCGAGCGGATTCTTCGCGCCCCGGATCCGCAAGAAGCCGGCGCACTGCTCGAACGCCTTCGGACCCAAGCCCTTCACCTGCTTCAGCTGCTCACGACTCTCGAACCGTCCGTTCGCGTCACGCCATTCGACGATGGCTTTCGCCAAGGTGGGCGTAAGACCCGACACGCGCTCCAAGAGCGGAGCGGAGGCGGTATTCAGCTCGACACCGACGCCGTTCACACAGCTGACGACCACTTCGTTCAGCTTGCCGCCGAGCAGGTTCTGGTCGACGTCGTGCTGGTACTGTCCGACGCCGATCGCCTTCGGATCGATCTTCACGAGCTCCGCCAAGGGATCCTGCAGGCGGCGTCCGATCGAAATCGCCCCGCGCACCGTGAGGTCCAGGTCGGGGAATTCCTTGCGCGCGATTTCAGACGCCGAATAGACGGATGCGCCCGCCTCGCTGACAGACACCACGATTGGAATCGGAATCTCCGGATGCTGGGCGTGCAGCTTCTTCAACGTCGCCCGCACGAACGACTCCGTTTCGCGTCCGGCAGTGCCGTTGCCGACCGCAATCGCCTCGGCATGATACTTCGCGACGATCATTGCGACGGCCTTCTCGGCCTCCAGCTGCTTCTGCATCGGGAAAATGACGGTCTTGCCGAGATACTTGCCCGTCGCATCCATCATCGCGACCTTGCAGCCCGTACGAATGCCGGGGTCAATTGCGAGAACCGCCTTCGATCCGAGCGGCGACGCAAGAAGCAGATGCCGCAGGTTCTCCGCAAACACCTCGACTGCCGCGCGGTCGGCCTCCATCTTCTTCTCGACGACGACATCGATCTCGCAGCTCGGCGCCAAGAGTCTCTTGTACGCGTCTTCCGCCGCCAGTTCGATCTGAGCTCGAGTCAAGCGATTCCTCTCTAGAATGCCTCGAACTTCTAGCCCTTCTAGAATTTCTAGAATTCTAGAAATCACCGGTTCCTTCTCGAGCTCCAGATGCACCCAGAGCACCTTCTCGGCCTGGCCTCTGCGAATTGCAAGATAGCGATGCGACGGAATCGTCGCAATCGATTCCTCGAACTCGTAGTACTGCTCGAACTTGGTGGGCTCCGTCGGCTTCGGCGAGACGACCTCGCTCTTCACCTTCGAATGCGTCGCAAAGGCCTGACGCACCGCGCCGCGCACGTCGGCAATGTCGGCGATGCGCTCGGCAAGAATGTCGCGCGCGTACTGCAAATCCTCGTCCGTGCCCTCGAACGGCTCTCCGTTCCAGATCTGGTCGGCGAGCGGTTCGTAGCCCTTCTCCTTCGCCACCTGTGCACGCGTACGGCGCTTCGGCTTGTAGGGCTGATAGAGGTCTTCGAGCCGGGACTTCACGAAGCAGCCGACGATCTTCTCCCGAAGCTCGTCCGTAAGCTTCCCCTGCTCGTCGATCGACTTGAGGATCGTCTCCTTGCGCTCCTCCAGCTCCGTATAGTACTTGACGCGGTCCTGGATCTTTCCGATCTGCACCTCGTCAAGGTTGCCGTGCGCCTCCTTGCGGTAGCGCGCGATGAACGGCACCGTGCTGCCCTCGGCGAGAAGCTTGTCGACAGCCGTAACCTGATGAACCCCGACGCCGACTTCCGCGGCGATGCGGGCCAACACGTTTGCATTCTCCATAGGAAATCAAAATCAGGCGATTCCGAAACGGAACTCCGTCGTCGAGCGGTAGGTCGCGCCGGCCTTGACGATGGTCGTCGGCCACTGCGGCTTGTTCGGCGAGTCGGGCGCATGCTGGGTCTCGAGCGCGACACCGCAGCGGAAGGAGAGGTGTTCGCCGCCCTTCGCCGTCTGGTTGTAGTCGCACCAGTTCGCGGTATAGACCTGCAGGCACGGCTCGGCCGTCCACACCTCGACCTTGCGCCCGTTGAGCGGATAGCTCACTTCACCCGCATAGACGAGACCTTTCGGCTTCTTGCCCTTCGCCATTTCGCCCTTGTCCAAGACCCAATTGTGGTCATAGCCGCGGCCAATTTCAAGATCCTTGTTCGCGGCATTGATCATCTCGCCGATGCGCATCGGCTTCGTGAAATCGAACGGCGTGCCCTTGACCGGGACGACCTTCCCGGTTGGAATCTGCCCCTTGTCCGTCGGCGTGAAAGCCTTCGCCGCGATCTTCATCACGTGGTCCTCGATCGTGCCGCCGGCTTCGCCCTTGAAGTTGAAATAGACGTGTTGCGTCATGTTGATGGGCGTATCCTTGTCCGTCACCGCCTCGTAGTCGACGCGCCAGACGTTGTCCTTCGTAAGCGTGTACGTGACCTTAACCTCAACCTTGCCAGGGAAGCCCTCGTCTCCGTCCGGAGACGTGTGCGTGAAGACGACGCCGACGTCCGTCCCGTTCACGAACGGCTTCGCCCCCCAGACATAGGCGTTCCAGCCGCGCGCACCGCCGTGCAGATTGCAGCCGATTCCCGCCGGCGCATTGTTCAGCGCAGGGAGCTTGATTTTCTGACCATTCAGTTTGAACTCGCCCTTCGCGATGCGATTACCGTAACGGCCGATGATGCAACCCCAGTAGGCATCGCCGTTGTCCCATCCCGCCGGAGAGTCAAAACCGACGACGACGTCCTTCATCTTCCCCTTGCGGTCGGGTGTAAAGAGTTTGATGACCTTCCCGCCGTAGTCGCTGACTTCCATCACGACGCCACCGGCGCCGTTCAAGGTGAACTTCTTCGCTTTTTCCCCGTACTTCGTTTTGCCGAAGGCGGACACTTTAAAAGAGGGCTTTTTCATGATTCTTAATTATATCCAATTAATGAACCGAGGTCTTCACGACGCCATTGATGCGCGAGCCAGAGACGGATGTGCCGTCCGAGAGACGGATATTCTCGAACGAAACCTCCTTCCAACTTTCGGGACAGCCGCGGAAAAACTCGACCTTACCGTTCACCTCGTGGGCCATCATCTCCATCACTGCCGTCACGGCCGCGCACTGTCCGTCCATCTGCATGATGTCGCTTCCGATCAGGACCGAAAACCCGGGAATCTGAGTGTCATAACAAGACCCATGGCCCGAATTCGTGTAATACCGGTCCCACGCACGCAATTTGTCTGCCGCCGCATCAGCATGCCCAAAGTGCGTATGCAGGATCGACGCCCAGGGGACGCTCCAGCCGGACCACAACCCCGTCCCTTTCATCACCCAGGTGTCATAGGTCGCATTCGCCGCCTTCCTAGCCGCTTCCTTGCCGAGGTCGATCGTGTCAAACGGATACAGTCCCGCCATATGCGAATGATGACGATGCGATTCGACAAACTGCTGCCCCTCGAAGAGCAGAAAGCCGCTTTCGTCCGCCGTATACGCAGGCAAGCGCTTCTCCACGTCCAGCCACATCGAATCTGGCTTCTCGCCCAGCATCTCCGCCGCGGCAATCAGGTCCTTCGCCAGCCGATGGCATGCCGCCAGCTGAAAACTCGGATCGCGTCCGACCGAGCCCTTCGGATTCGCCCCGCCCCATTCGGGAGACGGCGCAAGCGGAAATGACAGGCGTCCGTCCCGCTCCTCCATCATCGCCCGGTAGACATTCATCGCGCCCTTCATGAAGTCATAGGCATCGGACTTGAGAAACGCCAGGTCGCGCGCATACTTCACGTAGCGAAACATGAACGAGGCCATCCACGCGGTCGAGGCGTGGTCAATGGTGCCAGTCCAGAATCCGCCGATGCACACGCCCCGGTCGTCGACCGAGTGCGGCAGCACGTAGCCGTCGTCGATGCCAGCGAACTTCTTCGCGTTGTCGCGGAGACGCGGGCGCCATCCGAGAATCATCTTGAAGAGCGGCTTCAGATGCGCGAAGTGGCCGCCGCGATACGCCGGCGAATAGCACTGCTGCACGTTGATGTTGAAGTGGTAGTCGCCGTTCCACGGCACGAGCCGGTCGTCCTCCAGCCACGCCCCCTGGAGACCCGCCGGAACGCCGTCCGGATCGGTCATCGCGCCGAAGCGGTACATCCCATAGTCAAAGATGCGCTGCAGAACAGGTTCCGGAACCTTGATGCGCGCGCCCGTCTCCCAAAATTTCGTCCAGTGGTCGACTGACTCGGCGAGAATTTGCGCAAATGAACCGACACGCTTGATCCGTCCGTTCAACTCGGTCACGTCGCCACGCGCCGTCTTCAAGACGAATTCGCCGCTCAGTCGCTTCTGGTACGCGAGCGCGACTTGCTGGTCAGCCGGCAACTTCCAGACGAAACCCGCCGGACCTTCGACATCCGCATCCGCCCACGGCTTCGCCTTCTCGAACCCGACAGCCTCCAATGCCTCCTTCGCCGACGGAAACTCCATGCAATGACGCACGGAAACCCCGTACGGAACATCGCCCCCGACGGCCCTCATCGCGAACGCGCGGCTCTTCTTCGACATCGCCAGCTCGATCGCCTTGCCGTCCGAAAGGATCAGCTTGCCGAACCCCGTGAACGGGTCGAGCTCGCCGCGCGCAAGCGTGGCGCCGCCCTGCAACTTCACCACGACGCGCCCGAGCGGCAGCATGTACGGATTGCAAGGCTCGCCCTTCGGCGTCTCCTTTCTGAAGAGGCCGAGCAGCCGCTTCGTGTCGCCCGACTCAACCGCCGCGACGATGTTGGTGTAGCTCTGCTCGTCCGTCCACGGATAACCGCCGCGGTGATCCCAGAGATCGGCGCGTCCGACCGTCAGGTTGATCGTGTCGCCTCCACCCCAGACGAGCACGCCCGTCACACCGTCCGAAAACGGAATCCCCTCGTGACAGCACCCCGTCCGCGGAAACGTCCACTCGATCGGTGCGCCGATTGTCACAAACGTCAGCGTCGCGCAAGCTAGGGCGAAGAACGACTTACTCATCATATTCATATTTTCCAGGAACGGCAAAAGCGCAAGGGCACTGGGCTTGACGGACTTGTCGGTCATGAGAATCTCACTTCCTCAACTTGTCGCGGTGAGCGAAGAAGACCTTGGTCTTGTTGGCGAAGGACTGTGCCGCGGGAAACGTCGACGCTGACGAGAGTTTCTGGAACTCCTCCAGGGCCGCCCGCTGCTTGCGGTCGAGATTGGTCGGCACCTCGAAGACAATGCGCGCGTCGAGGTCGCCCGCCGGACCGCCGCGGAGGGACGGAACGCCCTTCCCGCGCAGGCGGAAGACCTTGCCGTTCGGCGTCCCGGCCGGAATCTTCAGCTGGGCCTCGCCTTCCGGCGTCGGGACGGACACCGTACCGCCAAGTGCCGCCAGCACCGGCGACACCGGGATGTCGACGCCGAGATATTGTCCCTCTCGCTCGAAGATGTCGCTCTCGCGGACCGACAGCTGCACGTACAGATCGCCGTTCTCACCCCCGCGGAGTCCACCGCCGCCCTTACCCGCAAGACGCAGGCGCGAACCGTCATCCACTCCCGCCGGGATCTTCAGCGCGATCTTGCGCGGTGCCGAAACATGTCCCGTACCGCGGCACTTCCTGCAGGGCTTCTCCAAGACCGACCCCTCGCCGCCGCAGGTCGGGCATGTCTGCCGCACCTGGAAGAATCCGCTGCCACCAATGACGACGCCCGCGCCGCCGCAGGTCTTGCAGGTCACGCGCCGCGAACCCGCCGCCGCGCCCGTGCCGCCGCATTCGGAGCACTGCTCAGGCAAGGTGAGCTCCAACTCGCGCTCGCTGCCGAAGATCGCCTCGTCGAAGTCAATCTCCAAGCGGAAAGTCATGTCGTCGCCACGACGCGGCCCGTTGGGATCCGCCCGGCGCTGCTGTCGGCGTCCACCGCCAAACATCTCTTCGAAGCCGCCGAAACCGCCGCTGAACCCGCCGCCGCGCCCGCCGAAGATATCACCGAACATGGAGAAGATGTCGTCCATGTTCATGCCGCCCGGACCATATCCGCCCGCGCCGCCCTGGAAGGCCTGATGACCGAACTGGTCGTAGCGCTGGCGTTTCTCCGGATCGTGGAGGACGTCATACGCCTCGGCCGCTTCCTTGAACTTCTCCTCGGCCGCCTTGTCGCCCGGATTGCGGTCAGGATGATACTTCATCGCCAGCTTGCGATAAGCCGACTTGATCTCCTCCGCCGACGCCGTCTTCGCGACGCCCAGGACCTCGTAGTAATCTCGCTTCTCTGCCATTGCCTCTGCTCTTTCTAGAATCTCTAGTTGTTCTAGCCTTTCTAGTAGCTCTAGATATTCTAGTCTAGTAGCTCTAGATATTCTAGCCTTTACCGGTTACGCCGGCGCCCCCGCCGATACCACCACCTGTGCAGCCCGCAGGAGCTTGTCGTTCAGCGTCCAACCGGTCTTCGCCACATTCGAGATCTTGCCCGCTTCAACCTCGACGCTCGGCAAGGTCGCGATCGCCTCGTGGAAGTTCGGGTCCAGCTCCTTGCCGACGAGATCCACCATTGGCTTCGCGCCGTGGTCGGCGAGCGCCTTGAGGAGCCCGTCGTAGACCATCTGCACGCCCTTCACGAACTCGTTGTCCTTGTCCTTCGCATTGGCAAGCGCAAGCCCCAGGTTGTCAACGGTCGGCAGGACGTCCTTCAGAATGTCCGACTCGGCGTAGCGGTACACGTCTTCACGGTCGCGTGCCGCCCGCTTCTTGTAGTTGTCGAAGTCCGCAAGCGTAATCGCGTAAAGCGTCTTCCAGTCCGGATCCTGAGGCTTTTCCGGCTCGGCTGGTTTCGCCTCCTCAGCCGGCTTCTCGGCTTCAGCGGGCTTTTCAGCTTCATCCGACTTCTTCTCCTCAGCCTTCGGCTCTTCGGACGACACGGTCTCCTCCGCCGGTTTAGGTTCCGCCACCGGCGTTTCCTCGCTCTTCTTTTCCTCTTCTGCCTTCTTCTTGAACATTGTCGCCTTTTCCTGATCTATACACTATCGGCCATCCAGCCGATCTGATTCTATTATATCATATTTCGCCCCCGTTTGGCTCTGCACATGAGTTCGCTACATCGCACAAACATCCATACTCGCCCCACCGCCATTGTCCTGTCGTTCCCTCAACCTCGTTTCCCACTTCGGCCAACATCGGCACTCCCTCTCGCCGATCTTCCATATCCCAACCGTGAAGCCATTAGCCTCCACCAGTGCAGTCCGCCGCCAGCTCCCGTGCAGCACGCCAGCCCCACCTGTGAAGCATACCTAACTGGCGGCAGTTGCAATCCAATTAGGCGGCCGTTCACCGTTGAATTGCCGCCAGTTATATGCTATACTGCCGCCAGTTAGTATTCACCCCCTGCCGGAGAACCTTATGAGCGAGACCAAAACGAATCTTTACCGCACAAAACTGGATGTCGTCCCGCGTACTGTCGCCGCGACGGACAAGCCCGGACGCCGTTTTCAGGCCCATTTGAAGCTTCGCGGCAAGTTGGCGGACAAGGAACTCACCCGCAGGCTGGCCGAAGAGGAATTCAACGGCAATACATCGGAGGCGATGAAGGCCCTGTTGTCCATCGAGAGTTTCATCGAAAGGCATGTCGCAGAGGGTTGGCAAGTCGATCTCGGTCTTGCCTCATTCTATCCGACTCTCTCCGCCGCTTTGACGGCGCGTGACGTCGATCCCGAATCGGACGGCGTATACATCCAAGGCGAGGTCAAGGCGAGGGACAGCTACCGCCAGTCAATGCGCTCGCGAATCGAACCGGTCAACGCCCTCGCCAAGCGGTTCATCCGCATCTACAACACCCTCGATCTCGACACGCAAGCCACGGACGAAATCGTCCCGAACCACGCCATCAGCGTTTCAGGACATGACATCATAGTGGACACCACCAAGTCAGACGAGGGATTCTGGCTGGAAAAGCGCAATGGACGCCGCTTCCACAAGTCGAAGGTCATCCAGCAGGCAGAAGTCCTTGAAAGCGACCTCATCACCGCCAAAATCGTCTTTCGCGACCCAATCCCCCGCGGCGAATACAACCTCGTCGTCTCCACCCGCTGCGGCGACGGCCGCGACTACGCCCTCCGCCGAATCGGCCACCCCGTCACCGTGCCGTAAAATTCGTCAAGAACGGAATCTTTTCATCAGGGGTGGACAATGTCCACTCCTGCCGACAAGGGGTAAAAAACAGTTCATATCACGATATGTCGCACCGACGAGCATGGCAGTTTTCTTGTCCTTACACACCTCATTTATATCAGTCTATTTGAACCTTCACAAAGCCCTGGTTGCTTTTCGGCGGGGTGACAGTGAACATGAGTGATGCACCATCAGCCGCCGGGCCCACGACGATTGTCGGCTTGCCCGTGATGTCGCCGAGCGTGGAACCGATGCGAATCTTCTCCGCGAGCTTGTCCTTCGCAAGCAGAATCGCCTCCGCACCCGCCGTAAGCGAGATCGTCAGCGAGAGATTACCGCCGGTCAATTCAATGTCGTCGATCTTCAAGACCGGTTCTTCCTCGAAGAGTTGCGGCGCGGTCGTGATTTCGGACAACTTGAAGGACTTGTAAGCATATTCCTTCTGCACCACATTTAATTGCGCCACATCGACAATACCACACGACTTCACAAAAGACACAAAAGCCGCAGTCTGATCATTGCCAGCGATTTGACGGACAACTTCCGAATCCGCACCGAATATCGCAACGAGATCGACCGCATCCGATCCGGACAACCACTCCACATCATCTATCCAGACGCAATCCTCGCCGACATCTGAATAATCACCTCTGTCTTTCTCATATTGCCACGTCAGGGTATGAGAACCGTTCCCTGTAATGCGCAATGAGAAATGCGCCCAATCCATCACCCCGCCAATTGGATCGCTCCTATCATCAGGAGTCCCTACGCCATCGACATAAAACCGCAGGCCGTCAAAGACCGCGCCGCCATCAGCTTCGCACGACGTCTTATACCAGAAGGATATCACGCCCTCGCCTTCAACAGTAGCTGAAACACACGTCCTCTCGCGGTCACCGATTTTACCACTCCGCAATGACGCAACACCATCATGTGAAACATCACGATCCCGCACCCACTCCGCGCCGTCGACGGAAAATGACAAATCTGCGTTGTTCAATATCTCTCCTATAGTCCAAGGCGCTCTCTTTGTCGTTGCAGCAGAAATTTCGCTGTCAAACCAATCATCGGCAATAGCTATTGCCCGTATAGTTACGGAACCAGTCACTTCAAACGGACCCGAATACACCTCACTCATTGCAGAAGGAATCGTTCCATCTACCGTATAGCGCACAGCACCTTCGCCATTCACGGATTCGATTTTAACCATTGTCTTTTCTGTGTCATACGATGTCGGCACTTCAATTTGCGGAGCAATCAGTTTCTTCGCCTTCCAGACGGCAGCGAAAGTCACACCCCCTGTCGCGACACATTCACAACCGGGTTCATACACGCCAACCCCGTCGCTCCATCCAATGAATCGATGTTTGTCAAGGTGTGCATCCCCAATGCCTGGCAAGATAAATGAGCGACGCAGCGCCGTGGCTATAACGGCGGGTGCATTCCCCGCAGCTTCGCCTATGCTAAAAGCCACCGACACCGGCGTATAAATGCAAACCGTTTCGACTTCCGCAATTTCGCTATTGTAGAAATCGTCCGCAGTTGCAACCGCCCTAACCTTTACGCTCCCGCTCACCACAAACGGGCCATTGTATTCGACACCCTTATCGTTCGGATCGGAGCCATCTACCGTATAGAGTATGCCCTCGCCATCGCCTGCCGTTATCGTCACAACAGTTGACGGTTCGTCATACTCCGCCAAGACATCTATGACGGGCTTCTCCAACCGTTTCTCCATCCAAGACGCGACGAGCGTCACATTCCCCGTCACAGAATAGGCGTCACCGGCACGGTAAAGATATCCGCTATCAAGCCAACCAACGAAATCATGACAAGGAAGATGCGCCTCGCCGATGTCCGGCAACTCGATCTCAGTATTCATTGTCGAAGCGATCGGCGAAGGACCATCTTGCGTTTCATAGCCGACGTCGAAACTTACGACCAGCTCGTCAAGCCACACCGGTTTAAGAGTAATCGATTGCCGATTGACAATCAGCTTGTCTCCCGGCTGATAAATTGTTTCTCCGTAACGCCAGCCCGCAAAGATATGCTTGTCATATTTCACATCACCAAGTTCCGGCAACTCGACGCTATATCCTGCGGCGCTCACAATCGTTTCAGGCAGCGACCCGACAATCGGCTCGTCCGAAGCAAAATCGACATACGCGGCAAACGTGAACTTCACATCCGACACCCATGCGCAGTCCTCGCCGGGATAGATCAAGTCATCATAATCATCTTTGTGGTAAATCCACGTGATCGTGTGTGCCCCGGGCGTTCCCACCGGCACAACCACACGCTCCCAGTCCGTCACACCATCCAGCAAGGCAACCTTTTCTCCGTCGAGCAGGCAAATAGCATAATCCAATAAGATCGGGTCTTCGGAATCATCCCATTCACACGATGTCCTCCAAGCAAACTCAAAGACACCGGCGCCTTCAATCTCCGCCGTCATCACGCTGTCATGCAAATGCGGCAACCCCCTCGCAGAACGCATCACATTAGCACCCATCGGCGATTTGATTCCCTCATCGAAAACCCACCCATTATCAGATGCTGTTGACACCGCAACCTCTCCACACCCCTCGCCCTTCCGCACAATTGCGTCTGCAATCGTCGGCAAATAATGTACGGTTACAATGTCACTTACGCGCACATCACCGACAAACGCGGCGGCCCGAATAAATGTTTCTTCTTCAACCAGACACTGGAAGCGCTTTGCATACGCCGTGCTTTCACCATTCGGGTCACCGGCATTTATCGTGTAACGCACTGTGGTCTCAATGCCCTCGATGCCCGGATAGGTCATTGTGATCATAAACCGACCATTCTTAACAGCCGATTCAGGCATGACTACTACTTCGGGCAAATCCTGATCGGCAGGAACATAGCCGACAACAGAAGTCGCAAGATCGCTATTATCCGCACCCGTCTTAACGGCAACGGCCATGATATTGGCACTCCCGTTGAGCTTAAACGCCCCCTTGTAAAGATACTTCGACGAAATCTGAGGCGCCACGCCGTTTGTCGAATAGTAAATCTTTGCGTTAGGCGTAGCACATTGAATCGTCACCTCGTGAGGCATTGTGCGGACAAAACGATAGTCGCCAGTCGAAATGACCGGTTTCGCCACCTTCTCTTCGACAAATGTTGCCGTTATCTGTCGCGCCCGGTTCATAACCACATCCAGTTCATTCTCATGTGCGCTGCAACCCGACACGTCCCTCGTCCATTCCAACAAACGCATACCGACATCCGGAATCGCCGTGATCGTCGTCCGTGCTTTATTCGTGCACCACCCTGTGTCGGGACACACAACCGAACCACCCTTCCCTGCATTGGCCGTCAGCCAATAGTTCGTCTGCCAAATATCCCAGCAAATCGTCATGTCGCCTTTGATAAGCACCGAGAACTCGTTTGTTGCGGGGATATGTGAGGTCGAGCCAAGGCAAACAAGTTTTTTTGACTTCTCCGTCACGACCGGCTGCGGAGCAACCAGCGGCACGGTCGTGCCATATTCATACGCGCCATTTCCTTCAGCCTCGCCATACAATGTTTCGACTGTCAGCGTATGCTTCGCCACTTCCCATTCCGCCACCATCTCGCCATCGCCAGTCTGTCGCCAGCCCGTGCAATGCCACCCCTCAACATCTTCAGGTAGCGGCCAATCCGGTTCGTCCAGTACCGTATAGGCAAATGCCTCCGTCTTCCCATGCTCGTTGTGAGCAATCATCATCTGCATTTCAGGCTCGTAGACAGCAGTAAAATTATATTCGCCGTAATATCCCCCATACCACGGATCACCGGACCCCGACGATTCACAGGAAAAACCTACACATCGCCAACCTGGGTCCGCCACGATTGCATAATCTCTAAAGTATTCATCCGGTCGCACATAATCAAATGACCCATAGGAATAGTAAGGATCCATCCAATATGCTTCCAAATAATCCGCGCCGGTAGACTGAAATCCCCCATAATAAGACGTATCCTCCGCAAATCCCCCATGTTCTCCGGGATAAACGCGACTAACCGTATAATTGGGATAGTAATAACCAGAATCAACCCAAAGTGAAAACGAATAATAATCCTGCCCAGAATACACCGACCACAGCTTGTCTTCTCCTTCAGATTCTCCATACCATGAAAGTTGCAGTGAATAATCAACGGTTTCATAATAATCGTAGGAATTGGTGAGAAACAACTCTTCTGGCATCGGAGGTGCAATAAACAAACAGCCTCCATTTGGATGCTTAAAGACATAAGCAGGAACAGGCACGTAACAACCACCTCGCCAATTTGCGTAGGCGTCCATTCGTAGTGTTATTGGACAGTCGATATTTGAATCTATCTCGATGCCCCACAAATAGGGTTTGTCATTAAAAAGATCGTATGGTGCACCACTTAAGCACAAAAACCAACTATAACTGTAATTCGGCATAATGTGTGTACCTGTAATATGACAATTTTCTCGCACACCATTTTCTGACCACGCCTCTACAGTCTCGCTACCAATTACATGAAAATCGGGCATAACAGGCGAAGAGACCTTCACCTCCACTTGCGAGCCATCATACATCTCCGCGTCAAAACTAATTACAGCGTTTTTTCCGTCCTCTGATACACCATAAAGGATTGAATCGCTCTGCTCTAAATCAACCTCCTCGCCATCAACAAAGAAATGCAAATTCAATTCCAAATTAAGGCCAGAAAGATTGAATTGGATCGCATTAACAGAGACCTCTTCATCAACATAATGATGAAATTCGCAATTCAGATTTTCAGAACCAATTGCCCGCAAATACTTAGCCCACGAGCTTTCGTCTGAAATCTCAACAATCTCGATTCTCTCCGCCAATTCTGGTTTCCTGCACTTCAGCCAATTCGCGAAATCCTCGCCTGCATAAATCGTCTCCAATGTTGAGGGTAATTGCGTTTGCAACACATCTGGAAACCAACTCTCAAAGCGAACAGACTTCAGGTTCGGGAAATAATTCAACGATCTGCTGTTCAGCGTGACATCGGCAGGCACAACGACATGCTGTATGTTTGTAACGCCCGGAATGCAACATCCAAAATCAGCGTCCAACAACGTAATCGTATCAACCGATTGGCCTTTGATGGTAACGTTCCGTGCATGAGCAAACAGCTCGGACGCCCCCGTGACATTCCGCCAATTCTCAAGACTTGGCACGTCAACACTAGCAAGACCCACGCAATCCGAAAACGCCCAGCTACCAACTGATACGATTCCTGCGGGCATCGCAACTTGCTGAATATTTGTCGCTCCACTGAACGCATAGCTCCTAATTGTTTGGACACCCTCTGGAATGTCCAGTTCTGTTATACGCGCATCACCCACATAAAGCTCATGCGCAACCGCGAGGGGATTGTCCGAAGCCGTCGCAAATGACACGCCGCACCAACTTGCCAAATCAGAAACAAAGACTTTCTTAAGGTTCCCGCATCCATTGAAGGCCGCATTTCCGACGCTGGTTACGCTTGCCGGAAAAGAAACAGAGACAAGATTAGTCGCTCCTTTGAATGCATAATTTCCAATCGTTCGAACACCATCCGGGATGACCAGTTCTGTTATCCGCTCTTCGCCGACATAAAGATCATGTGCAACGGCGAGCGGGTTCGCCGAAGCAGACCAAAACGATACGCCGCACCAGCTGGCCAAATCGGAGACGCTGACTTTCTTAAGGCTCGTGCATCCGTCAAACGCCGTGTTCTCAACGCTGGCTATGCTTGAAGGGAACGACACAGAAATAAGATTCGTTGCACTGGTGAATGCGTAATTTTTGACGGCCGACACTCCTTCTGGAATAATCAAATCAGTTATGCGCACATCATCCACATAGAGTTCATGGGCTACTGAAAGCGGATTGGCGACCGCCGACGGAAACGACACGACACACCATCCAGCCAGATCCGAAACAACAACCTTCTTGATGTTCACACAGCCTTCGAATGACGAGTCTGCTAAACTTGCCACACTCGACGGAAACGCGACAGACGCTATATTCGTCGCGCCACTGAATGTATAGCTGTTAAGCATCTCAATCCCATCAGGGATAACCAGATCGGTCACGAGCATGCCGTTGAGATAAAGGTTGTGCGCCGCCGAAAGCGGGTTCGCCCCATATGCAAACGCAATCCGACACCACGACGACAAATCGCATATCCGAACTTCCCGAAGAGCATTACAACCCGAGAACGAACCATTTTCAATCGAATTCAAGCTCGCGGGAATATCAATTGACCGCAACATTGTGCAACCCGAAAAGGCTGTTGCACCAATGATCTCAACTCCTTCGTGAAGAATCACACGCTCAAGCGTTACTTCGTTGGCAAATGTTCTTTCTGGGATTCTCACAACCGATCCCGGTATTTCAACAATATTCGGTTTCCCGCCACTTATCGACCACTCATTCGCCCCCGCACTAACATGGAATTTCACCATCGACTCAACATCGGGCCAATCAACAGTTACGGAATTGCGGGATTGAAACGCACGCCATCCAACCGATTCAATTCCAGCCGGAATGCAAAACCGCTCTACGGCCGCCTCTGAAAAAGCCAAAGAGCCAATAGTCTTCAGAGATTGCGGCAACGTGACCGTCTTGAGATTTTTACATCCATAGAATGCTGATCCCCCAATATTCGTAACACCTTCTGGAATAACAACAGAAGTCAGATTAGTATAGCCATAAAAAGCAGCCGCAGGTATTTCTTGGACACCCTCGGGCAAAACAATGTCTTGTACAACCTCTCCTGCGACCGAGAGGCAGAGATTCTCAAGGCAGCTCATGCGCATGGGATTAAGCACCATCAGATGCACGAGACTATCAGCATCAATCTCTTTGACACCAGCGCATCGCTCAAAGGCATAATTACCCACTTCTTCGACATTTGACCCAAATTCAATGCGCCGAATATTTTCAATTGACGAAAATTGGTAGGGCTTAACTTCACGAACATAATCCGGGATTCGAAGGACTCCACCTAACTCGTCCATAAACGGCGCACGATGGGTCACGCAAAAAGGAGACGAACCAATATCTGTCAACTCCACATTTAACCATTGCGCCAGCGAAACGTCGTACTCCAAATTTGTCACATTATAGCAATTATAGTCATTAAAAACATACGCGCCGAAGCGCTCTACTGTTGTTGGAAGTTTGATAGACTCCAAGCTCCATATGTCGAGACAACCGGCTCCAATGGTCTTGGCATTTGTGATAACGACCTTCTTCAAACCATCCACATAACCCAACGACGTAACGTTCGTCACAGTTTCAGGGATGTAAATGGCAGTCACATATGGCTGATCTGACGCTAATTCAACGCTTACAACCGGATATCCATCCACATCGGTAGGGACAACCAGCGCACCGAGATGACAGCTGTCATCTATTCCACACTCATAATACGCCCCATACCAATACGGGTCATCCGAATCATCCGAATGCTCCCGAATCACTGCCTTACCGTCAATTAGTTCATAACCCCATCTGCATCCGTGCTCGTCCGGACAGGTCCAGATCACATCGGCCAACATCATCATCGGCGTCATCATCAGCCCAATCAGAATTTTCCTCATTCTCATCGACTCCTTCCGCCGCGCCCCTATTCACACCACAACCCAGCACGGCAAAAAGAAGTGGCGTGTCCCCATACACTCACGTCTATTTGGAGGCATCGCCAAACGCCCGATTTAAAACATGAATGATGAAAACACGCCACTGTGGATTGCTCCACGTAGCGCGATCATCGTATTCCGCTTTAAATCTATAACTCTGGCGAAGTTTCCAAATAAGCGTCATACGCTGATTTCGCGTACGTTGCACGGGTTAGCTTGCGCACCCCGCACATCCCTCACCCCGGGTTGCCCCGTGGAGAATCCGGCCGCTTTGGGTGCTGCGACCGGTATAGGCCTTTCAATCTACTGTCGAGACGTTCCTTTCATTTCGAGTTGCGGATTGAAATCATGCGGCGGCAGGACTGCGAAGGACGCACAGCATCTGATCGTAGGTGACTTTGTCCTTTGCGTCATACCGCTCATTCCAGGATTGGAAGTTCCAACGGTTGTAGAAATGGATCAGTTTCGGCGACTTCACGTCACGTTCGACCATCACCAGCTTGCCGCCGACATAATCCTTCGCGCAATACAGTTTCTCGAATGCCAGCGACAGCAGTTCGTCACCGCTGATGCGTTCCTTCTCCGGAAGCGCATAGTTCTTTCCGATCTGCGCAATGAGATAGACCGCCGCCGTATAGCTCTTCTTCTCTTCATCGGCAAACCGTTCGATCATGCGGCACTTGCTCTTGGAAATCTTGTCCCTGGCGACAGAGAACGGCTTCAACAGCAAGGTGAAATATCCAAGCAACGCAGAGGTCTTCTTGTCATAGACCAGATATGTCACCGATGCACCAAGATGCATCGAATGAACGGCCTTGTCACAAAGGAACTCCTGAACTTCCTTGTTCAGCGGGCACGTAAAGTCCTGAAAGGCATACCCATCAGCCAGACCTCCAGCCGCCTCAAACTGCTGCAAGGTCAAGATTTCGACTTCGCGCTTCATGCGTGAACCTTGCCGCGTCGAGCCCGGACAATGCGCTGAACCGCACTGCGAATCTCACGCTTGCCCTTGATCTCATGCACCGCACCCGTTGGAGCGGGAGCCGTCCACTTCGCAGGAGGATTTTCCGACAACAACAAATCAACGAAAGTGTTCGCCGCTTTCGCCTCCGTGCAATAGAAGTTCGCCGTTATGCTTGATGTTGCCATTCCGTACCTCGCTTTCAGTTCAGGGCATAGTCCCCCCAAGAAGAAAACAGCCACATTATATCATTTTTCGCCCAATGTTTTCAGGGGTCTCGTGAAAATTCGAGATAAATTATCCCTGAAAATCAGGGATAAGGGTGATACCATATGCCGCTTGACGCATACTAAAGTCATTTGCTATACTCCCATCAGAAC
>JAEDMC010000041.1 GCA_016303225.1 Kiritimatiellia bacterium
GTGTGACTTTCGTGTCCCGTCGCCTTGCCGAGACACGAAGTGTGAAATGACGCGCCGGCTCACCGCGAAGGTCGCATCAGCAGTTCGTCAAAGGTTCGTCAAATCATCGTCAATGGCGACCTTCAAGCGGGTGAGCCAGCGCGTCATTTCAGTCGCGTAAGCGACTCGGCAAGGCGACGGGCTTTTGTGTGTCAGCCCAGAGGGCTCGGCTGGACGGGACGACAAGCCGCCGTTCCAGTGCGGGAAATAGCGTTTTTCAGCGACTATAAAAAATCAGGGATAAGCGTGAACGAACCGTGCTTTTGGCACTCAGACATCAATCTTGATGATCTTGCGAATCATCATCCAGCCGATGAAAATGAGCACCGACATGACCAGGACGGACATGATGCCCAGGAAAGACGTCAAGTACGGAATCATCATCTGCGGCTTGATGAGCGTCATGATGAGGCCGAGAAAAACCGGCATTGCAGACACGATGAGCCCCTGCATGCGGCCCTGCGCCGTCAGCGTCTTCACCTTGCGCTCGATCTTCATCCGCCCGCGGATCGTATCCGAGATCTTGTCGAAGATTTCCGTCACGTTACCACCGGTCTTGCGCGAAATGAGAATCGCCGTCGTCACGAGCGTCAGGTCGTCCGACCCGACGCGCGCGGACATTGACTCGAGCGCGTCCTCAAGCGACATGCCAATCTTGAGCTGCTGCTGCAGAATCGAGAACTCCTCGCTCATCGGCTTTTCGCCCTGCTCGACGACCGAATCGAACGCCTGGGAAATGGAGAAGCCCGCGCGAAGCGCATTGGACATCGTCGCCAGCGCCTCGGGCAGCTGGAAGTTGAACTTCTCGCGACGGCGGTTGTCCAGCCAGCGCGCGAGCGGACTCTGTCCGTTCTGCCACCCCGGCTTGATCTTGATGTCGCTCGCCGCATACCAGACGATCCCGCCAAAGCACGCGCCAAACAGCAAAACTATGATCCACACCATCATTCTAAATTCAAAATTCTAACTTCCTCATTCGTCAGCAAACATCTTCATGTCGACTTCGATGCCGCGCGCCTTGACCTGGTCGATCCAGGTCGGGATCGCTCCCGTCGGCTTCATCCGTCCGACGATCTTGCCATTCGCGTCGATGCCCGTCTGGTTGAAGGCGAAGATGTCCTGCATGACGATCTGGTTGCCCTCCATGCCGGTCACCTCGGTAATCGCCGTCACCTTGCGCGAGCCGTCGCTCATGCGCGACTCGTGGATGATGATGTCGACCGCACTCTGGATCTGCTCGCGGATCGCGCGGGACGGCAGTTCCATGCCGCTCATCAGCACCATCGTCTCCAGACGCGAGATGACGTCGCGCGGCGAGTTCGCGTGCACCGTCGTCAGCGATCCGTCATGGCCCGTGTTCATCGCCTGCAGCATGTCCAGCGCCTCGCCGCCGCGGCATTCGCCGACGATGATGCGGTCCGGACGCATTCTGAGACAGTTCTTCACGAGGTCGCGGATCGTTACCGCACCCTTCCCCTCGATGTTCGGGGGACGGGCCTCGAGCCGCACGACATGCGGCTGCTGCAGCCGAAGTTCCGCCGCGTCCTCGACCGTCACGATACGCTCGTTCTCGGGAATGTAGCCGGACAGGAGGTTGAGGAGCGTCGTCTTGCCGGATCCCGTGCCGCCGGCGACGATGATGTTCTTGCGGAGCCGCACGCACAGCTCCATGAACTTCGCCGCATCGGGCGTCCACGTGCCGAAGCGGACGAAGTCCTCCGGCGTCAGCGCCTTCTTCGCAAACTTTCGAATCGTGATCGTCGGCCCGCTGAGCGCGAGCGGCGCAATGATCGCATTGACACGGCTGCCGTCCGCCAGACGCGCGTCCACATACGGCTGCGACTCGTCGATGCGGCGCCCAAGCGGCGCCACAATGCGCTCGATCACGGCCATGACGCTCGCATCGTCCGAGAACTGGCAGTCGGAGAGCACCAGCTTTCCGCCGCGCTCGATGTAGACCTTCTCCGGACCGTTCACCATGATTTCCGTGACCGATTCGTCCGCCAGCAGTTCCTCCAGCGGTCCGAGGCGCATCGCCTCGTTGAAGATGTCCTCCTCCAGACGATCCGGATCAATCCCCGCCGGCAGCTTTCCGTTCGCAACAACTTCGTCGATGATGCCGCGGATCTTCTCCCGTGCCGTATCCTCCAGCCCCTCGCGGTCAATGCCCTGCATGGTGAGCCGCTTCATGTCCATTCGCTTCAGGAGTTCCTGCTGAATCTGCGTCTGGACGCTGCGGCGAAGTTCGCGGAGAGGATCGGAATCAGCCGTAGTCGTAGTCGGCAGTTGTACGGCGGACTCTTCTTCTTTCTCCTCTTCGACAACGACTTCCGGCTTCGGCTTCTCTTCTTCCGCCTCGCTCACCCGCAGCATGCCGCTGCCGATCTGCACAACCATGCCGCCGTCAAGAACGACGGCACAGTCAATTGCGTCGCCGTTCACCAGCGTGCCGTTGACGCTGTGCAGGTCTTCAAGGACCGCCTTGTCGTCCCGCACGGTGAGAATCGCATGGCGCTCGCTCACCTCGGGCAAGTTGAAGCGGATGCGGCACGACTCGCCGCGCCCGATCAGATAGGTGCCCGGAGTCAGTTCGCGCGTCTCGCGCTGTCCGTCGATGAGTGTCGTGAGAATCATGTCAGCGGTTGGTGTACTTCTGCTGCTGGCGCTTCTCGTTCAGCTCGGAGATCTCGCCGACGATCTTGTCGAAGTTGACCTGTGGCAATTCGCGTTCGTAATGCGTGTCGTTGCGGTTGCGAAGCGTCAGGACGAGCCGTCCCTTGATCTGCTCCGTGAAGGCCAGCATCTCCGCCTCGCGCGGCGTCACTTCCAGCGTCACCGTCGAATAGGCGGACGCGCCGAACTCCTTCGCCTGCATCTTCGCGGTCTGCGAACCGGTCGCCAGCACCAGGACGTTCTGCAGGATCGTACACGTGACGAGCGACTTCGCCTTCGCGCCGGACTGCTTCGAAGAGGGATCCGACAAGTCGAACGTGCCGATGACGTCCACGTGGTCGTTCGGCTTGACCATGCCCGCTACGCTCGCCGCACCCGAACAGTTGATGGAGACGGCGCGCATCGCCTTCTTGACGTCCGCGGAAAGGCCCGTGACGGACGGATTGCCGCCTTCAATGTCACTCCAGAGGAGGACGTCCTTCGCCTTGCGTCCGTAGGCCAGCTTGCGCCCGACGACGCTGCGCCAGTCGTTCTCCTCGACCGCCTGACCCCGCATGCCGATCTCCGGCACATCCAGTCCGCCCAAGTCGCTCATCTGGAGCACCGTGCCGGACGGCAGGTCGCGCTTCAAGACGAGAACCGCCATGCGTCCGTACCGACGATTGAAACTTTCGCGAATCTGCCGCACCTCCGCATCCTTCGCGTTGAGATAAAAGCGCGTCAGCACCGCCGCGAGCACACCCGCGACCAAAGAGGCAATGAGGACGATCTGTCTTTTCATGGTGAAAATTATACCACACTTCAGGCGGAATTAAAACAGCCCCCTCACCTTGCCCGTCTCGACGTCGACGTCGATGCGGCGGTAGGCCGGGGAGGCCGAGGTGCCGGGCATCAGCTTGATTTCGCCCGCGACCGGGACGACGAGCCCCGCGCCCTGGTAGATGAGAACGTCTTTGACCGGCATGCGCCAGCCCTTCGGACGTCCGAGCAGCTTCGGGTCGTGCGAGAGCGAGTATTGCGTCTTCGCAATGCAGATCGGCAGCTTCGCCGTGTCGGGATTGGACTGGAAGAGCTCCAGCTTCTTCAGGGCCTCCGGCTCGAAGTCAACGCCGTCACCGCCGTACACCTCCTTGACCTGCTTCTCGATGCGGTCCTTGAGCGGCTCGTTGAGATCGCAGAGATACGCGAAGTTATTCGGCTCGTCGCACGCTTTGATGACGGCCTCGGCGAGTTCAAGCGCACCCTCGCCGCCTTTGAGCCAGTGGTCGGATACCGCGAATGTCGCACCCGCCTTCTCCGCCATCGCCTTCACGAGATCGCGCTCGGCCTGCGTGTCGGTGTAGAACGCGTTGAGGCAGACGACCGGCTGGATGCCGGAGCGGCGGATGATGTCAATGTGCGCGAGGAGATTGTCGCAACCCTTCTCGAGAAGCTCCAGGTTCTCCGTCGTGTAGACCGGATCGAGCGGCAGCCCCGCCTTCACGGCCGGCGCGCCGCCGTGCGCCTTGAGGGCGCGAACCGTCGCGACGAGCACCACGCAGTCGGGCTTCAGGCCCGAGCAGCGGCACTTGATGTTCCAGAACTTCTCGAAGCCCATGTCACTCGCGAAGCCGCTCTCCGTGACGACGTAGTCGCCGAGCGCGCACGCAAGCCGGTCCGCAACGACCGAGTTCTGCCCGATCGCAATGTTCGCAAACGGACCCGCATGCACGAACATCGGCTGCCCCTCGATGGACTGCATCAGCGTCGGCTTGATCGCGTTCACGAGAAGCGCGCACATCGCGCCGTCGACCTCAAGGTCGTGCGTCGTCACCGGCGCGCCCGACTTCGAGTACGCGACGATGATCTTCGAAAGGCGTTCGCGGAGGTCCTTCAGGTCCGCGCTCATCGCGAGAATCGCCATCACCTCCGAGGCGACCGTGATGTAGAAGCCCGAGCTGCAAGTGTAACCGTCGAGCTTGCCGCCCTTGCCGATCTCGATGTTGCGGAGGCCCTGCGCGCAGAAATCCATCGCCCAGCGGAACTGGATGCGGTTCTCGTCGATATCGAGACGCTTGAGGCCTCGCTCGGCGAGCCATGCGTCATCGTGGTTGCGCTCGTGTTGCATGCGCGAGTTCAGCGCGACCATCGCAAGGTTGTTGGCGTTCGTGATCGCATCGATGTCACCCGTAAGGCCGAGCGAAAGCGAGGTGAGCGGGATGACCTGCGCAAGGCCGCCGCCCGCGGCGGATCCCTTGATGTTGAAAGTCGGGCCGCCGGACGGCTGACGCACGCACCCGATCACCTTCTTGCCGAGCTTGCCGAGGCCCTCGACGAGTCCGAGCGTCGTCGTCGTCTTCCCTTCGCCGAGCGCGGTCGGGGTAATGGCCGTGACGTCGATGTACTTGCCCTTACGCCCCGCGCCGACACGCTTCAGCACCTTGGAGACGTCCACCTTGGCGAGATACTTGCCATAGGCGTCCCACTCGTCATCCTGAATGCCAAGGTCCTTCAGCAGCTCCGCGGCGGGTTTAAGATTCGCTTCGGCCGCCTCGGCGACCTGCCAGTCCTTCATTTTCGTCGGATCAAGTTTCATAAGCTCAAGCTTCCTTTCGATAAATTATACCAAATTTTCAGTCCTTCGCCCGTTCGCGAAGGTTTCAACTGAAAACAGCACGGCAATAGATGCCGCTGGGACAAGGACAGGGCCGAGGGGTGAGGGATGAGGGATGAGGTTCGAGGAGCATCTCTCCGGACTCGAGACGGGCCTGAGGGAAAAGCTGGGCGAGGATGTTCTCCGCCACAATCTGCGACAAGCCCGGCGTGTGCGAGGAAAAGAGCACGAAAAGCGGATGGTCCGACAGGAGCTCGCGCACGAGCGAGAGCGTCTCCTTGAGGTCGCGCTCGATCTTGTACATCTCGCCGCCCGCGCCGCGTCCGAACGTCGGCGGATCGAGAATAATCGCGTCATACTTTCGTCCGCGGCGGATTTCCCGCTTCATGAACTTGTGCGCATCGTCGACGATCCAGCGGATCGGACGTTCGGCGAGTCCGTTCAGCCGCGCGTTCTCACGCGCCCACTCGACCATGCCCTTCGATGCGTCGAGATGACAGACTTCCGCCCCGCCCAGCGCCGCCGCCATCGTCGAACCACCGGAATACGCAAAGAGGTTCAAAACGCTTGTACACCTGCACCTACAACCTACACCTACCGTCTCCCTGATCCACTTCCACTGCGCGCGCTGCTCCGGGAAAATCCCCAAATGTCCGAAATCGGTGCCCCCGAGCTTAAACGTGATGCCGGCGGTCTTGATCTGCCACTCCTTGGGCAGATTCGCGCGGCCGTGCCAGTTGTTGCCGTCTTCGCGATCAAAGGACGCGTCGGCCTTCGCCCATTCCGCAGCGGATTTGTTTGGTCGCCACATCGCCTGCGAGCAGGGGCGCGCCAGCACGTACTTGCCGAAGCGTTCGAGCTTGCGTCCGTCACCACTGTCCAGAAGTTCGTAATCGTCAATCATAAAGCGTATAATTCCTAACGAATTGATACAGTTTCAGGAATCGTCGGCAGGAACCCGTTTTCGCGGATCGCACGTTCGAGTTCTTCGGCACGATCGGCGTCGTACCACCAGTAGCCGAGCGCAGACTCCTCGCGCTCGTAGGGCGAGAGAACAGTCTTCGGCATGCCGAACTTGTTCCAATAGAGAATGCGCGTCGAATCCGTCTGCCAGAGAAGGACGTACGGAACCTCCGCCGCCACAAGCGAATCGATCTTCCGGTAGACGTCAAGCCGCGCCGCCGCATCGTCCATCCCCTTTTCCGCGGCAATCAGGCTGTCGACCTCGCCGGATTTGAACCCGGTGATGTTGTTGGACCCCTTGCGGTCCGCCTCGGCGCCGAGCCAGGACAGCTCCGGATACTTCACCGTGCCCGCGCCCCAGGCAGCCCAGGTCATGTCATAAGCGAACTCGTCCATGTCGCGCATCCAGCTCGCGAAGTCTTTGCGGACGATTGACATCGAAATGCCGAGCTTGCGGAGCTCCTGGTCGAAGAGCGACAGGAACTTGTCCTCCGTCGCCCCGCGGGAGAGAAAGTCAAACGCGAACGTCTTGCCGTCCTTTTTGCGCCGTCCGTCCGCCGCGTCGACGCGCCAGCCGGCCTCGTCAAGGAGCCGCGCCGCCTTCTCTGGATCGAACACGTGCATCTCGTTCGGACACGGATGCGCCGCGTCGTAGAGATCGGTGTAGTAAGAGTTCATCAGGAAATAGGCGTTGTTCATCATCGTGCGGTTCATCGTCTCGCGGTCGACGAGCGCCGCCATCGCCCGGCGGACGCGCACGTCGTCGAACGGCGAACGCCGCATGTTCATCGCAAAGCCCTGAAATCCGATCGGCGCGCGGTTGCGGACGCGACGCTTCAGGATGAAATTGCGCTTAAACGCCTCGCCGCCCGTCTCCTGTTCGTAGATGCGCGCAGTATAGATGGGATAATAGTCGAGCTTCCGCTTCTTCAGCGCCTCGAAGGCGTTCTCGTTTTCGGCAAAGTAACGGACGAGTATCCTGTCGAAGTTCTTTGTTCCCCTGTTCTGCGGCAGGTCTTGCGCCCACCAGCGGCCGTGACGTCGGAGCTCGGTCTCGACCTGCGGTTCGGCGCGGACGATCTGATAGGCGTCTCCCGACACGGCGCCCACGAAATTCAGCTTGTTGAAGGCCGTCTTCTCGAAGGCGTGCTTCGGCAGGATCCAGAAGCTCGAGCAGTTGAGGATGTCCCGCCAGTCGCGGGGACTGTCCCCCTTCTTGACGAAACGAACGGTCCGCGTGTCAATGACCTCGGGACTCTGAAAGAAGCCGAGCATCGATTTCCACGGCCCCGTGTCGTTCTTGGGGTCCATGACGGCGTCAAACGTCCATTTGACGTCCGCCGCCGTCACCGGTGCGCCGTCCGACCACGTCGCGCGTTCGTCAAGGACGAAGGTGAATTCGCGTCCGTCGTCCGTCACGGACCACTTCCGCGCCAGCGAGGGGACGAGCTCGGAGGTCGCGCGATCCATTCCCAGCAGCCGACCATAGAGGAGGTCCATCACCATCGAGGAGTAGTTGTTGTTGTCCACGTAGGCGTTGAAGCTCTTCGGCGGCTGGGCGCCGCTCAGCCGAAACGTCCCGCCGCGCCGTGCGCAGGGGCTTGCGTACGGATCGGGTTTCTCGACCCAATCCGCCGCAGGATGCCAGACCGCCGCGGCCAGCAGGGCTGCGACCGGAAGCGTCACAGCACCTTCTTCAGACGCTCAATGGCCTCGAGGACGTTCGCACGGGAGTTGAACGCGCTGATGCGGATGTAGCCCTCGCCCGCCTTGCCGAACCCGGCGCCAGGGGTCGTGACGACATTCGCCTCCTTGAGCAGCTTGTCGAAGAACTCCCAGCTGTCGCCTTTGACATTCACCCAGAGATACGGCGAGTCATCGCCACCCGTCACATCATAGCCGAGCGTCTTGAGCGCGTCCTTCATCAGCTTGGCGTTGCCGAGGTAGAAGTCGATGATGTCCTTGCATTCCTTCTGTCCCTCAGGCGAGTAGATCGCCTCGGCGCCACGCTGGGTGATGTAGCTCGCGCCGTTGAACTTCGTCGTCTGGCGGCGCGTCCACATCGGACGAAGCGGCACGGGCGTCCCGTCCGCATTGTATGCGACGAGTTCGTTCGGAACAACCGTGTAGCCGCAGCGGATGCCGGTGAAGCCCGCGGTCTTCGAGAACGAGCGGATCTCGATTGCGCACGTCTTCGCCCCGGCGCATTCGTAGATCGAGCGCGGGATCTCCGGATTGCGGATGAACGCCTCGTAGGCGGCGTCGAAGAGAATCAGCGCCTTCTTCGCGTTCGCCCAGTCAACCCAAGCCTGCAGCTGCGCCTTCGTCGCGATCGCACCGGTCGGGTTGTTGGGATAGCAGAGGTAGACGATGTCCGCCTCGCACCCCTCCGGACCCGGCACAAAGCCGTTCTCCGCCGTGCAGGGCAGAAGCATGATGTCGTGGCGACCGGCCATGACGTTCGTGTCGACGTAGACGGGATAGACGGGATCGCCGACCGCGATCTTCACGTCCGCGCCGAAAAGCTCCTGAATGTTGCCGCAGTCGCATTTCGCGCCGTCGGAGACGAGGATCTCGTCCGCCGAAATGTCGATGCCGCGGTCCTGGAAGTCGACCTTGGCGATCTTCTCGCGCAGAAAGGCGTAGCCCTGTTCCGGACCGTATCCGTGGAAATCGCCCTTTCCTCCCTCATCGTCCACCGCCTTGTGCATGGCGGCGATGACGGACGGCGCCAGCGGCTCGGTGACGTCGCCGATGCCGAGACGGATCACCTTCGCGTCCGGATGCGCCTTCTGATGTGCGGTCACGCGATGGGCGATCTCCGCAAAGAGGTAAGTGGGCTTGATTTTCGAGTAGTTTTCGTTAACGTGCAGCATGGGAGTGGTCCAGACTTTTTATTGGTGTTCGTTGTGTAGATGAGGCATGAAGCCGCCGACGGCGGCAAGTGAAATGTAGACAAGCGACAGGATCGAACCGGAACGGAGGGGGCAGTCCCCGAAGGCATGGATCAGGGTGGCAATCACGGCGACGGAGAGGATGAACACCGGCGCAGGTGCGGCAAAGATTTCCAGCGGCTTGGTCTTTCTGGCCGCCTCTTTCTTGAAACGCAGGTCCTTGACGAGCCGAGACCACTGACGAGCGACCGGCAGGTAAAGCAAAACCGCCAGCAGCACCATCGCCCCAAAGCCGACAAGGCCATGCTCGGCGAGGAACTGCAGGTAGTCGTTATGCACATTGGCGCCGCCTGTTGTCTGCAACTCCCGTTTCACATTCATTCCCAGATCCGTCATCTTGGCCACGCAGAAGTGCTTGTAACCCCAGCCCCCACAGCCGAAAAGCAGGTGGTCTTTCCAAATGGACGTCGCCACCGTCGTGTGGTACTGTCCGCGTCCCGTCACCCGATCGAGCATGCCCACGCTGTCCAGCGTATCAACCTCGCGGCGAATGTCCTTCGGCATGAAAATCGTTGCGAAGAAGGCCACCAGTCCGAAAACCAGCAGGCTCCAGACTCCGACGATAACACGGCGCGACTTCTTCATCCGCGACAGCGAATCCCACAGCGTATGGAAGAAATAGACGAATGCCGTCGACGTCGCCAGAATGATCGCCGCACGGGAAAGCGTGTACAACGCCGAGAAGTAAAAGATCACGGCCGGGATAAGCAGGTAATGGCGACGCAGGAACTGTTCGCTGCGGCGCGTCGCCAGCGCCGCCCTTTCGGAGGAGCTGGCCCTTTTCTCGGCTTGCATGGCCTCCTCTCTGTGATGCCGCCACAAGGCGACCGAAATGCCAAAGAGAAGCGTAAAATAATCACCAGCCATGTTCGGATAGCCAAAGACGGAGAAGTAGCTCCCGAGTTTGAAAACGGCTGCCCCGCTCGGCGGCACGTCCCAGAACGGGCCAGGCGCATCCATCACCGCCTGCAGAAACCCGAACGCCGCCATGGCCACGCCGTTCCAGACGATCAGCTCAAGCGCCAGGCGCTTGCCCTCATGCGTCAGTCCGAAGAAAACAACGACGGCCAGCAGAAACGCCATCGCCATTTCGAGGACAACGTACAGGTGGTCGATCCGATTGACGCAAAACGGCAGGAAAGGCGCTTTGGGCGACGGATCGACACCCTGCGCAATCAGTGCAGCATCGCAACCGGGACAAAGACCGTTGTTGATAAAGGGAATGAGCAGAAGAACAAGAAGACCGAGCGCCGTCCAGAAAACCGGTGATCGCCTCAGCTCGTGCCAAAGACGCGCCCGCGCCTCGAATGAGGATTCTCCATGATGCCGTTGGGGAAAGCAGAGAAACACCTCCAGCAACAACGCGAAGAGCCAAGGCACGACCGGGGGCAGCACGTCTCCGCGTGCGCCGCCATACATCCACGCGACTGCGGACGCAGCCAAGGCGACGGCTATCGGAGCAAAGTTTTCACAAAGCCATAACATGTTCAACCACCCTTTCGACAGCTTCCTCTTCGCGAACGCGGCAGACCTGCTGCCCGCGAACAAACAAGATGAAATCCCCATCTCCGCCGCAGAGCGCGACGTCCGCCCCCTTCGCCTCGCCGGGACCGTTTACAACGCACCCCATGACTGCGACTTTGGGGAATGTTTGATGTTTGACGTCTGAAGTTTGAGGTTGTGCAAGGCGGTCGCGATGGAGAATCTCGAGGGCGTCCTCAACCTGCGAGGCGATGCGCAGAAGGTCGACTTTCGTGCGTCCGCAGGTCGGACAGCTTGTAATCGACGGACCCGGCGCGCGAAGTCCGAGCGCACGCAGGATCTCCAGTCCGACCTTCACTTCCTTCTCCGGCTTGTTGGTGAGCGACACGCGAATCGTATCGCCAATGCCCTCCGAGAGCAGGATGCCGAGCGCCACCGAGCTCCGCACCGTGCCGGGAATGAGCGTTCCCGCCTCGGTGACACCGAGATGGAGCGGACAGTCCGTCTTCTCCGCCAGTTCGCGATAGACGGACAGCGTCTCGGCGACATTGCTCGCCTTGGCGCTGATCACCACATCGTGGAAGTCCTCGTCTTCCAAAAGCTTCAGGTGCTTCAGCGCGGAACTCACGAGCGTCTCGCCCTTCTCCAGCGATCCGCCGTTCACGCCGATTCGGATCGGCACCCCTTTCGCCTTCGCCGCCCGCGCCACAGCCTGCACGCGATCGCGCGAACCGATGTTCCCGGGATTGAGCCGGAGCGCGTCCGTTCCCGCCTCGATCGCCGCGAGCGCACAGCGGTAGTCAAAATGGATGTCGGCAACGAGCGGAATCGGCGAGTTCTTCTTCACTTCGCCCAAGACCTTCGCCGCCTCGAGATCGGGCACGGTCATCCGGAAGACATCGCAGCCAAGCGCCGCGCAACTCTGCAGCTGCTCGAGACAGGCCTTCGCATCGTGCGGATCGACGTTGCACATCGTCTGCACGCTCACGGGCGCTCCGCCGCCGATCAGCAGCTTACCGAGCCTGACTTGCCGCGTCTGTCGCATTGGTTCCCCTGGAATCTCTAGATTCACAAGAATTACTAGAACTGCTAGATTCGCTAGCGGCCGGCTTGTACGTGTGTATCTTCCAGCTCCTCATGCTGTCCCTCAGGATCAGCAACCCCATCAGCCCCATCAGCAAGACCATGAAGGCGAGGGAAAGGTACTTGACGATGAACTCCGGCACGCGCCTGCGGAAAATGAGGGCGAAAAGCGCGAACATGATGAGTCCGCCGTCCAGCACGGGAATCGGCAGCAAGTTCAGGACTGCAAGGTTCACGTTGAGGAACCGGAGGAACCCGAGTCCGTCCCACGGATCGCGCCGAACCTGACGGTAAAGCCCTTCGGCGATCATTACGGGACCGCCCAGCGCCGCGCTCGTCGCCGCTGCCTCCTTGGGCGTGACCAACCCCTTCAGCACGCGGAAGATCGACCCGGCGTCCCACGCCAGCTGCTTCAGGGGATTGCGAGCCGGCATCCACGCGACAGCCCCTGTCTCGTTCGAGACGCTGAGCGCCATGACGAACCACGCCCCCGTCACCTCGTTCCGCTCCGGCGTCACGGACAGGAGGACGCGTGACGGAAGACCAGAGTCTTGAGGACGGTCAACGGCGAACTCAACGGTCTTTCCTCCCGAAATCTGAACCTCCGTCTGCATCTCCGACCAAGTCTTCACCTCGCGTCCGCCGACGGCCTTGACGACATCGCCCGCCCTCATCCCCGCTTTCGCCGCCGGGCCATCCGGAATGACATCGCCAATTTCCGCAGCGAGTTCCCCGAACTTCACGCTGGGCACGAGCGACAGCACGACGGCGATCACCGTCGCCAGCACGAGATTCATCGACGGCCCGGCGACCGCCACCAGAATCTCCTTCCACGCGGGAATCTTCTTCCGCTGTCCGACTTCGCCTTCAGACTTCGCTCTTGCTCCCTCGAGCGCCTTCGTTCCCTCTGGATCAACATCGGGAATCGACACGTACCCGCCAAGCAAAATCGGCGAAATGCGATACTCGACTCCATTCACCTTCTTCCTCCAGATCGGCTTGCCAAAGCCAATGGAGAAGGCCTCTACCCGAAGGCCGAGCTTCAGGGCCACAATGAAGTGGCCGAACTCATGAATCAAGATTGCCAGCGCGAACAGCATCACGCACACGGCAATGTAAAAGACTGTAACGATGATTTCCATTATTCCCTCAACCTTTCAACCTTCTCAACGTCCACTCATTGGCTTCGAAGACGGCGTCGAGCGACGTCATCTCGAACCGCGGCGCTTTCGCGAGCGTTTCTTCGACTGTCTTGGCGATGTCCGTGTATTTGATCTTGCCCTTGATGAACGCGTCAACGGCCCACTCGTCCGCTGCCGCAAGAACCGCGGTTGCACATCCGCCCGCCTCGCACGCCTCCTTGACGAGACGAAGACAGGGGAAGCGGACCGGATCCGGCTCGCGAAACGTCAGCTTTGCCAGTGCCGCGAGATCGAGCTTCGCCCGCTCGGCGGGCAGACGTTCCGGCCACGAGAGCGCATACTGGATCGGCACGCGCATGTCGGGCGGACACAGCTGCGCAATCGTCGAACCGTCGACAAAGGTGACGAGCGAATGGACGACCGATTCGGGATGGACGACAACCTCGATATCCTTGACCGGCACGTCGAAGAGCCACCGCGCCTCGAGAATCTCAAAGCCTTTGTTCATCATCGTCGACGAGTCGATCGTCACCTTCGGGCCCATCTTCCACCGCGGATGGTTGAGCGCCTCTGCAACGGTCACCGCCGACAAATCCTCCGGCCCGTCAAAAAACGGCCCGCCGCTCGCCGTCAGGATCAGCTTATCGATTTCCTTTGTACTCCTACCCCCGACACCTACACCTTGAATACACTGAAAAATCGCCGAGTGTTCGCTGTCGACCGGCAGGAACTTGACGCCCTTCTGCTTCGCAAGCGCCGTCACCAGCTCACCGGCCATGACCATCACTTCCTTGGTGGCGAGTGCAACGTCCATGCCCTTCTCGATCGCGGCGACCGTGGGGCTCAGTCCGGACATGCCGACTGTAGCAACGAGGCAGATGTCAGCATCATTCTCCTCGACGGCCCGCAAGGCGGCGTCCTCGCCGACATAGGCCTTCGCGCCGAACTCCCGCGCCAGGGCCTCGCACTTCTCCTTCGAATGCAAAGCCGAAACCGCGACGATCCTGAAATCGTCGGGATGGGTTCTCACGACATCGACCGTACTGGTGCCGATCGATCCCGTCGCCCCGAGGAGAATGAGCCTCTTAGACATGAAAATTTTGGAATATTATATCATAAACTGTCTCATCCGAGACAGTCCGATCCCATTTACCGGTCATGCCGATTGAAAGAGTCTGTAAAGCCGTCACTAGCTTAAGAATCTGGCAATCCGACATTAAACTTCCGCTTCCTCACCCACATCGAAACTAGCATGCTGATGCCTGTCAGCGACAAGCAGACGACAAAGGCTATGAGTGCGCGACCTTCACACATGGAGAAATACACACCAGTGGCAACATAGACCGCGGAGACAGCGGCATTGCCAACACCTATTTGCCGTCCTGTGTCAACCTTTGAAAAACCTCACGAATTCAGTTGTCATACCTGCCGCGCCGTCGCTCCGCTCGCGAGCGCAGGTCTTCAACAAGGCGGAGCACTTCCCGCAGTTCGTGCAGTTGTCGGCATCACGGCAGTCGCGGACCTCGGGCCAGAGCGGCGAGGCTCCCAGTCGCTGATTGTCGATGATCATCGGGAACTTGTAGCAGGGATCCATGATCTCCGCCAGATCGCCGTCATAAGAACAGGTTGCGTAGGCCGCGACTATCTTCGCCGGATTCGGATGTCGCCGCGTTGCCAGCTTGATGACGCCGACATACGGCTCGTAAAGCGGCAGATCCTCCGGACGGATCCAGATCGCACGGAGAAAATCCTCGTAGTTGCCGCGCTCGAAATTCGTCCGGCAGCGGAAGACCGAAAAACCGAACTTCTCGCCCGCAACAGACTGACCCATTCGATTGTGTCCGTGGAGGTTGTTGTGGAACTGGTGGAACGGACAGTTCCGCAGACATCCCGGATTTGCCTGGATGCCCATCAGCTTGCCATGCTCACGTGCCCATGTCCCCATGCGCTTCACATAATCGAGCCGCCGATGATCGTTCCGTCCCGCATAGAACTCGTCGTACAGTTCATCGACGTATTTGAGGGCGATCTCACTGGCGATATCCATGTTAATGCTGAAACGAATCTTTACGGACGCAAAACGCTGCCGGACAACAGTGGCGATGAACGGAGATGTCGTGGTCAGATGTTCGGGGAACAGTCCGGCGGCATCCATCTCCTTCAGCATCGCCGTCACATGATCGGCGAGTGTTTCCGAGATCGCGATGTCGCCATAGCAGTTCGCGTTGAAGATCGCGTCGAGTTCGATTCCGTTCTCCCGTGCCCAGCGGAGATCCGAGACGATCCGCTCACGCCGCGCAGGCGTCCAGTCATCCATCGGGCGGCTGGCGGTCACGCCCGGCCACGCGAAGAAGACCTCCTTGATCCGTGAAACATAACGCGCACACGAGTCCACAAAGGACTCGTTGTCAAACCATCCGACCGCCAGTTTTCGTGCCATATCGTTCAATTGATCCTTTCGCCTATCCTATTAAACGATACATCTCCGACCCTGGTTCACGACATATTCAAAAGCATCTGTTGGCCATGTCCTTAGCCTGAGGAAGCGCGATTAAAATTGATTTTCTTAAGATATTCATAATTACGTTTCTTGAAGTTTAATAGCGGGTGGGGTGAGGGGCGCTTCTCGGTCCTTCACAGCGCCAGCTTGTTGCCGTGTTCGTCGACACGCACGAACGTAATGTCCGTATGGAAGACATGCTCTTCGTCCGATGCTTCGATGTCACGGCGGTAGACATCGACGTGATAGGTAACCGAGGTTTTCCCGACATGCTTCTTCTGCGCGTCAAACCGGAGGATGGCGCGGGGATGGACGCTTTTCTTGAACGTCACCTCGCTCATGCCGACAGTCACGAACCGAAAACCGGGATAGTCATTCGAGACGGCGATCCAAGCGACCTCGTCGATCCACATCAGCATCTTCCCGCCGAACAGGAATCCGTAATGATTCATGTCCTCTGGCATCACCAGCCTATACGTCATCATGTCAAACCTCCTTCAACAAGCTCTGCTAAAAACTGCAGCCCCAGAACCTGACCCGCGAGACACGGCAAATATCCTTCGTCATAATGAAGCTATTCTATCATATCGCCGCGGAACTTTCACACGACACCGCATCAACCCTGAGTCGCCGCGCACGAATGGAAAGTCAAAGAGTCGGTAGGGGCCGACGTCCTCGGCGGCCCGGGTTGCGGGCGGCCGAGGCCGTCCGCCCCTACCGGAGGCATCGAGGACCCCCAATGGTGGGGTAAAGGTGGTGGGATTAGGCACAAATCACCGCCTTTCCCTTGCGCAGAATCCCGTACTGCTTGCCGGGCAGATAGCGGTTATTCTCGCCTCCTGCAACCGCGATGTAGTCCGACTTCGCAAGCGGCGTCAGGGCCGTGAAGAAGGCGGAAAACCCCTCCACCTCGAACCTCCAACTCCAACTCACCCCTTCACCACCTTCAACATATCGTCAAAAATGGATTTCGCTTCCTTCTTTGTGACGCGATAGAATTCGGAATCTTCGAAAATGTCGCCCATCTCAAGTGCAGAATCTCCACCGTGAGGATTTGGATTTACATCAAACATCGGCGAAAGCCGCCAACCCTTCGGCGTCAGAAGAAAACCATGATTGCGTAAATGGTCGTCTGTATTGTGGACGATTATGGAAAACGCCATCCTTTTCCAAAGCTCCCTAAGATCTGCCGTTGGGTCAGCACCGTAGGCGGAGATGAATTCTGCGATCTCAAGATAACTGTGTCCGTCCTCGCCGTCTTTCGCACCGATCATTGTCATTGCCGAAGCATAATGAATTCTTCGCGATCCGTCACGATCAAAACGTTTGGAGAAAAAAGTCGTTCCCTGTTTTGAGAGCTTAAGACATTTTGTCTCAGGGACATTCAAGCCCACCTTCCGTGCGAGAACACTGGTTTCATACTCTTTCAGCCCGACATCCCATTCATCCTTTGCCGAAGGAAATTTCGCAATCCATATCGAACCGTCCGGCGCCGTCACATTCGCTTTAGGCCGTGCGCCGCCAAGCGACGAACCCGGCTGAAAAAGATCGCGCAGCCATTGTTCCTCTTTATCGCCTTTATCGTCGGAATCAATATGTCGCGCAGCAGATTCGAGCTTCCGCAACGTCGTCCACGGAGGAGCTGCATCGGTAAGATCGGATGCTACAAACGGCCCATCTCGGTCAAGTTTCAGGCGAAGTGCGCCTTGACGCGTCAAATCAGAAACGCCAAGCATAAAATCGCTTTCCAGAAGATCACGTTTTTCGCGCCGCCGAATCAATTTGCGCCCCCAACGATCCGGCGCAACATCCGACAAAAACCCAAAGACATCTCCATTAGCCGGGAATTGCGGACCACGCACATTGGCGATTGACGGGTCGAGCAGCGGACGCGATTTATCAAGATATTCCGGCGCAAACTGGAACATCCATTTTTCCTTCGACCGAATCGTGTCGGCGCGGGCTTCCCCAATATAGACATCATCGAGAAAGAGATAAATCGTTTTTTTCATAGTTCGGCATCCTGCAGATCGCGCCCCAAGACATCGTTTGCCGCAACGGCGGCGACATCCTCTTGAAACCCGAGACAAGCTATAACGGCCATATAATTGCACATTGAGACATGCGGAGAGCCGCGTTCAATCGACCGGAGCGTCATTAAGGACATGTTCGCTCGCTCCGCCATCATCCCTGCCGTAATCTTGCGACGACGCCGGGCAAGACGAAGATTTTCGCCCATTGTCTTAATGGCTTTCACAGCCTTTGGATATAGAACATTCTGCTTTTTCATTAGCATATTCCTCGATAAAGTGCTAATATTATAGCATATTTT
>JAEDMC010000042.1 GCA_016303225.1 Kiritimatiellia bacterium
CCGGGATGTACTCCGTCGGAATCACGCCGCCCTTGACCTCGTTGACGAACTCGAAGCCCTTGCCCGGCTCCTGCGGAGCGAGCTTGAGGCAGACGTGCGCGTACTGACCGCGGCCGCCGGACTGCTTGACGTGCTTGTACTCGTTGTCGACCGGCATCGTGATCGTCTCGCGATACGCGACCTGCGGAGCGCCGACGTCGCAGTCGACGTTGAACTCGCGTTTCAGACGGTCGACGATGACCTCGAGATAGAGCTCGCCCATGCCGGCGATGATCGTCTCGGAGGTCTCCTGGTCGAAGGTGACGACGAAGGTCGGGTCTTCCATCGCGAGCGCGTGGAGCGCAACGCCGAGCTTCTCGTTGTCACCGCGGGATTTCGGCTTCACCGCGACCGAGATGACCGGCGCCGGGAAGTCGATGGATTCAAGCGTAATCGGATGCGCCGGATCGCAGAGCGTGTCTCCCGTGCGGGTCTCGGTGAGACCGACGCACGCAACGATGTCGCCGGCATGCGCCTCTTCGAGCGGCTCCTGCTTGGCCGCGTGCATGCGGAACAGACGGCTGATGCGCTGCTCGCGGTTAATCGTCGAGTCAAGCATCTCCGCGCCGAGCTTCATCGTGCCCGAATAGACGCGGACGAACGTAATCTTGCCGCCGGACTTCGGATCGTTCATGATCTTGAACGCGAGACCGCAGAACGGCTCGTCGTCGGAAACCTCGCGCTTCTCGTCGGGATTGTCCTGCGAAACCGCCGCGCCCGCGTCAAGCGGGGACGGGAGATAGTCGCAGACGCCGTCGAGGAGCGGCTGAATGCCCTTGTCCTTGAACGCGGTGCCGCAGAACGCCGGGGTGATGGCGCGCGAAAGGCAGCCCTTGCGGAGCGCCTTCTTGATCTCGTCGTTCGTGAGCTCCTCGCCTGCGAAAAACTTCTCCATGAGCGCATCGTCCTGCTCGGCCGCCGACTCGACCATCTTCTGGCGGTACTCCTGCGCCTTCTCCATGTACTCCTCGGGGATGTCCTTCTCGAGAACCGTCTTGCCGAGCGACTTCATGTCGAAGTAAAGCGCTTTCATCTTGATGAGGTCGATGACGCCCTCGAACGTATCCGCAGCGCCGATCGGGATGACGACCGGAACCGGGTTGGCGCCGAGCTGCTTCTTCATCTGGTCCATCACGCTGTAGAAGTTCGCGCCGACGCGGTCCATCTTGTTAACGAACGCAATCTTCGGCACTTTGTACTTCTCGGACTGGCGCCACACCTGCTCGGACTGGGGCTGGACGCCGCCGACCGCGCAGTAGAGGGCGACCGCACCGTCAAGAACGCGGAGCGAGCGCTCCACCTCGGCCGTGAAGTCCACGTGTCCGGGGGTGTCGATCAGGGAGAGGCGGTAGTTGCCCCACTGGACGCACGTCGCGGCGGACTGAATCGTGATGCCGCGCTCCTGCTCCTGCACCATGAAGTCCATCGTCGCGGCACCGTCGTGCACTTCGCCGATCTTGTAGTTCTTGCCCGAATAGTAAAGGATACGCTCCGACGTCGTCGTCTTGCCGCCGTCGATGTGGGCCATGATGCCGAAGTTACGCACTCTTTCGAGCGGAATGTCACGCTTTGCCATTTCTTCTCTCCTTGATAGAGCAGCCCTTTTGACTGCAAATGAGCTGATATTATCTCAAATTTTGCCGAAAACCGCAAGAGGGTCGATTTTACCCGAATAGAAGGTAGACGAGCGTCGATACGACGGTCGTCGTCGCGCCCACAAGCGTACCGAACGGGAAGAGCTTGAGGCGGTCCTTGACAGACATCCCCACCGCACCCGCCGTCGCATGAAAGAAGCTTCCGTGCGGCAGCGCATCGAAGATCGTTCCGCCCGCATGCAGCATCGCCGCAGCGGAAACCGACGGGATTCCAGCCTGCAGGAGCGCGCCTGAGAACGTCTGTGACGCAATCGTCACGCCCGCCGTCGTCGACGCCGTCGCTCCCGAAAGGAGAATCGAGGAGATTGGCGCCAGCGCGAAGACCGGCAGGTGACACGCCGTCAAAAGCCGAATCATGTCGGCGTTGATGCCCGATCCCTTCACAATGCCCGCAATCGTGCCCGTGCCGATGAGGAGGATCGACACCCCGATCACCTTTGAAAGACCGAATTCGGAATAGGCGACCGTGTCCCGCCACCGGCCGCAGACGAGAATCGAGACAAGTCCGCCCGCCGGAAGCGCGACCAGCGGATCGATGACGATGCCGCAGAGGGGACGGAGCGACAACAGGCCCACGACAACAAGCGGGCCCAGGGCGGCCTGAAGAAGATTAGGTGCAGCTGCGAGGTGTAGGTCTACAGTGGAATTTTTATCTTCTTCTGTACACCTACACCTCATCTCTACACCTAAACGCCAGCGCTTCGCCAGCCAACTTGCCAGCATCACCGTCATCGCCAAGGCACAGATCGCCGGAACGATGTTCGCGGCCATCACAGTCGTGAGGTCGAGCTTGAAGGCCTCGGCAACGGCGATCGTGTTCGGGTTCGGCGAAATGACGTTGCCCGCCTTGCCGCCGCCGACCATCGCAAGAAGGAGTGCGGGGACCGACAAGTTCGCCTTCTTGCCGACCGCGAGCGCGACCGGGGCGACGGTGATGACCGCGATGTCGACGAAAACGCCGACCGCGGTCACGATCATCGCTGCAAGCGCCACGGCGACGAGGGCGAAACGCGTGCCGAGTCCCGCAACGATGACATCCGCTATCTTCGCCGCGCTCCCCGTCTTCACGAGCGCGCCGACGAGGACGCCCGAGGCGAGGATCCTGAGGACGGACGGCATCATCGACTGTGTGCCCGAGATCATCGCCTTCACGGTCTCCGTGAGTCCGCCGCCAGCCATGAGTCCGCCCGCCAGGGCTCCGAACATCAGCGCGTACGCCGGCGTCACCTTGCGGATGATCAGCACGATGGCGAGAACTAGTCCCGCAATCGCTCCCCAAGTTGAAAAGATAGGTTCCATTACTTCCTCGCTTTGAATTTATCCACAATCAGTGCGATCGCGCCGTCGCCTGTGAGGTTGCAGGCCGTGTCCATGCCGTGATGACGTCCATGACCGGAGGTTTGTGCATGTCGACAACTGAGGCTTGATGTAAAAAAATCCATACTTCTCCGTGTCTCTGTGACACTGTGTTAAAAACTCAACAACCTAAAGACCTGCTCGACGGTGGAGGCGAGATTGGCGGAGGCGTTCTGAACGTCGAGCGCCTCTTCGACGGTGACGAGCCTGCGGAGAATCGGGAAGTAGGCGTCGATGCCGGCAGCGTTCACCGCCTCCACGCCGTCGCCGAGAATGCCGGAGAACGCGAGGACTCGCTTGTCGTACTTCTTCGCCAGTTTCGCCACCCCGATCGGCGCCTTGCCCATCACCGTCTGTCCGTCGAGCCGTCCCTCGCCCGTAATGACGACGTCGGCATCACGGACGAAGTCTTCCAGCCTCGTCTCGCTGAGGATGAGGTCAACACCCGGTACTAGCTCGGCATTGAGAAACGCCTTGAAGGCAAAGCCCAACCCGCCCGCCGCTCCCGCACCAGGGTAAAGACTCGCGTCGCCAGAAGCACCAAACATGCCAGAAACGATAGATGCGCTCGCAACTCTAGAGAAATTACCAAGCGCCGCATCGAGTTCCTTCACCATCTCCGGCGTTGCGCCCTTCTGCGGACCGAACACCGCACTTGCCCCGCTCGGCCCGCACAGCGGATTCGTCACATCGCACGCAATCTGAAATTTGAAATCCGAAATCTGAAATTTCAAATTCGAGGCCTCGATCTTCGCGAGCTTCGCCAACCCTGCGCCTCCGCGGGTAATGTCACGGCCCTCCGCATCCTGCAGCCGGAAGCCGAGCGCCTGTAGCAGACCCGCGCCGCCGTCGTTCGTCGCACTGCCGCCGATGCCGATCACGAAGGTCTTCGCGCCGTTCTTGATGGCGTCGCAAATCATCTCGCCCACGCCATACGTCGTCGTGTAGAGCGGATTCTTCTCCTCGCTTGAGACAAGCGTGATGCCCGCGGCCTCGGCCATCTCCATCACCGCCGTGCCATCCGAGAGAAGTCCGTACTTCGCATTTGCCGGCTTCCCGGCGGGACCCGTCACCGTCACCCGCTTCAACTCGCCGCCCAAGCCCGCGACGAGCGCGTCGACCGTGCCCTCCCCACCGTCCGCGAGCGGACGCACCACGCACTCCGCGTCGGGGAAGACGCGCCGCACGCCCTCCGCCGCGGCATTGCCCGCGGCGACAGACGAGAGGCTTCCCTTGAACGAATCGATCGCGATTGCAACTTTCATAGTTTCTCCACATGCGCTTCACCGGCGTAGACCCTCACACCGCCGACGTCCAACGATCCGTCGGGCATTATACCATTTGAAACGCCCGAAACGGGAGCGGAATCTTCATCCGTCTGCCGGACCGCGATCTCACGTCCCTTCAGGAAATCGACCGCGGCAATCTCAGGAAGCACCGCGGCAAAGCCCTTCTCGCGCCAACGCGAATACCAGCGATCAAGTTCGCCAAGAATGGCAGTTCGAACCGAAAGGACAGGAGACGGGAGACGGGAGAAGCACACTGGTGCGACCATCGCCAGCGACGTCGCGCGGTCGGCGATTTCCTTGTCAAATTCGGTCTGACCAACATTGACACCGATGCCGACAATCACGTTGTCGCCATTGCGCTCGCAAAGGATTCCCGCGATCTTCTTGCCATTCACGAGCACATCATTCGGCCACTTGAGCTTCACGTCTTCCGTCTTGCGTCTCAAGTCCTGATCCCCGACCATCAACCGTGAAATTGCCTTGGCAACCGCGAGTCCCGCCACCAGCGGCAATGTAGCGGCCTGCTCGGGAGCAAGACCGTCAACCGACAGCACCACCGACATCATCAGGTTCGTGCCTGGCGGCGAAAGCCACTTGTGGTCGAGGCGTCCGCGGCCCGCGGTTTGGTAGTCGGCGGTAAAGACATCACGGTGCTTGCCCGCTCGCGCATCGAGGTTCGTCGACTCGGTCTCTGCCTGATGGTGAACGCGCCACTTCGAGAACTCGCAGCCACAGTAACTTTGGCGATAAAGCCCCAGCTCTTTCGCACGACGCGTCGACAGCTTGAACCCTTCGTGCTTCTTGAAGTCGCAGGGAAGAAAACGAATTGTTTTACGGTTCGGATTGTTCGATTGTTCGATTGAACTGGCGACCTCGAAAATCGTGCGGCTCACCTTGTGCGGGGAGACGGTGAGTGAAGTCGTGAACTCGTCGAAGCCGTATTGCTTCGCGTACTCCGCCGTCTTTGTGAGATTGTAGCGGAAGCAGCGTTCGCACCGCGCCCCCTTCTCCGGCTCGTGCTCGTAGCCCGCGGCGACTTCCCTGAGCCACTCCTCGTGATCGTAGGGAAGCGCGACGATTTTCACGCCGTCGACTGCGGCAAGTTTCTCCGCCTCGCGGAGGCGCTGGTCGAACTCTTCCTTCGTGTCGATGTTCGAGTTGGCGAAGAACATCGTCACCTCGCGCCCCAGTTCCTTGAGAGCCGGCACGCAAGCCGACGCACACGGCCCGCAACAGGTGTGAAGGAGAGTGTGCCCCGCCCCTTCCTTCATGTCTTCCGTCTCTCGTCTCAAGTCCTTCACCCTTCCACCAGATGCTGTCCCGCGTCAACGGGAATGATCACGCCGGTTACCGCCGCCGCGCCCAGCAAATACGAAACCGCCGCCGCGACGTCCTCTGCCGTCGGGCGCCGGTCGAGCAGCATCTCGCCCGCCTGCTCGTGAACGTCCGTCGGTGCCATCACCGGCCCCGGCGCAACCGCGTTCACCCGCAGCGTCGCGGCGAAGGTCGCGGCGCCCGAGAGCGTAAAGTCGCGAAGCGCACGCTTCGAATCGAGATAGCCGGGAGCCGCCTGACTCTCGGCTCTAGAATCTCTAGCCCAAGCCGCCGCATCAAGCACGTTCACCACCGCCCCAACGCCCTCCTCGCGACCGGCCATCATCATCGTCAGCTTCTTCGGAGCTTCGAGGTTGACCGCCGAGATCGCCGCGGGATCGCCCGTGAAAAGCGCCGCGTTGTTGACGAGCGCATCCGGCGGCGTTCCGCCCAGCATTTGCAACGCGGCGGCGTAGAGTTTTGCCGCGCCCATCGGCTCGGCGAGGTCGGCGACGATGTCCGCTCCCGCATCCGGTCGATGTGAACTCGTGATGACGCGCCAGCCCTCGGCGCGTAGCCGCGCGACGATCGCCGCGCCAAGGCGAATGGTTCCGCCGGTAATCAGTACGGATTTCATGGTTTCATTCTCTCCAGTACGCGCTTTGCCTGACGTGCGACCGCGTCGGACGGATCAATCACCTCCGCGCGTCCCGCACAAACTTTCTCGATGACCGACTTCAGGTGCGGAAAATGCGTACACCCGAGAACGATCTTGTCGGCCCCGGCCTTCAAGAGCGGCTCAATGCGCCGGCGAACGACAGGCTCTAGACGGACTAGATGCTCTAAATCTTCTAGTTTTTCTAGAACTTCTAGAACGCCCAACCCTCGGTAGGCCTTCTCAACCTCAGTGACAAACTCGTCGGCCTGAACCGCCAAGACCGTCACGTTCTTCGCGAACTTCGCCTTCGTCTCATTGTAGAGCCGCCCGTGGAATGTTCCCGCCGTCGCGAGGACGCCGACGACGCCCGTCTTCGACCGAAGCGCCGCGGGCTTCACAGCGGGTTCGAGTCCGACGAACGGGATTTCCGGATACTTCGCCCTCAGATAGTCGATCGCCGCCGCCGTCGCCGTGTTACAGGCGACCACGATCATCTTGCAGTTCTTCTTGAGGAGCTTCTTCACGTTCGCCTCGCTGAGGCGGATGATCTCCTCCGTCGGCTTGTTGCCATAGGGACAGTTCTTCGAGTCGGCGATATAGACAGTCTCCTCGTTCGGGCAGAGCTTCTTAAAGGCTCTCAGGATACACGTTCCACCAATGCCGCTGTCGAAAAAGCCGACCTTCATTCAACCTCGACTTTCTTCCGCATCGCCTTGATCTCGGAATGGGCGTGCTTGTCGGCGAGCATCTTCTGCTTCTGGCGCCGGGACCGACGGCGTTTCTGACGACGGATCTTCTCCGCCTTCTGCCGCGCGGCGGATTTGCGCTTGTGCTCGTTGTCGAGAATCGTCTCGGCAAGCATTCGCCGTGCGAGCCACCGGTTGTCCTCTCGGCTGCGCGACTCGCCGACCTTCACCGCGACACCGCTCGGCCCGTGCGAGAGCCGCACGACCGACGAGGTCTTGTTCGTCTTCTGTCCGCCAGGGCCACCGCCCATGATGAAGCTTTCCTCAAGGTCATCCTCATAGACGGATGCCTCGGCCATCAGCTTGCGAATCGCCTCGATTTTCTCAGGACTAATCATGCCGCTCCAATCGTCAGCATACCGAGCGCATGCGTAATCGCCTGCTCGCGCACCTTCGCGCGGTCGCCGCGGAAAATCGCCTTCTCCGTCCGGACGCCATCCTTCGTCGCGAGTCCGAACCAGACGAGCCCGACCGGCTTCTCGTCCGAGCCGCCGTCCGGTCCCGCGATGCCCGTCAGCGACACGGCGAGATCGGTCTTCAAAAGCCGCCGCACCCCTTCCGCCATCTGCGAGGCGACTTGCGGCGACACGGCGCCATATTCGTCCAGCGCTTGGGCAGCAACGCCCAAGACGTCCCGCTTCACCTCGTTCGCATAGCTGATGATGCCGCCCGCGAAAACGGCGCTCGATCCGGGCACAGCGGTAATCGCGCTTCCAACCCCGCCGCCCGTGCAGCTCTCCGCCGTCGCGCAGGTGAGACCCTGCGCCTTCAGAAGCGCAACGAGTTTTTCAGCGACCGTCATCTTACTTCGACTCCAGCCTGCAACCGCCCATTGCGTAAAACTGCCCCGTGAGCTTGCCGTCTTTGACGATGAATTCCAGGTACCCGGTCGTACCGGTCAAGTAGGCCTTCAGGTGAAAACCACCTGTGACAAATCCGCAGGATGCCATCGTCGTGTGCTCGCCAATGTAGGCACCGAGCCCCTCGTAGTTCTCGGTGTCGATGCGAATCGAGCCCTCCTGCCATTCGCCTGTTCCAGCGGGGAATTTCTGCTCGCCGGCTCGTGTCACAAGCGTACAAATGCAGCCGCCGCCATCCTTGGGATCGAACCGTACGGACTTGAACCCGCGGGCATTCTCCCGGAGCGAGAATTCAAAAGGCGTTGTCCACTTCCTCGCCCGAGCAAATTCAACCGGCTTGATCGCCAGCTTCGCGAGCCGATCGGCGAGCTTCTTCTGCGCGGACGGATTCTCGGCGAGCGGCGCGTCCTTCAGCACCGGCAGCAGGTTGTCCCAGATGAGATCAAGTTCCTTCGGAAAATCACCTAGGCCCGCATGCGCAGAGACGACCATGTCCTTCTCCGGAATGACGACGGTATACTGTCCGCCCGCACCGTCAGCGCGGTACGCGCCATGGCGGCAGCGCCAGAACTGGAAGCCGTAGCCCTGCTCCCAGTCGGTCCCCTCGCCCAGCGCCTTCACGCCGACGTTCTGCCAGCCGCTCCACGTCTGCCGCGTCGTCGCCAGCGACACCCAGTCGGACGAGAGAACGCGCTTGCCATCCCAATCGCCGCGATTGAGATAGAGCTGACCGAAGCGAGCCAGCTCGCGCGTCGTCATGTTCATGCCCCAGCCGCCGCACGGGATGCCCTGCGGCGAACAGGTTGTCCACGCCTTGGTGATGCCGATCTGATCGAACATGTTCTTCTGGAGATAGTCCATCATCTTCATGCCGCTCTTCTTCTCGACGATGGCCGCAAGCATGTAGGTCGCGTCCGAATCGTACTTGAAGCCCGTCCCGGGCTTGCGGAAGAAATCCTTCGACAGGAACTCCTTCACCCAGTCTCCGCCGTCGCGCAGAAGATGGTCCTTCTTGCCGACGTTCATCGTGAGGAGATCGCGAACCCTGAGTTGCGCCAGGTTCTCCGACACCTTCGCCGGGACTTCGTTCGAGAAGATGTCGACGATGCGCTCGTCGAGGTCGATCTTGCCGCGGTCGGCGAGGAGCCCGATTGCGGACGACGTGAAGCTCTTAGAATGCGAATAGAGCATGTGCGTCTCGTTCAGCGTGTCGAACGGCTTCCAGCTGCCCTCGGCAATCACCTTACCGTGGCGGACGATCACGAAGCCGTGCATCGCGCCGAGATCGCCGGCGTCGAATGTCTTCTCGCAGCCGTCGATGAATTTTAGAATCGCCTCGCTCGGCACGCCCTGCGATTCCGGCGTCGCCGGTTCCATCAGCGCAAATGCGGATGCGGCGCACAGCGCGCTGACCATTACCATCAGTGTCTTCACGTTCTGTTCGGTTCCTTTCTCCTATTCGAATCGCAAGGTCCAGAGCTGCAGCTTCAGCCGCTCGTCAAGCAGCTTGCCGTTCAGCTCGGGCGAATGGATGACCCACCCGCCCTTGATGTCCACAGTCTCCAGCGACGGACAGTTCTTGAACGAACCGAGCTGCTCGCGCGGTCTGACAGTCACCTCGTTCGCTCCCGTCGTCAGCACCTCGAGCGCGGCGAAAAGGAAGTCCGCCGGACCGATCTTCGCGCCACCGACGGCAATCTGCGGCGGGATGAAGGTTGCGAGGTCCATCCACGAGGCCGCCTCGGCCAAATCACTCGCCTTGACGACGACCGGTTGCATGACACCCTGCGGCGGATAGACGAAACCATGCACCTTGCCCGGCACGCCGGGAGTCCGTCCGCGCAGCAGCTCGACGACCGCATGGAAAACATCTGCGACGCACCACGAGGCCGGGGACGAAATCGCGCCGAAGTCCTTCTCGAGGGCGGCCTTGATCGCCGGCAGGTCCTGCTTCGTGATGACGACGCGCGGCTTCAGCTTCGTCTTCTCGGCAAGCGTATCCGTAAAGACGAAACGGGTGTCGGCCTTGATGCGACGGACGAACGCGCGGAAGTTGCGGTAGAACGCCGCCGTCACCTCCTTCGGACGGTTCTCGACCTGCTTCCACTGGCCCCATTCGACCAGGTTCGCACCCCTGTAGTTCGGGCCGTCCCAATGCGCCTTCTTGATGACCATGTGCGGATGCAGCGAAAAGACCACGCCGTCCAGCTTCGCTGCACGGTCAAGCACCTGGTCGAAATCCGGAAGTTTCCAGCCTTCTCCGCCGGGGATGAGCTCCTCAAGCGCCATGATGTGGTCATACGGCAGCTGATAGAGATTGCAGTACCACATGCCCCAGCGCCGGTTGCCCGGCGGCACCAGGCCGGCCGCTCCGCTCGGCGCGGAGGCGTCCTCGGCGAACCCGCCGCCGCCGTAGAACGTCATGCCCAGATCGGCAAAGGCGTAGAGCGAGGCATACGACCAGCTGTTTCCGGGCGGGACGGCATAGTCAATGTGCTGGAGCCCAAAGGCGGCCTTCAGCATGCCGACGCCCTCAGCCTCGTCCGCCAGCACGTTCGCACAGGCGATGCGCGCGTTCGCCATGTCAGAGCGCTCGCAGACCGTCGGATGCACGCTGTGCTTCAGCGTCTGCGTGCCGATTGCGTGCGGCCTCAGCGCATCAATCACATCGCGCCGGTTGAGCCGCACGAGCTCGCGGGCGAGATAGCCGACGATGTTGTACTCGCCCTTCACGCCCTCCTCGGTCAGGATCTTCGCCGTATCGCGGATTGCATCGTTCGATTCGTCGCAGGTGAAGTCTTCGGTGTCGAAGAAGAACATCACCTTCGTCGGCGCCGCCTGAACGGCAGCCGCGAACAGGGGAGACACGGAAACGACGGACAACAGCAACATGAGCTTTTTCATTTAGTTCCTTTCTGCAAAATACACATAGACTGGATGCGTCGCCGTCAGGCTGACACGCGTAGTTGTCGTCCGGTTCAGCGTCGCACAATAAAGGTTCTTGAACTTCACGTCGTCCAATGGCCATTGAAGGCCCTTCGACGTCATCCGCGTCTTCGGATCGGGTGCGAAAATCGAGACCGCCGCACCCTTCGCGACCCTGAAAGACGCCTTGCCGCGAACCGGAACGAAGCGTCCGCGGTCCGTAACAATCTCGCACCCGTAGTCGAGTGCACGAAAGACATTCCCAATCGCATGGTCTTCGCGCTTCCCGGTCGCCCCGACGATGACAGGGTTTCGCCAGCCTTGTTTCGCGCAGTACGTCATCGCCTTCTCCAGATCGTTGGTGTCCTGCTCGGGAACACAAGCGACTTCAGGAAGCTCTTGAGATTTGAGATCTGAAATCTGAGACCTGAAATTCTCAGACCGAATGCTGTCGAAATCACCGACAATCACATCGGGCCAGCGGCGGAATCGCCGGCGATAGGCATCGGCCGCACCATCACAGCAGACGACGCGCGCCGCCGCCGCGATGAGCCGCCATGCTGCCCCGCCCTTCTTCGGGAACTCCCCGTTTGCAACTATTACCGTCTCTACCATCTACCAACTGCCATCTGCCAACTAAACCACCAACTTCCATTCCCTGAGCGGCTCCACGGGCAGCCCCATGATGTTCTCGTAGCTGCCGGTGTAGCTCTCGACGATGAGGTCGCCCGACTCGTCGATGTCGTACGCGCCCGCACGGTCCGTCGGCTTCACCCGCGCGACGTACTCGTCGATCATCGCGTCCGAAAGCTTGCGGAACTTCACCTTGGATTCAACGATTGCGAAACGCTGTTCGTCGTCTTCCGTCGCATCGGGCGGCAGATACGCCACGCCTGTAAAGACGGAATGCACCTTGTCGGACATCATCCGCAGATACTCCGCCGCCTCGGACAGATCCTTCGGTTTGCCAAGAATCCGGTTGCGGAACCACACAACGGTATCGGCGGCGAGAATGCCACCCGAACTTCCACCCGCGGCTTTGAAACCAGCCCAAACCTTCAAGCAGGCGTTCTGCTCGACAATCGAGCCCGTCTCTTCCGCGTCATATGTTCGCTCGGGCTCGATTGCCACCTCTTCGGCATCGGTCTTGACCACACGGAACTGCACACCGAGTTTTTTGAGGATTTTCGCCCGACGAGGGCTGCCGCTCGCCAAGATCAGCATTGGTCAAACTCCTTCATCAGCTGCGCCAGAAGCGCAATGGTCGCCGTATCGGTACGCAGGATACGCGAGCCCAGCGAATAGCGCGCAAAGCCATGCTCCTCAAGAAGCGTCACCTCCTCGTCAGTCCACCCACCCTCCGGACCGACGGCGAGGAGGATTGCTCGATTGTTCGATCGTTCTGGCTGTTCGATCGTTCGATTCCCGTCGTACGGGTGCGCGACGATTCGCTTCGCCTCCGGCCAAAGCGTGTCGAGCTCTTCTTTCACGAACTTGCGGAAGTTTCGCCGTGTCTCGAGGGTCGGCAGAATCGAGGTGCCGGCCTGCATAAGACCGTCAACGAGGAGAGGACGGTAGTTCTCCGGCTTCAGCAGCGTCGCGCCCCAGAAGTCCTTCTCGACCTTCTTGGCCCCCACGAGAAAGATACGTCCAACGCCCATTGTCGCGAGCTGCGGCAGCAGCCGCTTCATCACGCGCGGCCGCGGCGGCGCCAGGATGAGATCAACCCACGGTCGGAGGGAGCGCTTGTCGTGGGAACAGGCGACGGTGATTTCAGGACTTGAGACGGAAGACGGGGGACGGGTGATGCCCGTGATGACGCCGGTTCCGATGAAACCGCCGATCTCGCCGGTCTTCAGCACCTGCCCGACTTCGCCGTGCAGCACGTTCATCACGTGTTCTGCACGTTCTCCGCCGAAGGTGGCGATGCCGTCGACGATCTCGTCCTTCTCGAAGAGGATGCGATTCATGACGCCTTCCTCTCGATGTTCGCGCCAAGCGCGCCAAAAGAATCCTCGACCGAGACATAGCCGCGGTCAATGGACTCCGCATTCAGGATCTTCGTCTCGCCCTTCGCGCAGAGAGCCGCGATGACGAGCGCGATGCCCGCCCGGATGTCGGGAGATGTGACCGTGCCGCCGACGAGCGCGCAGGGACCGGTCACGACGACGCGATGCGGATCGCACTGGACGATCTTCGCACCCATCTGCTTCAGGTGATCGACGAAATAGAGACGGCTCTCGAACATCTTCTCAAAGAACAGGCACGTGCCTCGCGTCTGCGTCGCGAGAACGATCAGGATGGAAAGAAGGTCGGAAGGAAACGCCGGCCAGGTCCCGTCCGCAATCGACGGAATCGCATCGCCGAGGTCATACTTCATCTTCAGCTTCTTCTTCGGCACGTAGTGAAGTTCCCACGCCTCCGCGTCGTCTTCCACCTCTTCACCTTTTGCTTTTTCACTTTTACGTTTTGCTTTTTCTATCGTCCAGCTGACGCCAAAGCGCGCAAACGCGCCCTCGAGGACGGCGAACGGTTCCGGCTCGACGTTCGTCAGCGTCAGCTCTCCGCCCGTCACGGCCGCAGCCGTGATGTAGCTGCCCGCCTCGATGTAGTCGCAGCCGACGCGCGCCGTACAGCCATGCAGTTCCTCGACACCCTCGACGGTGATGAGGTTTGTGCCGGCGCCGTCGACCGTCGCGCCCATCGCGTTCAGGAGGTTCGCAAGATCGACGATGTGCGGTTCGCAGGCGGCGTTGTAGATTTCGGTCCGTCCGGACGCGAGGACGGACGCCATCAGAATGTTTTCGGTCGCCGTCACCGAGGCCTCGTCCAGCAGGATCTTCGTTCCCTTCAGCGTCCCACGAAACGCCAGTGTCTTGCGTCCGAGCGCAGCCTTCGCACCCAGCGCGCGGAAGCCGGCAAAATGCGTATCGAGGCGACGGTGTCCGATCTGATCGCCGCCGGGCGGCGGCAGGGAGACGCGTCCGAGACGCGCCAGCAAGGGACCGGCGAAGAGGAAGCTCGTGCGGATCTTCGCCGCAAGATCGGAGGGAATGCGCGCGGTGCGGACTTTCGCCGCCGTCAGCGTCACACGGTCCGTCTTCGCGTCGCGGGAAACCTTGACACCGAAGCTCTTCGCGACTTCCAGCATCAGCGCAACATCGGCGATGTCTGGTACGTTCGTCAGGGTCACCGGTTCGGACGTCAGCAACGCCGCCGCGATCATCGGCAACGCGGCATTCTTGTTCCCCGAAACGCGGTGCGTTCCGGCCACAACCCGTTTCCCCCTGATGATCAAGCTTCCCACTCGTTCACCCTCTCAGCACACATCCTCATCATTCTCACTTCACAATTTAAAATTCAAATTCTCAAGACAGCTCGTCCAGCTTCTTGGTTTCGCCGAAGACGATCAGCTTGTCGTCCGATTCGATGACGTCCGACGCCTGCGGAATGAGCACCTTGCGTGGTTTCTGCGGATCGGCGTCCGCGCGACGGATGCAAAGGACCGTCACGCCTTTCGCCTTGCGGAGATCCGCCTCCGCGAGCGTCATGCCGCGGATGCCGTCGGGAACGTCGACCTCGGCGATCGAATAGCCTTCGGACACCTCCAGAAAATCGACGACGTCGTGATTGGCAATCGCGCGCGCGAGACGGTGGGCGCTGTCACGGTCCGGATAGACGACCGAATCGGCACCGATGCGCCGGAGGATCTTGCCGTGCAGTTCGCTCGTTGCCTTGGCAACGACGTTCGGGACGCCAAGCTCCTTGCAATTGGCGGTCGCCATCATCGACGCCTCCATGTTGCTGCCAATCGCCACGATGACGACATCGCACTCGCCGAAGCCGGCTTCCTCGAGGACGCGCGGCTGCGTGGCGTCACCCTGCAGGGCTGTCGCGAACTCGTTGGCCATCTGCATGGCGGGACGGTTGCGGTCCAGCAGCAACACCTCCGCGCCCGCGTTGGACAGCGACTCCGCCAGGGACATGCCGAAACGTCCGGCGCCAATGATTCCGATTCTCTTCATTCAAGCTCCATTCTCCTCGCCTCGCCCACGAGCGCGCGCGAGTACGGGTGTTGGGGGTGGTTGAAAAATTCGTCCGGACACTCCGATGTCTCGACGACGCGACCGTCCTTCATGACCGCGAGTCGCGTCGCCATCTGCGAGACGACGCCGAGATCATGCGTGATGAGGAGCACCGCGGATTTCGTTCGATGCAGTTCCTTCATCAGCTTGAGAACCTGCGCCTGAATCGTCACGTCAAGCGCCGTCGTCGGTTCGTCGGCGATGAGCAGGTCGGGCTCGAGCATCAGGGCCATCGCAATCATGACCCGTTGCTGCATGCCGCCGGAGAGTTCGTGCGGATACGCCTCGGCGCGAACAGCCGGATCTGGAATGCCGACCTTGCCGAGCCACTCGAGCGCCCGCGCCCGCGCCGCCGAGCAAGACACGTCCTCATGAAGACGGACCGTCTCCACCAGCTGATCACCGATACGATGCAAAGGAGAAAGCGAGCCCATCGGATCCTGAAAGACAACGCCAATGCGCTTGCCGCGAATCTGCCGCAAGTCCGCAAGCGGCATCGTCAGCGTATCCTTGCCGTCGAAAAGGATCCGTCCCTTCGGCCAGAACGCAGGCGGAGACGGCAACAGCCGGGCAACGGACATCGCCACGGAACTCTTGCCGCTCCCCGACTCTCCGACGATACCTAAAACCTCGCCGCGGTCAAGCGTGAGACTCACGTCGACCGCAGCTTCGGTTACGACCTCGTCGTCAGTCCGATAGGATACGGATAAATTCTCTATATTGAGAAGCACCCGTATATTTTATCATATTACTGAACCACTGTGCGCTGCTCGTAGTGTCCGGGCTGCCAAATGCGCACCGTCGACCCGTTCGCCTGCACCTGATCGACGTACCGTCCTTCGACCCAAACCTGCTGCACCTGCTGAACAGGCTGCTGCACGACCACGGGCTGCTGTTGGACAACGACCGGCTGCTGTTGCACAACCACAGGCTGGGTGACCACGGGCTGCTGGACGACGACGGGCTGTGTCACCACGGCTGGCTGCGTCACCACCACAGGGCGCGAATCAACAATCGAGCTGACGATTGCTCCGCCCACCACGCCACCGACGAACCCTGGCCAGAATCCTCGTCCGCCACGCCCCCAGCCGCTGTGATGATAATGATGATGATAGACCGGAGGCCTATGATGGAAGCCTCCATTGAACGGACGCGCGAACGCGCCGGTTGAAATCGCAACAAGGCTCAATGCTATCAGAACTTTCTTCATTTTTCACTTCACTTTCTGCGCTCATTTGCGCTTACAAAGAACTAGGAATTTCAATCTGCACATTCTGACAAAAATGTTATTAAGAAAGATATTTCAACAATTCCATCTAATTCCCTTGTATTATAGCATAATTAATTGGCCGCCGCTTACTTCAAACGGAAAGACAACGTCAGCCTCGCGACAGACGAAACAGGACTATTTCCCGCCTTTGCGGGAACAAAGCGCGCCGCCAGCGCTGCCTTCACAGCCGCCGCATCCAATTCTGCAAACCCGCAGGAAACAGCAACCTTTGCCGCAACACAAACACCATCAGCTCCGATTTCGATCTCCAGAATGACATTCCCCTGCTCCCCTCGCAGACGCGCACCCTTCGGGTACTCAGGCCTGATCGCGCGCCGCGGACGCGGCGGCGCATCAACGCGAGCCTGGGAGAGTGAAGAAGGTTGAGAGGGTTGAGGGGTTTGTGAGGGTTGAGGGGGTTGAATCTTTGTTTCCACTTTTGGCTCTGGAAACTTGTAATCCGAAGGGTCGGGTGGCAACGCCTTTTCAGGCCGCACTTCTGGCGGCAACTCGATCGGCTTTGGCGCAGGCACCTCGTGCCTCGCAGCTGGAGGCAACGTTGCAACTGTAGTCGGGTTCTCCAGCTTCTCGTCCGAAAAGCTCAACTCCACACTCGAGAGATCCAACTCGGCCGTCACCGTCGGCCCCGGCGCATAATCAATGTACAAAACAATTGCTGCGGCCAGAAACGCATGAACCGCAAGCGCTCCTCCAATCGCCAGAGCTGGATTCTTAACCTCCACTGTTCGACTTCAACTATCGACTTCGACTATTTCTTGCCCGACACCTGAAACGTTGTCTTCTCAACGCCGGCCGCCTTAAGTTCAGAGAGAAGCTCAATGCCGACGCCAAGCGAGGCCTTGCGATCACCGGAAATCAGGACCGGCAGCTTCATCTTCACCGCATTGAGGTCCTTCACTCTGGCAACGGCCTCGTCCTTAGTCATGTCCATGCCGTTCAGCTGAATCGAATTGTCCGCCTTCACGGTGATGACGATTCGCTCGCCCTTCTCCTGCGCGCCCTCGGCGTTCGGCAGCTCGACCTTGACGCCCTTGTGGACCGCCATGTCGAAGATGCAGTAGATGAAGAAGACGAGCACCAAAAACATGACGTCCATCAGCGATGTCATCTCCAGTCTCGCCTGTCGGTTCTTTTTCATAGCCCCTTCTGCATCTCTCTGCGTCTCTGCG
>JAEDMC010000249.1 GCA_016303225.1 Kiritimatiellia bacterium
CAATGCGCAGATAGGGTTCCGGATTGCGGAAAACGCTGTTGTAAAGACGGCGAAACTCAAGCACCAGCTCTCCAACCGTCGTAAAGCAGAGTCGATCTATGTTTTGTGCCAGCGAATAACGCCTGTCCAAAAGGCTCCAATAATAAGGCAACCCGCCGAAAACCATGTACGCCTCGACGAGCTCGCGACGCCCCATCGAGAGACCAGCCTCCAGCGCATAGTCCTCGCACTGCTTCAGCGTAAACGGCTGAAGGCAAATCGTCCGATTCGCCCGATTGAAAAGCCCCCCCTTGCTCTGCAAGACCTTCTTGACCATCCAGGACGTCGCACTGCCACAGACAATCAGCAGAACGTCCGTACGCGCCGAACACCATCCGTTCCAGAAATTCTCGAAAGCGGGAAGAAACCTGGACTTCGGAGTGTCCATCCACGGCAGTTCGTCAATGAAGACGACCTTCCGATTGTCCGAACTTCTCATAATCAGTTTCTTCAGGTGTCCAAACGCTTCAATCCAATCCGTCAGCACAGGGCACTCCTCATACCCTTGTACGACAAGAGATTGCCTGAATTGCGCAAGCTGCTCGGACATCGTCACATGTTCAACACCTGTATGGGTAAAGGTAAATCGATAGCCAAACGCCTCGCGCACCAGAAAAGTCTTTCCGACCCTTCGCCGTCCGTAAACAACGACAAACCGAGACCGATCAGAATCGGCCTGATCCCTCAGCAATTCAATTTCCTCCGTTCTGCCAATCATTTGTCGCCTCCATTCCTCAAATCCGTACTATATCATATCAGATTTTCCTGAAAAAAGCAACCGTCGCTGTATCCTTGTACTAAATGTATACAAAAAAATCAGATTTAGTACGCAGATAAACCGTGCGTTATCCGGACGAGGGCAATTTCAGCTACGGATTGCATGCAGATTGTCTGATGGATATGGTATAATATCTGCCAACGGGGTGCTGGCCAGGCGTGGTGTCTGGCGGCTGAGATGAGACCCAAGAACCTGATCCGGATAATGCCGGCGAAGGGAGAAAAAGATGACGCAGTTGCAAGCGGCCCGCAAGGGCATTGTGACCGCAGCCATGAAGATTGTGGCTGCGGACGAGAATGTGGATGAGAACGCCGTGCGCGAGGCAGTAGCCAGCGGCGAGGCGGTGATTCCACTCAATATCCACCATCGCAACGCCCGCCCCGTTGGGGTCGGGCGGATGTTCACGACCAAGATTAACGCCAATCTTGGGCGTAGCGTAACTCATTCGGGCAAAGGCGACGAGCTGGAGAAGCTTAAGATTGCGCTGGATTGCAAGGCCGATTTCGTGATGGACCTGTCGGTCGGATCCGACGACTTGAAGGCAATCCGCCAGGGCATGCTCGACAACAGCAGCGCGCCGCTGGGGACCGTGCCGGTATACGAGACCATATCGCGCCTCGAAGGGGACATTCCGCAGATGGATCCGTCGTTTCTGCTCGACGTAATCCGCGCGCAGGCCGAGCAAGGTGTCGATTTCATGACGCTGCACGCGGGGCTTCTGCTCCGTCATATTCCCTTGGCGATGAAGCGCATCATGGGCATCGTGTCGCGCGGCGGTGCGATTATGGCCGAGTGGATGCTCGAGAACAATATGGAGAATCCGCTCTATGTGCATTGGGACGAGGTGTTGGACATTTTAGCCGAGCACGATGTTACCGTCTCGCTCGGCGATGGCTTGCGCCCCGGATGTTTGGCCGATGCTTCGGATGCGGCGCAATTTGGCGAGCTGGAGGTGTTGGGCGAACTGGTGGACCGCTGCCGCGAGCGCGGCGTGCAGGTTATGGTCGAAGGCCCCGGCCATGTGCCCTTCAACGATATCCAGATGAATATGGAGCGGCAGCAGCGAGTCTGCCACAAAGCTCCATTCTACGTGCTCGGTCCGGTTACCACCGATATCGCTCCCGGCTACGACCATATAGTCTCGGCAATCGGCGCCACGGCGGCGGCGACCTACGGGGCATCGCTGCTTTGTTATGTAACTCCGGCCGAGCATCTGGGGTTGCCCGACGGCGAGGAGGTGCGCCAAGGGTGCATCGCCTACAAGATTGCCGCGCATGCCGGCGATGTCGCCCGCAATCTCAAAGGAGCGCGCGAGCGCGACGACGAGATGTCGCGCGCACGCGCCGCGTTCGATTGGGATCGGCAGTTCGCGTTATGTCTCGATCCGGAACGGGCGCGGGCTCGCTGGCTGAAGACGCGCGCCTTTACCGACGAGGCGCACGGCGACGACCATTGTTCGATGTGCGGCAAGCAGTTCTGCGCGGTGAGAACTTCTTGCCGCATCAAGAAACTCGCTGCGGCGATGGCGGAAGGTCAGGCGCAATGAAAGTCATCTTCCAGAATTCCGAGGTTGAAACCGCCGCCTCGACGCTCGCCGCGTTTTTGTCCGAGCGGCAGATCGACGGTGCCCGAGCGATAGTTGAATATGCTGGCGAGGTCTATCCGCCGGGGGCGGATCTCGCGGCTGTGGAGCTGCGGCCGGGCGCACCGATTGAAGTGTTTAAGATTATGGCGGGTGGTTGAATGCAAACGAATCCTTATCTTACGCCCGGCGAGCGCACCCGGCTCGCGGCGGCGACCGTCGGCATCGCCGGCGCCGGCGGGCTGGGGTCGAACTGCGCCCTGCATTTGGTGCGCTCGGGCGTCGGGCGGCTGGTGATTGCCGATTTCGACGTCGTGAACGAATCAAACCTCAATCGGCAGTTTTATTTCCGCGACCAGATAGGCAGGAAGAAGGTAGAGGCGCTAAGGGAGAATCTGCTGCGAGTCGATCCGGAGGCGGACATCGTCGCACTCGACACGAAAATCGACGTTGCCAATGCGAAAGACGTCTTCGCGCCATGCGGCATCGTGGTGGAGGCCTTCGATCGGGCGGACGCGAAAAGCCTGCTGCTCGGGGCGCTCGCTGGAAGCGGGAAACAGCTGGTCGCCGCCAGCGGCATCGCCGGATGGGGACGCTCCAACGCCATACGACTGCGGCGGTTCGGCGGCGAAATGGTCGTCATCGGCGACGGGGAGTCGGCAGTGTCGGACGAAATGCCTCCGTTCTCGCCGCGGGTGGGCATCGCCGCGGCGATGCAGGCCAACACGGTGGTGGCGATGCTGCTTGGACGAGAGCTTTGATGAAAACGAAAGAAGGTACACGATGAAAGACCTGATTATCGGCGGAAAGAAATTCAAAAGCCGTTTCTTCCTGGGAACGGGCAAATTCGCATCCAGCGAGCTGTTGCGCGCGGCAATCGACGCGAGCGGAACGGAGCTGGTGACGACGGCGCTCACGCGCGTCCACGAGGGTGACGCCGAGAACGACGACATCCTGAAGGTGATCGACCGTTCGAAGGTCGAGGTG
>JAEDMC010000043.1 GCA_016303225.1 Kiritimatiellia bacterium
TGAGATTTGAAATCTGCATCTGATTTAGCGAAGCGAAATCGGTTTTGCCGGTGGCCATAGAGGAGTTGTCATACCCGTTCCCATTCCGAACACGGAAGTCAAGGGCTCCATCGCCGAGGGTAGTGCGGGACTCGCCCGTGCGAGAGTAGGACGCTGCCGGCTCTTTTTTTGCACTTGAAAAGCTGTCAGGCCTCCGCAGGGGCCCGGCAATCACACAGAGGCGCGAAGGCGCAGAGAAGGGGCGAAGATGAAGAAGATGGTTGCAGGTCTTGTCATGCTGGGTTTCGGCGTCGCCTTGGCGCTGCCTCCTGAGGGATTGTATTTCGGAAGTGCGTCCTATGGCGGCAAGGGCAATCCGACCCAGCTGGCGCCGTGCTATACGGGCCATGCGCATAGCCGCTGGACGGGGGCGCGTCCGACGCCGTCGGAACAGATTCGCATCACCAAGGAAGAGGGCTACGGCAACTGCCTTCAGTTCTGGCAGTGGAATGGCGATCTCGCGAATCTGGTCGAGGAGGCGGCTAAGGCCGGACTCTGGTCGCTCAACATCTACAGCGACGCGAAGCCCGATCAGGTCAAGCGCATCGCCGGTGTCGGCGACTACTGGCTCGGACACGATTCGGGCGAGATCTTCCATTTCAGCGAGAAGGATTGCGACGGCATCAAGGATCCGACGCTGCAGGACGTGGCGGATGGCTTTCTCCGCCGCGTGCGCGAATATGTCGCCAAGCGCAAGGCGGCGGGCTGGAGAACGATCATGTCCACCGGCGCCGATTTCTCGATGGACTATCAGGTGATCGGCGGCATCGAATTCCCATGTACCGAGGACATGCCGTTCCGCAACATGCTGGTATCGTCCGCCCTCGAGCGCGGCGTCTGCCGCCAGTTCAACCTGCCGCTCTGGGGTTCGCACAACGCCCACGAGTGGAATGCGTTCATTCCCGCGTCGAATCCGCTCCGCATGCCGCTCCTCTTCGCGGGCTTCCAGCTCAAGTACATGACGGGCGCGAAGCTCATCATCAACGAGTCCGGCAACTGGGAGGTGCAGTCCGTCCTCTGCGAGGATTCGCCGCAGCACGCCTTGCCGCATCTCTGGACGGACAAGCCGGGCATCCACAGCGTATCGAAGGAATTCGCGGAGACCGTGCTGCCTGAGGCGAAGAAGCTTGCGCACACGATTGGCTACGAGTCGGACTGGTGCAAAGGCTATCGCGTGGAGATGAAGCGCTTCTGGGACTTCGTCAAGGCGAATCCCGCGCCGAAGGGACAGCCTCAGGCCTCCTTCGCAATCGCCAAGGGCAACCTCGACCTGCGTGACGAGAAGTACAACCGCAACCTGCCGATCGGCGGCGCGCAGCGCATCGCCGACGCCAACGTCAACTGGTATCCGAGCCTCCCCGAGGAGAGCTGGGAGATTCCGTTCAAGGCGTTCTTTCCGCTGCCGGATGATGTTCTCGCGCCGAACCGCAACTTCTATCTCGCGGGTTCGCCTTACGGACTCTGCGACCTCACGAGCTTTGCGTACGACAAGACGTCCGCCGACTTCCTCCTCAAGAACTACAAGGCGGTCATGTTCGCCGGCTGGAACACCTGCTCGAAGAAGCAGTATGAGATACTCCGTGACTACGTGAAGGGCGGCGGCAAGTTGCTGATCGCACTGCCGCACCTGTCGACGGACAAGACGCGCAAGTACCAGACCTTCGCCCTCGAGGACCTTGTCAATGGCGGTGACTTCTCCGAGCTGTGCGGCATCAAGGTCGTCGGCCGGACCCCGCGCATCTGGTGGGCGACGGCCGCCGAGGCGGATCGCTCAAAGGTCAACTGCCTTGGCATCCGCTGGCCGCGGCGCTTCGGCATTATGGGCATGCGCCTGGGCGAGCTGGAGTTCACGGGACCGAAGGAAAACTATGAGTTGCTCGCCGTGGACGACGAGGCGGCGTGGCCGGTCATCGTCCGCTGCAAGTCCGGCAAGGGCGAGGTCTTCTTCGTCAACACCTGGTGCTATCCGGCGGCGGCGGAGAAAGACGAGGGCGCGGGCGAGTACATCGGATCCGATGGCCTCATGACCTGCCTGTACAAGTATGTGGCGTCCATTTCCCGCGGTGACGTCTATATGGCCGCGAAGGGCGGCGACCTGCCGGACAACGAGTGCCGCTATGTCATTTGCTCGTATTTTCCCGAAGAGGGCAAGACCTACCTGAAGAACATCGATTTCCGCAAGCCGCACACATTTGACCTCAAGGTGTTCGGCAAGGTGACGACGGTGACGCTGGCACCTGCTGAAATGCGGATTTTGCCGACGGTTCGCCCTTGATTTACCCATCGGCATTATGCTATAATTTACAGTCAAAATCGTCATAAACGAGGATAGATTCAAAATGGCTAAAGATTCGGTTGGTCGTAATAACATTTGGAAGTGGCTTGTCTTGGCGCTCATCGCCGTCGTCAGCTTCTACGTTTGCAATCCGCCCAAGGAGAAGGTCCGTCTCGGTCTCGACCTGAACGGCGGCACGTCGTTCACGCTTGGCGTCGATACGGAGAAGCTCGCGCAGTCCATCATCGCGGCGAATCCGGCGATCACCAACCAGGAGGGCGCCGTCGAAGCTCAGATCGCGAAGACGCTTGAGGGTTGCGATGACCGCATCATCCAGGTCATCCGTCGCCGTGTCGACGCGATGGGCACGAACGAGCCGGTCATTCAGGGCATGAAGAACCATCGTCTCCTCGTTCAGCTTCCGGGCGCCGACGAGAAGACCCGCAAGGAGGCGAAGGCCTCGTTGCAGAACGCGGCGTTCCTCGAGTTCCGCCTGACGCATCCGAAGAACGACCAGCTCGTCGCGAAGCTTCTCTCCAAGGAGGTCTGCCCTCCCGGCTACAAGAAGTCCGGCAGCGGCTATGCCCGTCTCGACAACTGGAGCACGCTTTCCCAGCAGCCCGGCTATGCCGCGCAGTTCTCCCGCTTCGAGACCCCCGACGCTCGCTACAGCTTCATGCTTGAGGACAACGGCGACGGCACATTCTCGCCGAACTTCGTCGCCCGTTCCACCGAGCCGCGCGTGACGGGTGAGGATCTCGTGAGTTCCCAGGTCGAGCGCGATCCGACTTCCGGTGGTCTTTCGATCGGCTTCCGCCTGTCCGCCGAGGGCGGTCGCAAGTTCTCGCAGCTGACGCGCAACTACAAGGCGCATGGTCCGAAGAATCCGACGGACAAGGGCCGCCAGCTCGCCATCATTCTCGACGACCAGCTCATTTCCGCTCCGGTCATCCAGAGCGAAATCGGCTCGCAGGGCCAGATCACCGGCCGCTTTGACGCGAAGAGCGCGAAGAAGCTCTCCGATGAGCTGAACGCGGGTGCGCTGCCGGCGCCGATGAAGATCCTCGCTGAGACGACGGTTGCTCCGACGGTTGGCGAAGATGCGATTCACGCGGGTCTTGTCGCCGCGGCGATGGGCTTCTGCCTTGTGGCGATCTTCATGTTCATCTACTACTGGATGGCGGGCCTTGTCGCCGACATCGCGCTCTTCCTTGACATCGCGCTCCTGCCGACGGCGCTCGTTGTCGTTGCGAACGTTCTCGGCGTCTTCGCGCATGATCCCTCGATGGGTGGCGGCGGCTCGATGCAGCTTCCGGTCCTGACGATGCCGGGCATCGCGGGTCTCGTCCTCTCGCTCGGCATGGCGGTTGACGCGAACGTCCTCATCTTCGAGCGCATTCGCGAGGAGTTTATGGCGAAGAAGGCCGCCGGCGAGGCGATCAAACTCGGCTACGGTCGCGCATTTACCGCGATCTTCGACTCGAACCTGACGACGATCATCACGGGCGTCATCCTGTTCGTGGTCGGCACGGGTCCGGTGCGCGGCTTTGCAATCACCCTCACCGCAGGCGTCGTTATCTCGATGTTCACGGCGGTTGTCGTCACCCGTCTCGTCTTCGACCACTGCGTTGATCCGAGCCGCATGGCGCCGTTCAAGATGATGCACTTCTTCAAGAACCCGAAGTTCGACTTCATGAAGGCGACGAAGTTCACGGTCGGCATCTCGTTCGCGATCATCGCGGTTTCGCTTGCGATCTTCGCCGTTCGCTTCCTGAACAACAAGGCGTCCGTCCTTTCTGTCGACCTGACGGGCGGCACCTCGATCGTCTACAACCTGAAGGAAGAGGCGAAGCCGTCCGAAGCGGACATCCGCGCGTGCCTCAACGACTTCGACAACGCGGCGGTCATCCAGTTCCAGTCCGGCGTAGGCAGTTCGACGCTTCTCGTCAAGACCGGCGAGACAGCCGAGACGGCGAAGGGCCAGGCGCTCGAGGGCAAGGACGTCGGCGCGTACGTGACGAAGCTCCTGCAGGAGAAGTTCCCGCAGGCCGAGTTCAAGGCCGCGTCGGTTGACGAGGTCGGCTCGATGGTTGGCGCGGACCTCAAGAAGTCCGGTACGCTCGCCGTTCTCTTCTCGCTCATCGCGATTCTCGTTTACGTCGGCTTCCGCTTCCAGTTCGGCTTTGGCCTCGGCGCACTTGTCGCGCTGGCGCATGACGCGCTGATTTCGATCGGGCTCTTCTCGCTCTGCGGCCGTCAGATCTCGCTGATCGTCATCACGGCGGTCCTGACGATCATCGGCTACTCGGTGAACGATACGGTCGTCTTGTTCGACCGCATCCGCGAAATGCTCCGTCATGACAAGAAGCTCTCGTTCTACGATCTCTGCAATGCGGCCGTGAACGCCTGTCTCAGCCGTACGGTCATTACCTCGGTGACGACGTTCTTCGCTGTCCTCGCGCTCTTCGCGTTCGGCGACGGCTCGATCTTCGACTTCGCGCTCATCATGCTGATCGGCGTTGTTGCGGGCACCTTCTCCTCCGTCTTCATTGCCACCCCGATCATGTTCTGGTGGTACAAGGGCAAGCGCCCTGATTTCGAAGCCGAAGAGAAGCAGTAAGTGAACCGTGAAAACTACGCGGCGGCGAAGAAACTGATCGCCGCCTCCAAGCGAATCCTCGTCTCGGGCCATTTGAGCCCAGACGGGGATTCTCTCGGTTCTATGCTGGCGCTGGCGCGGCTTCTGCGGAATGCGGGATACGAGGCCTACGCGACGGCGGATCTGAATGCGCTCGGCAAACCGGGTTTCCTGGAAGGCGTGAAAGACCTCATTCCGGTGCGCAAGCTCAAGCGGCAGAAGAGGTTTGACCTGTTCATCGCCGTTGACTGCGCGTCCTTCGAGCGGATGCCGCCCGAGGTGCGGCCCGTCGCCGAAAAGCTGCCGAAGATCTGCATTGACCATCATGTTACGAACGACGGCTCCTTTGCCGACGTTTCCATTGTCGATTCCAAGGCCTCGTCGACGGGCGAGATCATCTGGCGCATTGCCAGGTGGAACGAGTGGAATCTCGACACGGCGATTGCCGAGGCGCTGTGGGTGGCGATCGTCACCGATTCCGGACGCTTTGCGTACGATTCGACGAATCCTGGAACGATGCGTGCGGCGGGCGACCTCCTGAAGCATGGGGTCCGCACGGCGCTCATCAACGATATCCTTTACGGAACCTTCCCGAAGAAGGCAATCGAGCTCAAGCGCATCGCCTGGCGTTCCCTCCACATCTGGAAGAACCGCAAGGTTGCCGAAGTGACTCTGACGCGGGACGACTTCCGCGAGGTGCGTGGGACGAAGGCAGACGCCGAGGACATCATCGAGATTCCGCGGTCAGTCGCCCGCAACGAGATTGCGCTTTTCTTTTACCAGATTCCTGACCGGACCAAGGAGACGCGTTGTTCGATCCGCACACGCGGCAATTGGGACGCGACAGTGCTTGCCGGCAAGTTTGGCGGCGGCGGACACGTCAAGGCGGCCGGCTGCACGATCAAGGCGTCGATGGGCGCGGCGAAGCGGCAAATGCGCGCGGCGGTTCGCGAGCTCTTGAAGAGCGTGAATCGAAAAACCGCGAAAATAGCGTTGAGCGACTAGCGGTTAGCTTTTGGCGTTTAGTAAGCGGCGGGAGGTGTTAAAATGGGTAAGGTTTTGATACTGACGGACGGCAAGGCGGGACATGAGAACCAGTCGAAGGCGTTCGCGCGGGCGCTTGGATGCGAGTTCGATCTCGTCGAGATTCACTTCAAGTCGAAGGTTCACAAGACCCTGAGCTACTTTTTCGATCGTCTTGGAATCAGGACGCTGTCACTCCTTTGTTCACCTTCACCTTTCACCTTCACCTCTCCCTATTCCGCCGTCATCGGCACCGGCTCGGGTACCTTTTACGCGGCTAAGGCGGTGGCGAAGAAGCTGGGCGTGAAGTGCGGGGTGGTGTTGTATCCGCGAGGCTATGACGTCAGAAGCTTCGACTGCGTTTTGGCGCCGGCGTTTGACCGTCCGAAGGCGGCGGCGAACGTCATTGAGATTCCGGCGAATCTGGTTGCGAACGACGAGGCGTTCTATTCCAAGGGAATTGAGGACTTCAAGGCTCATTATGGAAAATGTTCGAATGGTGGAATGTTTGAATGTTCGAATGCGCAGGCGGTGATTATCGGCGGTCCGAACAAGTGCTCGACAATGACGCCCGAATGGATGAAGGCGCAACTCGACGCCATCTTCAACTCAAAACCTCAAACCTCAAACCTCAAACCTGAATTCTGGGTCACCACCTCCCGCCGTACGCCGCCGGACGTGGAGGCCGTCGTCGATAGCTATCCGTGGAACTACAAGCTGCTCTACTCGAAGGATCACTTCAATCCGATTCCGGCGTTCGTGAAGTTGGCGAAGAAGCTGTATGTGACGGCCGAGTCGACGGGGATGCTCTCGGAGGCTTGCACCTTCGGTTCTGCTGAAGTGGTGGCTCTCGACAACCTCAATCCGGGTCCGCACAAGTTCCGCCGATTTGTCGACGATCTTCGTAAGGGCGGATATGTGGACGGCAACCGCAAGGTAGATCTTTCTGCGCAATTCGCGCGGGCGAAGAGGTTGATGGACATTGAAACTTGTTGAAACCACAAAGAACGCAGAGTTCTCAAAGAGCTTCAAACCCTCTGAGTACCTTTGCGTTCTCTGTGGTTCCCGTGGGACATAATAATGAAGAAAATTGTTATAACCATTGTAGGATTGGTGTCGGCTGCTCTATTTGCATCGCCTTATTCTCCAGAAACCTGGTTTCACATCATTGGCGGGAATGCTTCGAAGGAAGGGATTGCCGCCGACATCGAGGCAATTGCCGAGGCGGGCATCGGCGGCGTTCAGTTCTTCCACGGTGGCTGGGGCGGAGACGTCTGGCCGGGCGTGAAGGAGCCGATTCCGTGCCTGAGTGAGAAGTGGGTCGAGCTGGTTAAGTTCGTCGAGACGGAATGCCACAAGCGCGGGCTCACCTTCAAGATGCAAAACTGTCCTGGCTGGTCGATGAGCGGCGGACCGTGGATCGCGCCGGACAAGGCGATGCGCAAGCTCGTCGCGTACGAGCCCGGAAAGCAGCCGAAGTTCGAGGCAGACGACGATTATCGCGAAATCGGATCGGTCACGTTCTCCGCGCCCGATGAACGCCGTGATGGCGAGCTGATGCGCGTCTTTCCGAATCCGCAGCAGATTTGCCATGCGTGGGCGTATGAGCCGAAGACGAATCTTTGGGGACGTCCATGTCCGCCCGGTGCGTGGCAGGACGAGGTGCCGATGACCTTTGCGAAGCCGGGCGCGTCGCGCCTTGACATGTGGGAGGCGAAGGCGGGATGGGGATTGAGGCGCTTTGAGATGTCGACGAACGCAGCTCCTGTGAAGCTGGCCGGGATGAAGACGCTCGTGTTCGGACACGTCAACGCGAAGCGGCGGAACGGCCCTGCGCCGAAGGAGGGAACGGGCTGGGAGTGCGACAAGATGGATCCGCGCGGTTTTGAGGCGAACTGGAACGGCTATCTCGGCAAGCTTGTGAAGGCGGGCGTGAAGATCGACGGGACGCTTGTTGACAGCTGGGAGTGCGGTTGCCAGACGTGGACGTGGAAAATGGAGGAGGAGTTCGAAAAACGCAACGGCTACAAGCTGAGACCGTGGCTTCCCGCGCTCTTCGGCTACGTCCTGAAGAGCGAGGCCGAGACGGAGAAGTTTCTCTTGGACTGGCGCAACACTTGCTCGCGGCTCATCGAGGAGAACTACTACGGCACGATCGCGCGGCTGGCGCGCGAGAACGGGATGAGCGTGCAGTACGAGACGGCGTTTGGCGACGTGATTCCTGGAGACATCCTCCGCTATTGGAAGTACGCGGACGAGCCGATGTGCGAGTTTTGGAGTCCGTTTGACAACGAGAAGGGGTTCGTTTACTCGCACGACTTCAAGCCGGTCCGTCCGTGCGTTTCCGCCGCGCACATCTATGGCAAGAAGCGCGTGAGCGCGGAGGCGTTCACGAGTTTCAAGTTGACTTATAATGAGACTTTCCAAGAGCTGAAGGAGAACGCGGACCGCCATTTCGCACGCGGCGTCACGCATCTCGTCTTTCACACCTACACGCACAATCCTGTCGTTACCGGGAAGACGGCGTTCGCAAGCATGCAGGGAACGATCGGTACGCCGTTCAACCGCGTTCAGCCGTGGTGGCCGTACATGAAGGAATTCACGAAGTATCTTGAGAACTGCTGTCGCGAACTTGAGCGCGGACTTCCCGTCGTCGACATTCTCTGGTATCTTGGCGACGATGTCAACCACAAGCCGAGCGAGCGCACGGACCTCTTCGGCAACGCGTACAAGTATGACTACTGCAACAACGATGCGTTGATGACACGTGTTGATGTGAAGGACGGACGGCTTGTATTCCCAGACGGAATGAGTTACCGCATTCTTTGGCTTCCGACGGGAACATTTCTGTTGCCAGGGACCGAAGCGAAGCTCAAGGAGCTGGAGAAGAAGGGCGCACGGGTGATTCGCGGCGATTTCACGCCCGACTGGCCTTCGCCGTTGGAAATGACCGGAATCGAGTCTGGCATCGACCACTGGTATCAGCGACGTGACGGTAACGAAGATATATTCTTTCTGGCGGGAGACGGCGGTCACTCGGAATTCATGCATCTTCGGAACGGAAATATCGAGGAGTTCGTTGACGCAGTCACCCGCCGGCCTGTGGAATTCGCTGGCGAACGGCATGCAGTCGTTCCGGTCAAGGGGGCGAGTTTCCGCAGGTATCTGGCGGGAACTACCTTGCGCGTTTACGACTACACTTTCGATTCGGCGTCCGATTGCGGGCGCTACAAGCTGAATCTCGGCGACGTGCGCAGCTGGGCGACGGTTTTCGTCAACGATCGGGAAGTCGCACGCCTTTGGTGCCCGCCGTACGCGTGTGATATCTCCGACTTCGTGAAGGCTGGCGAGAACCGGCTCAGGATAGAGGTGACCTCGACGATCTACAACCAACTGGTCCTGGATGCTGCGAAGCCGAAGGCGGATCGGAAGACCTGGGTGCTGGGAGGACCGAAGGCCGATGCGCCGCTTGCGGATGCGGGACTCTATGGGCCTGTGACGCTGAAAGTGGTGAAATGAAAAACGCACGGCTTTTCTGGAACAGCGTCAGCATCTCGCTGCCGGCGGTGATGCTAGTCGTGGCGGTTGCCTATTTCCTGGTTGATAAGGTGCCTGATTTCGAGCGTAACGAGCAGCGACGAGTTCAGCAGGAGTATCGGGCCCTGACTGTTGAGGCAAAAGAGGCGGGCAGAGGCGAAGTGTTTGATTTTGCCTCATCTGGCTTGAAACGCGGGGAACTCAAAATAACGAAGGAACCATGGGGGTATGAACGCGGGCTGGTCTGGTATTTCAAGGGCGATAAGGCCTATCGGCTCGTCGTCGAACCAGTGCAAGGGCTCGACTTCAGGACGATATTCTACCCTGCGGGGGCTTTGGTGGCGTTGCTGTTTATCGCGATGACTGTTTTTGGGGTGCGGTATTTCTGGAAGTTCGTGAAGTCGCGTGATGACTTCCTGGCGGCGACGGCGCATGACCTGACGACGCCGCTCGTCGGCATGCGGATGATGATCGGGCGATGCGACGATGAGGCGAATAAGCTCAACGAACGCCTGCTCCTCATAGTCAACAACATCAAGGATTTCATGCGGCTCGGCGGCAAGCGGCGGTTGCCAGAGCTGAAGCCGGTGGATATCGTCGCGCTGACGAAGGAGGCGTATCAGCTTTTCGCTGCGGATTATGAAGACTCTGCGTCAGGATCGGTAACCTTCCTTTGTTCACCTTCACCTTCAACCTTCACCTTATCAGCTCTGGCAGACGAGACGATGACTTTGCAAATCTTGTGGAACCTTTTCGGCAACGATCTCAAGTATGCCGCGCCTTACGGGAAGGTGACGGTGAGGTTTGCTGCGGACGAGAAGTTCGTTCGGGTTGAGTTTATCGACGAGGGACAGGGCATGACGCCGCGGCAGATGAAAAGGGCATTCGACCGCTATTACCGCGCGCAGACGGTCTTGGAAAGCGGGAAGGGTGGGTTTGGCATTGGACTTTGCACGGCGCGTGAATTCGCTCGCGCGATGGGTGGCGATCTGACTGTCCGCGCCAATCAACCGAAAGGTTGCATCTTCTCGCTTTTGCTGCCATTGCACCCTTGACATACATACCTGAGAGTATGTATAATACGGCGCATGTCTTCTGGAAAGTTTCTCGTTGTGGTTTCGTCGCTTCTGGCGGTGGCCGGATGCGGAACGATTTTCAATGCGCGGGAGGCGCAGCTGGCGGTGAAGGACAAGGGGGAAGGCGTTTGTTCAGACGCCTCTTCGCCTAAGCTTGACCTTGCGGACTACTCCCTGCGCGAACTCGTGGATTTTGCGATGACCAACCGTCCGTCGATGACGGCGGCGGCGCTGGCGGTCGTCGACGCGCACCTGGCGCTTCGGGAGATCGAGGCGGATGCGCCGCTCGTGAGTGGCACGCCGTGGAATGCGCCGCACCTCGGAGCCTCGGCCGGGTACAGCGCTGCGTCGATGGCGGATCACCGTCTCCGGTCGAGGACGACCGGCAATGCGAGCGCGGGTCTCTCCTTGGATATCCTCGTCTACGATTTCGGGCGCAACCGGGCGCGGGCGAATGCGCAGGTCGAGCGGGTCCTGTCCGCCGAATACGCGCTGGTCAGCGAAGGGTATGCGGTCTTCGAGGAGGTGTCGGAGGCCTATTTTACGCTGATGGCGCGGGATGCGCTTCTGGAAGTTGCGCAGACGAACGCGGCGGAATGTGCGCTCAGGCTCAAGCAGGCGCAGGACCGATTTGACGCTGGCGAGGCGAAGCGGCTGGACGTCACGTCGGCGAAGCTAGACCTCTCGCAGGCGATCGAGGCGACCATCGTCGCGTCGAACGACGTGGTGACGGCGGGCGCGGCGATGATGAAGGCGCTCGGCATCGACGTGACGCGCGGCACGCGCGACGAGGTCTTTCCGGCGACGGGCAATGCGCTCGGGCGGGTGATGCGCGGATTTGCGCGGACGGACTATGGCGTTGAACCGGCGTTCGACTTCGCGCGCACCAACGCTCCGGCGATGGCGATTGCGCGCGCGCGGCTTCGCGCGGCCAGCCATGAGGTCGACTGCGCGGTCGCCGACCTGATGCCGTCCGTCTCCGCCCAGGTGGGGCTCAGCTGGACGGATCCGCTTTGGGCGTGGCACTGGGGCGTGAGCGCAGTGCAGTCCGTCTTCGAAGGTTTCCGCAAGACGACGGCGGTCGACCGTGCGGTCGTGCAGATGGAAAGCGCCGCGACGGAAGTCGATGAAGCGGAACAGCAGCTTTCGCTGCAGGTCGAAACGGCGATCGCGGTCCGCGACAACGCGCAGAAGGCACTGGAGACGGCGCGCATTTCGCTTGCCAACGCGCAGGAGAACCTCGATACCGTGAAGACGCAGTACCACGAGGGTGACGCGAGCCGCGTCGACTTCACGATGGCTCTCACGAAATACGCCGATGCGCTCGGTAAGCGTGTTTCGGCCTTCTACACCGGGCAGATCGCCGAGTCGAAGCTGTTTTCGATTTTGGGGCGCGTTCCCGAATATGACGAAAAGGAACTGAAGGAGAACTGATGAAGAATTGTTCGATCGTTCGATTGCTTGATTGTACCGTTGTCCTGATTGTCGGGCTGTGTCTCGCAGGCTGCGACAAGGGACCGATGGGGAAGGAGAAGGGACCGCTGTTCCGGTTTGCGACGGTCGGTCGGGCGAATGTTGTCCGTACCGTCGAGGCGACGGGCACGGTGACGCCGCGCAACACGAAGGCAGGCATCCCGGTCGGCGCGCAGGTGAACGGGCGCATCATCAAGCTTTTTGTCGACTACAACTCGGTCGTGACGAACGGACAGGTCGTCGCGCTCATCGATCCGCTCGTCTACGAGGCGACGTACAAGAGCGCGGTCGCGCAGCTGCACGTCAACGAGGCGAACGTGCGGGTGCGCGAGGCGGCGATCAAGACGGCCGAGGCCGAGCTGACGCTGGCGGAGAAGACCTATGCGCGCAAGAAGGTGCTGGCGGAGAAGTCGATGGCGCCGGTCGCGGAGCTGGACAGCGCCGAGGAGGCGCTCGCGTCGAGCCGGGCGGCCGTCGACAGCGCGAAGGCCTCGCTCATGAGCGCCCAGGCGTCCGTGGAGCAGAGCAAGGCGTCCGTCAGCAAGGCGAAGGCCGACCTCGACTACTGCACGCTCCGCTCGCCGGTGAATGGCATCGTCGTCGACCGCAAGGTCGAGGAAGGCGAGACGGTCGTGTCGTCCTACAACGCGGTGCCGGTCTTGACGATTGCGGAAGACCTGCAGGTGATCTGGGTTGAGGCGACGGTGCCGGAGTCGGACGTCGGGAACATCCGGATCGGACAGGAGGTGACGTTCACGGCCGACGCCTACCGGCGGAAGTTCAAGGGCAAGGTGAAGCAGATCCGCAAGGCGCATACGACGACGAACAACGTCGTCACCTACCCGATCATCATCGAGGCGGAGAATCCGGACGAGATGCTGTTCCCCGGAATGACGGCGACCCTGTCGATCGAGACGGCGCGCGCGGAGAACGCGATCACCGTGTCCGCCGCGGCGCTTCGGTTCCGTCCGAAGCCGGAGGACCGCGAGGAGGGCGAGCTGCCGCGCGGCCGGAAGCTCTGGATCGTGGGCGAAGGCGGCAAGCTGAAGCCGATTGTCGTCACGGAGGGCGTCTCCGACACGACGAACGTCGAGATCAAGGGACATGACGAGCTCGAGGGCAAGGACGTCGTGATCGGCTACGAAACCGCGGCGACGCTCGCGGCGAAGAAGGACGACGAGACCACGAATCCGTTCAAGCAGAAGTTCCCGCAGAGAGGCAAGAACAAGGGAACCGCACCGGAGCCGAAGAAGTGAGTTTGAGGTTTGAAGTTTGAGGTTTGAGGTTTGAAATCGTGTCTTCCGTCTCCCGTCTAAAGTCCTGATAAGATGTCGCATCTGATAGAAATTCGGGATCTGAAGAAGATCTATGCGCAGGGCGAGGAGCCGGTGCATGCGCTGGACGGCGTGTCAATCGACATCGACGAGGGCGAGTTCGTCGCGATCATGGGCGCGTCGGGGTCGGGCAAGTCGACGATGCTGAACATCCTCGGCTGCCTGGACACGCCGACGAGCGGCAGCTACATGCTGGACGGACTTGAGGTCGCCGCGCGGTCGCGGAAGGAGCTGGCGGTCATCCGCAACAAGAAGCTCGGCTTCGTCTTCCAGAACTTCAACCTGTTGCCGCGGACGAGCGCCATTGAGCAGGTGGAGCTGCCCGACCTCTATATGGGACGCCTCACGCGGCGCGAGCGCCGGAAGCGTGCGCTCATGCTCCTGGAGCGCGTCGGCTTGGGCGGACGCGGCACGCACAAGCCGTCCGAGCTTTCGGGCGGACAGCAGCAGCGCGTCGCCATTGCGCGCGCGCTCATGAACGAGCCGCCGGTTCTCTTCGCGGACGAGCCGACTGGCAATCTCGACACGAAGAGCTCCATCGAGATCATGAACCTCTTCACCGAGCTTTCGAACGAGGGCATCACGATCGTGATGGTGACGCACGAGGACGACATTGCGGCCTATGCGAAGCGTCGCATCGTCATGCGCGACGGCAAGGTCATGACGGACGACAAGGCGGACGGCGGCAAGCGCAAGACGACGGAAGAGGTTGCCGAGCTCGTCAGAAAGGCGCTCGCGTGAACTTCGGGATGATCTTCAAGGTCGCGATTCTCGCGATTCTCCGCAACAAGACGCGGGCGCTCCTCACCTGCCTCGGTATCATCGTCGGCATTGCGGCGGTGATCGCGGTCTTGGCGATTGGCAAGGGCGCGTCGACGATGATGCTCAACGAGATCTCGTCGATGGGCAACAACCTCATGATGGTGTTTCCCGACCGCAACCGCCAGGGTGCGGTCCGCACCGGCATGGGCAGCGGGCAGACCATGACGGCGGGAGATGCGGAGGCGATTCGCAAGGAGCTCGGCTATCTCGTCAAGTACGTCTCGCCGGCGGTCAACGTCAACAGCCAGCTCATTCGCCAGAACAAGAACTGGAGCTGTCGCATCTCGGGCGTGTCGAGCGACATGCCCGACGTCCGCAACTGGCAGGTCGGCGAGGGACGGTTCTTCTCCGAGGACGAGGAGCGCAACTATTCGCGCGTGTGCGTGATCGGCACGACCGTGCAGGGGCAGCTCTTCGACGACGAAGAGAATCCGATCGGACAGACAATCCGCATCGGCGCGATGCCGTTCAAGGTCGTGGGCGTCCTCGCGTCGAAGGGCGCGAACGGCTGGGGACAGGACCAGGACGACACGGTGATGGCGCCCTACACGACGGTCGGACGCGTCCTTCAGCGCTCGAAGTTCCGTTCCATCAACATGATGAACCTCTCGCTCGTCAACATGGACGACGTGGAGGAGGCGACGCGCGAGGTGTCGGCGCTCCTTCGCCAGCGGCACAATCTGCCCGACTATCAGGACGACGACTTCGAGATCCGCGACACGAAGGAGATCATGGCCACGATGGGGTCCGTCTCCTCGCTGATGACGATTCTCCTCACGGCTGTCGCGGCGATTTCGCTCCTGGTCGGTGGCATCGGCATCATGAACATCATGCTCGTCTCCGTTACCGAGCGCATCAAGGAGATCGGCCTTCGCATGGCCATCGGCGCGACACCGTTTATGATTCTCTCCCAGTTCGTCATCGAAGCGGTTGTTCTTTCGACCGTAGGCGGGGCGATCGGTGTCGGCGTCGGCATCTTCACGGCCCACATGATCGGCGAAATCAACCATTGGCCGATCATGATTGAGGTCTCGTCCGCGCTCTATTCCTTCCTGTTCTCGGCGTTTGTCGGCATGTTTTTCGGGTTTTATCCGGCCTATCGGGCCTCGAAGCTCAATCCCATCGACTGCCTGCGGTATGAGTAAAGCGAACCTTGTCGTGTTGGGAACGCTTTGGGTCGGGAGAAGCGGGTGTGAGGGTGACGGGCGAGGGGGCTTTATGGTATAAAATCAAAAACCCCGTAAAACAAGGGGCGCGGCGTTGCCTGTTGGTTTTTGGTGGTATTTTCACGCGGGCAAACGGGACAAGGGGCGCGGCGCGGACAAACACGGGCAAGGGCAGAAAAGACGGCGGGCGGCGTTTTTTCTGTTGCGCCGATAAGCGGGAATAGGCTTGACTTACCACGGATTAGACTAGACTACGGCGAACGAAACAGGCGGCGAACCCGTCACCCGTCCGACATAATCACGGACGGCGAAACGGAAGCGCGAAACATTGCCCGCCGTTCACGGCTGATGAAACTTTAACTCTTTCGTCGGAGAGTTGGCGGGGACACGGCGGGCGTATTTTTTTGGCGGTTTTTTGTGGTAGCCCTGTATGTGGGAATTGTTGGTAATTTGCGGGAACAAGCGAAGCAAGGCGGGACAAAAACCGCATTTGTCCCGCTTAATTCCCGTATAATTTCAGAATATTCTCGTATAATCCGCACGGCACAGGGCGCGGCGAATATTCGCGGGACAAGCGGGACGCGGGCGGGATTATGGCGGGACGCGGGACAAATTCGCGGGATTGTTTGGCATGGGAACGGGACGGGAAACGGGACGCGGCGGGGTTGCGTTTATTGCCGCAACGGGCGCGGGCGGCGGGGCGGTTGCCCGTTGCCGAACCTTCACGAAATAAACCCGCGTTTCGTTTGATGAGGTGTGATAAACCTTGACGGGGTTTGATTTGCCTTGAACATAACCGCAACGGCGGGCGGTTGCCGAACCCGTCGGCGGCATAGTGGAAGCGGGACGCGGGAAACGGGACGCGGCGAACGGTTGCCCGCCCGAACCTGTCACCGTCGGCAGATTGTCGGCGGCATGGTGGCGCGAACCGTCCGAACCTGTCGGCAGATTGTCCGAACCGAATCACGGCGAACCCGAACCCGTCGCCACGGTTGCGGCAGACTGTCGCCACGGTTGCCACGGCGTGACGGTTGCCACGGCGCACAGGAACGCCACAGGAACGGCGCGGCGCGTTTGGCGCGAACCTGTCGGCAGACTGTCGGCGGCATGGTGGCGAACCCGTGACCGTTCCGAACCCGTCGGCAGACTATCCGAACCCGAACCGAATCACGGCGAACCCGAACCCGTTGCCCCGTCGGACGGCGAACGGTTGCGGGCAGACTGTCGCCACGGTTGCCCGCCCGAACCCGTCGGCGGCATGGTGGCGAACCTGTCGCCCGTCCGAACCCGTGACCGTTCCGAACCTGTCGGCGGCACGGTTTCAAGGCGCGTTAAATGCCCTTGCAAGGGCGGCGCAAACGGCGCGGCAGACTGCCCGAACGGCGGGACGGCGAACGGTTGCCGAACCCGTTGGCGGTTGCCCCGTTGCCTTGACCGTCGGCAGACTGTCGGCGGCATGGTGGAAACGGGACGCGGCGAACGGTTGCCCGCCCGAACCTGTCGCCACGGTTGCGGCAGACTGTCGCCACGGTTGCCGAACCGAATCACGCCACGGCGCACAGGAACGGCACGGGAACGCCACGGCGGGCGGTTGCGGCGCATTTGGCGCGAACCTGTCGGCGGGACTGTCGGCACGGTTGCCGAACCCGTGACCGTTCCGAACCCGTCGCCCTGTCGCCTTGACTGTTGCCGAACCCGTCACCGTTCCCGAACCTGTCACCGTCGGCAGATTATCCGAACCCGTCGGCACGGTTGCCCCGTCGGACGGCGAACGGTTGCGGCAGACTATCCGAACCCGAACCGAATCACGGCGAACCCGAACCCGTCGCCACGGTTGCGGCAGACTGTCG
>JAEDMC010000044.1 GCA_016303225.1 Kiritimatiellia bacterium
GAAACCGAATTAACGTGGAAATACCTGCGTCAGCGACCTTCGGAGCTGGGATTCTCCTCGGAGAGCTTGAGGAAGTAGCGGCGGACGAGATCGCGGTATTCGCGCGGGACGTCCTTGAGGTCGCGGGCTCCCAGCCCGTCTTTCGAAATGTCGCGGATCTTGAACCACCCGAGCCGCGCGAAGAGGTTCTTGAAGAAATCAGGATTGTCCTTGCGCTGCAGCTCCTTCGCCAGCTTCTTCACCTCTTCGGACACGCCGCCTCCGCCGCCGCCCTTGTTCTCCTCGTCGCCCTTCTCCTTGCCAGCACCCTGCTGGTTCTGGTTGGACGAGCTCTTCTTGCTCATCCCGAGCGCCGCCGCCTGCGCGCTGACTTCGCGGTCCATCGCGTCGGACGCCTCGACAGCAGCTTCGGAAGCGGCCTGAGCGTCGCCTGCCTCGGCGGGTTCGGACGACGGGGACGTTATCTGATCAGGACGATTAACGGCGGCTGCGCTGGCGACAGTCTTTTCGGCGGCGGCAAGCTTGTCCATGGCGCGGACGGCGCGGGCCTCGGACTGCGCCTCGCGCTCGGCGTCAATCGCGGCCTGCTGCGCGGCGACGGCCACCGCACGCGTTTCGTTGTTCCAGTTCTGGACGGCCTTGGCGAGCGCCTCATCCGCCTTCTCCTGCGCGGCGTTCGCAGCCGAACGCGCGGCGACTTCGTCTTCGCCGTCGACGGCATCAGTTGCGCGCGCCTGCGCCCGGGCGATTTCCTTCTGGAGGTTGGCCGCACGATTGCGGTCGTTGCGTTCAAGCGCTTCCTTGGCGGACTGCTGGAGACCGAGAATGCGGTTTTCCAACGCCTCAGCTTCGGACGTTTCCGCGTCGACGGCATCCAGCGCGTCCTCGACATTCCTCAGTTCCGCCGCCCGCTGGTCGTTGCCTTCCAGTTTGCTTTCCGAGAGCGCCGACGACACCGCGTCGCGCACGGCATCCAGCGCGGCGTCCGCCAGACGCGAAACCTCCGGCTCGTCCTCCGAACCAATAGCCTCCTTCGCCTTCTGCACCGCCGCCTCGGCGGCCGTGCGCGCGGACTGCGTCCTCTGTCCGGCCATCTGAATGAGTCCTTCCTTCAGCTGCTCGTCAAGCGCAGCGAGATCGTCCTCGGTCATCTCGCCCTTGCGCATTCCCTCACGGATCTTCAGCTCGTTCTTCAGCGCTTCGGTCGCAGCCTGCTGGGCCGCCGCCGCGAGATCGAACTTCTCCTTCGTCTGCGGCGCCTTGCGAGCGTTGCGTGCGGCCGTCGTCGCCATCTGCTGCATCGCCTTGACCGCATCCGTCGCCTCGCCGCGCTCCAGACGGTCCTCGGCGGCGCGCTGCGCCTCCGCCGCCTGACGCTCCAAGTTCTGCGCCTCGCGGGCACGGGCCTCCGCAGCATTCGTGTTTTTGGCGGCCCTGAACTTCGCTTCCTCGGCACGCTTCTGCGCGGCCTGCTTCATCGCCGTCACCGCGCGCTGCTGGTCGTTCGCCGCCGCCGCAAGTTCGCGGCTCTGCGCGTCGTTCTGACGGCCGGCGAGCTGGTCGGCCTCGGCAGCTTCCTTCTCCGCCTTGTCGAAGGCATCCTCCGCCGCCTTCGCCGCGGCCTGCGTCGCACGGTCCAGCGCCTCAAGGTCGGCAGCCGTCTTCTCGCCGGCGGCCATCGCCTCGCGCAAAGCCTTTTCCTCTTGCAGCGCCTGCGCCGCCGCACGCTGCGCCGCCGCCGCACGCTCCGCGCGACCGACGTCATGCGGCGCCTTCTGCGATGCGGCGGCCGCCTTGTCCGCCACCTGCTGCATCGCCTTCGTGCCTTCCGTCGCGTCACCGCGCTTCAGCAGGTCCTCGACAGCCTTCTGCGCCTCGTTCGCCTCGTTCGCCGCCTTCGCGGCGGCCTTCGTCTTTTCGGCGAGGGCGGACTGATGCTTTTGATCAAGCGGCTTGTCGCCGCTTCTCCTTTTCTTCGCCACTTCGGCACGTGTCGCCGCCACCTCGTCCAGCGCCTGCTGCGCCTCGGCCTGTGCCTTCGCCGCAGTCGCGAGATCAGCGACCTTGTCGGCGGCCTGCGCCGCCGCCAGCTTCTGCTCAGCGGCAGCAGCCGCCTCACGGTTGGCACGGTCAAGCGCCGCGAGATCGTCCGCCGTCTTCTCGCCCTTCGCCATTGCCTCGCGCAGTTCGCGTTCCTTGTTCAGCGCCTCAGCCGCGGCCTGTTGCGCGGCCTGCGCGTTCTTGAGGGTGGGGAGGTTTGAAGTTTGAGGTTTGACGTTTGACGTTTGAGGCTGATCAGGCCGTTGGGCCGCGGATTTCGCGGCGGCTTCGGCGGCCTTCTCTGCGGCTTCCTGAAGGGCCTTCGTGCCTTCGGTCGCGCCGCCTTGCTTCAGATTGTTCTCGGCCGAACGCTGGGCGGACGCGGCATTCTGCGGCTTGCCCTTCGCAAGCTCTTCGGCGGCCTTCTTCTGATCGGCGGCCGCGGCGGCCAGCGCCTGAGCCTGTTTTTTCTTCTGGTCGTCCGTCAGTTTCGCCTGTTCCGCCTCACGCTTCTTCGCCGCCTCAGCGGCCTGAGCTTCAAGCTTCGCCTGATCCCGCTCGGCCTTGGCGGCGTCCAGCGCCGCCTGCTGCTTCGGCAGCTCGGCGCGCAGCTTCTGGTCAAGGTCTTCGAGCGCCTGGGCGTCGACCTTGTTCGTCGGATTCGCCAGCGCCTCGCGAAGCGCCTGTTCGGCCTTCGTCGCCTCGGCGGCGGCACGCTGGAGCTCCTGCGATTGTTCGACTGTTCGATTGTTCGGATTGTTCGATTGCTGGGATTCCTTGGCAAGTTTCGTCGCTTCGGCGGCGAGGTCCTGCAGGGCCTTGACGGCGGGAAGCGACTCGGCGTTCTTCAGGTGCCGTTCGGCGGCCTGCTGAGATTGTGCTGCGGACGCGAGATTCGTTTGCGCGAGCGCCTCGGCGACACGCTGCTGGTCGGCCGCGGCCTGGGCGAGCTCCTGCGCCTGCAGGCCGAACTTTCGTTCCGCCGCGGCCTTCGCCGCGTCGGCCTCGCGCTTCATGCGTTCGCCCTCGGCCTTCTGCGCGTCCAGCTCCCGCTTCAGCGCGGCCATCTCGCGGGCGGCTGTCTCCATCTTGCGCTTAGCCTCGGAGAAGTCGGAGTCGGGGTTCTGCCGGGCGAGTTCGTCGGCCTTCTGCATCGCAGCCTCCTCGAGACGCTTCCACGCCTCGAGCTTCGCTGTGTCGAGGGGACGCTCCGACGTGATTTCCTCGGCGGCCTTCGCGAGCGCCTCCTGCCGTGCGGCGAGGTCCTTCGCCTTCTCGAAGGCGTCCACCTTCTTCGCGCGATCTTCGAGCTGCTTCGCAAAGTCGTCCACCTCCTGCCGCGCCTTCTCCATCTCCGGCAGGACGTCGTCCACGGCCTCCGCCCGCTCGTTGCGTTCGCGGAAGGATGCCTGTTCGATTGCCTCCAGGGCGGGCTTCAGCGTCTCTTCGAGCATCCGGTCGAGGGGACGCGTCAGCGGCGCAAACCGCTCGTCGGCGAGGAAGTCGTCACGCAGCTCCTCGATGCGCTTCTCGGCCTGGGTGAGCTCGTGCGCGAGACGCTCGCTCTGCTTCTCGGTGTTCTCGGAAACCTTCTGCTCGCGGCGCAGCGTGTCCCGCACCTGACGCGCCAGGTTCTGCGCATCGTTCAGGCGCTTGCGCGCCTCGTCGAGGTCGCGCTGCGCCTGGGTGACCTCGCTCTTCAGCTCCTGCAGCTCCCAGGATGCCTCGTTGGCCGCGAACTGGACCGTAAACGGCATCGACGTCGCCGAGTGGGGTCCGCCAAGCTCGGCCGGGCAGGCGTCGGAGACGACCACGTCAAAGCGAATGTTCTTCGCGAAGATGAGGTCGTAAAGCGAAAGGTCGACTTCAGCCATCGTTCTGACGAACGCAGGGTTTAGGGTTGAGGGGTTAGGGGTCAGGGGAATTTTCGAGCCGAAGTGACGGGTCCAGGGTTCGCCGTCGATCGAGACGCGGAAGTAGGCCTCCGCGAGACCGATGTCATCGTTCGCCGTGATCTCGACGGGAATCTTCGCGTGCGGCGGCAGGCGCAGCGTGCCGGTCGGCTTCTCAATCACCACGGCGGGAGGCTGGTCGATGAAGCTCGCGAGCGGATGGCTCCCCTTCTCGGCGCGGAAGCCGTCCCGGTTGACGAGATCCAGCGACCAGTTGACGGTCTTGTTCGAGACCATCACGTGCTCAAAGACCTCCTCGTTGCCGATCTTGAAGTCGGCGATTGTGTCCGGATCCGAGACGCGCAGGTCAAAGTTCACGCGCGAACCCTCGATCGCCCCGATCGCGCCGACGTCGCCGTTGGAGACGACGAGCGGCTGCAGTCCGGTGTAGTCGGGATACGTCACCTTCGCGAGGAAGAGGTCGTACTTCGGCATCATCGAGACGCGCATATGGTAGTAGCGCGTGACGGCCGGACCCGCGTTCACGCGATAGCGCCATTCGCGCTCGTTCGGGTCGGCGGTCGTCTCGTAGACGCCGTTCGGCATCGCCTCGACGGTCTCCGCGCTCCAGCCGAGGGACGTCTTGCGGGAGATGCGGATGAAGAAAGGTGAAGTCGAAGACGAAAGGCGAACGGCGGAATCTTCGTTTCCCTTTGCTTCGATCTTGATGACCGTGCCGGAGAGGGCGACGACGTCGCCGGGCTTCACGACGATGTCGTTCGCGAAGAGATTGCCGATGTCCACCCACGGCGCGACGGCGCGGACGAAGAGACGTCCGACCAGCTGCGGCGAGACCGCGATGCCGACGACGAGCGTCAGGGCGAGCGCCGCGAAGACGGCGAGCCGGCGGAGCGCGGCCTTCGCCGAGAAATCGTGCGCGAGGTCGACCGAGCCGAGGTCCTGCTCGGCGAGTTCGCCCACCTTGCCGAACAGCGCGGCGGAAAAGCCGGCCTTGTTCGGATCGGACGCGGACAGTTCGACCAGCGTCGAGAAGCGTTCCTCGAACTCGGGATGACGTGCGTCGATGAGCCGGGCCATGCGCCCGAAGTCCAGCCGGCGACAGAGCGGAATCACCAGCACGAACACGGACGTCAGAAGCGCGAGCAGCAACGCGCCAGCGGACATCGCATAGCGGATGCGATCATCGAAGATGACGATGCGCGAATCGACGACCATCACCGCCGCAATCGCCAAGAGCCACACGACGCCGACGACGGAAAGTCCGCGAATGAGATACAGTCGCCGCACGCGGGCGATCGCACGTTCCAGAAGCTTGCCGACGCTAAACGGTATCGACATCATATGAGGCCCCTCCGCTTGCGCAGGATCCAGACGAGTATGAGCGCCACAGCCATGACGATGAAGCCGAGCGGATGATCCCAAATGTGGTTTTCGACATGGTCCACCACTTCGCTTCGGCCAGAGCCGAAGTCAGTTGGTAGTTGGTAGTTGGCAGATGGTAGTCGGTTGGTGGTAGTTGGTAGATGGTTGGTGGTAGACGTAAACCGGTTCGTCGTCGACGAGGCAAAGGTAAAGGTGACGTTGGTCGCGTCGTAGAGCATCACGACCGAGCCGGAAGTGAACTTGGCCATCTCGTCCGCAACCGTGCGGTCACTCGACTGGTGGGTGTATTCGACCGGCGCGAAGGAGCTCTTCACGGCGAAGGAGGTCACGAACGGCTTGGGCCACTTGTCCCCGAGCTTCGCCTGCGCATCCTTGCAGGTCGCCTCGACATGGTAGTCGCCGAGGACGGACGTCTCCTCGTAGACGCCCTCGTAGCTGCCGTTGGCCTGATTGCGGCTCAGGAGCGCCAGCTCGCGCTTCTCGCCGTTCGGGTTGGTGATGGTGCAGGTCACCTTCAGGTCGTCCATCGGCAGGCTGTCGGCGTCAGAAAGGCGCACGCAGATCTTCACCGGCTCGCCCGGCGCGTAATGGAGACGCTCGGTGCCGATGCGCGCGAACGCGTTGCCGTCGCGCAGCTTGACGCCCGAACCCCACGCGAGCATGTTGCCCCAGAACTTGTGGTGATAGGTGTCGCCGATGCGGTAGCGGAAGCGCCACGTCTCGTCGCTCGCGAGGAAGACGACCTTGCCGCGGCCGCGGTGCTGCACGACGAGGAGCGGGGCCTTGAGGGCACTCGAGTCGCTCGCGAAGGCGAGGGTCTCTGCGCCCGGCTTCAGCGTGAGGCCGTCCAGCCGGCGGTTCCACTCGCAGCCAGACTCCCAGATGCGGACATTCTCCGCGTCGCTTGAGGAGAGGGACATGATCTCGTGCGCGTAGCCCGCGCCGGTCACCGAGAAGCCGAAGCGGCCCTGATGCCAGGTGGCGGCGACGCGTCCCTCGGCGTTCGTGAGCGAAACGGGCAGGAGCTCGGCGAGCGGTCCCTTCGCGTAGGCGAGCGGCATATACTTGCCGCCGGCGATGAACACGACCATTGCGCCGCGCTCCTCGATGCAGGAGCGGATGTCCGCGACTTCCTCGTCCAGAATCAGCTCGGGGTCGAGGTCGCCGAAGATCATCACGTCGAACTTGCGCCACGAGTCGCGTCCGGACGGCAGGCAGCCCGCCTCGGCGTCACCGAACTTGCGCGTCGCGTCCGCAGCCGCGAGCTGCACCTTCTGTTCGCCCGCAAGACGGTCCGGCTCGGTCAGGACGTACTGCAGGTGGACGGACTTGTCGCGTCCGTAGAAGAGGTTGCGCAGGTACCGGAACTCCCAGCGCGGACGCCGGTCGGCGATCAGCACGTTCGTGCGGTCATCCGAGACGGCGACATCGAACGGCCACACGTCGTTCTCCTTCTCGAAGTCGCGGTCGGGCGACTCGACGACGACGCGGTAGTGGAACGTGCCCTTCTCCTTCGGCTCGTCGGAGAAGCGGAAGTCCTTCGTCCACTCGTCGGAATCGATCTCGAGGTCCTTGTGGTCAAGCTCCTTGTCGCCCAGCAGGAAGCGGACGACCGTCTTCGTGCCCTTGAGCTTCTCGGCCCGCAATGTGACGAGCGCGTGCACCTTCTCGCCGAGGAAGAGGCTCTCGGGCGCCCAGACTTCCTGAATGGCGAGGTCGGGACGGTTGGTGACGTTGCCGACGATGACGGACGAGATCTTCGCGCCCTGGCGGGCGAAGAGCCGCGAGACAGCCTCAACGTCTGCGCCGGCCGTGGGCCGTCCGTCGGTCACGAACACCGCGCCCGCGAGCTCTTCGGACGGAATCCGCGCGCGGACCTCCTCCAACGCGGCGGCGAAGTCGGTGACCTCGTCGCCGAAGGAGAAGCTCTCGATGTCGTACTTGCCCGAGAGGGCCGTCTCCAGCCGGGCCGCAGCGTTAGTCGCGACATCCAGCCGCGTGAAGGTGTTCGTCGAGCCGTCCTCGTTGCGTCCGTGGCGCCGCATCGACAGCGAGTGGTCGACCAAAAGAGCGACCTTGCGGGAGACCTTGCGCGTACGGTCGTGCACCCAGATGACGTGCGCAAGCATCCAGAGGAGCGCGAGCACCGCGAGAATGCGCAAGACGAGGCAGGCAACGGAGCGGCGCGGACGCTGTCCCTCGCCGGCACGGGAGTTGTCGATGTAGCGGCAGAGGAGCACCTCGATCAACATCAGGAGTAGGACGATGATCGCGAGCGGACGCCAGATCTCGACGCCGAAGCCACGGCCCATCACGGCGGCCGAGACGTCGTCCTTCAGCCGCGCAAACGAGAGGTCGACGCGTGTCATCAGGTCATCTGTCTCATTGGCCGTGAGCGGCGCGACGTCGCCCTCGCGGGCATTCCAGGCGAGGGCCATCGTGTCGGCGACGCTCCGACGGGCCGAAAGCGAATAGACGACGTCATGCGCGAACGGCACGAAGGTCGGACGCGCCGGGAGGCTCGTCCACTCCAGGTCGAGTGGCATCGCGAGCATGCCGATCCGCCCGCGGCCGAACGCGCCGGTTACCACGGCGGGCTCGCCGTCGCTCATGCGCGAGACGACGGAGGCGCGGTTGGTGTCCATCCCCTTCTCGTCAAAGAGCATCCGCCCCGCGATCGATGCGCCCTCGAAGAGCGGCGGCTTCGTGTCCTCGGCGGACTTCACGAAGTTCGTCCACGCCGCCGGCATGACGGCCTGGGACTTCCAGGTCCAGTTCGTGTAGAAGCCGGCGGACGCCGCACGCTCGCCGGGCACGGCGAGCAGGCCGCCGCCTTCGGAGGTCCAGCGCGCGAGGTTGTCCGCGGCCTTCTCGGAAAGGAAAGGGACGTCACAGAGGATCGTGACTGCGACGTCCGAAAGGGTGTTGGTGGTCTCGAGCTCGGCCGGACGGATGCTCACCGGCTTCACCAGGAAAGTCGTCTTGTCGTCCTTCATCTCGGGACGCAGCGCGGCCTCGACGTAGGCGGTCGGACGCTCGAAGCCGGTCGAGCCGGGGCGGCCGTTCACGAGCAACACCTTGAGCTCGTCAATGACCTGGACGGGATTCGTGACCACGTTGTCGGAGAGGATGTCGTCCTCGCCCGCGAGAGCCGTGATGACGGTGTGCGGGCCGTTGTTCGTGAAGGAGCAGGTGAACGGAATCGTCCGCGACAGGCCCGGCAGGACCTGCCCGACCGGCTGCGAGGCGAGGCGCCTGTCGTCCACCGTAAGCGACAGCTCGCCCGGCGAGAACGGCGTGGAGCCGGAGTTGACGACGGTGACGGAGAAGGTGACGGGACGGTCCGTGCCGAAGATCTGCCGCGACGGGATGACGGACGCGATCGCGGCGTTCTTGACGCCCTCGGGACGCTCCAGCGTGCGCCACACGACGGGCGGACGGCGGTGGAAGTTCGAGAACACCTTCTCGACGCGGCGCCAGGCGTTGACGTCGTCCGCCCGCCAGCCGTAGGCCTGACCGTCACCGAAGAGAATGACTTCCTTGTCCACATGACTACCGCCGGACAGGACCTCGCCCGCGGCCTCGAGCGCGCGCGGAACGTCCATCGTCTCGTTGCCGGCCTTGACGTCTTCGAGCAGCTTCAGGATCTCGCGCTTCGCGCTGAACGGCGTCGCCGTGCGGATCTCCGCGTCGCGTCCGCCGAGGACGAGCCCGAACGAAACGCCGTGCGGCGCGCGGTCGATGAGCTCGCGCGCCTCCTCGACCGCCGCTTCGAAGGCCGTGGTGCCATCCTTCCGCTTGAGGTTCATCGAGCCGGAGGCGTCGAGTACGATGACGACGTCCTTCTCGCCGCCGCCGAAGAAGCCCATTTCGGGGAGGAACGGACGCGCAAAGGCGAGCGCCGCGAGCGCGAGGATCGCGGTACGGACCACCAGCAGGATGATCTCCTCGATGAGGATGCGCCGCCGCTTCTGGCGCATCGACTCGGCGAGAAACTGCCACGCGCCCCAGACGATCCGCCGCGCGGTGCGCTTGCGGAACATGTGCAGCAGAATCGGCGCGGCGGCGGCGATCAGCCCAAACAACATCAATGGAGCGAAAAACGGCATTCTAGTCTACATAATGCCCAAATGCAAAATAAGTTCAAGATCTCCTGTTTAATAGAGGAAACCAAACAACCAGAGCGGAATCTTGTTGCCATACCCGAGTACCGGTTTTTGACATATTGCCACATCAGTTTTCTCAGTGTCTCTGTGCCTCTGTGTTTAAAACAACGAGGTCCGACAGCTAGCCTCTTCCCCCGACCTCCTTGTAGCGCACGAGGATGTCCGACAGCGCCTCGTCGTAGGGCGTCTTCGTGTTCACGAGCTCGTGGGTTATGCGCATCTCGCCGCAGCCGCGGCGGATCTTCGCGAGGAAGTCGTTGAAGCGTTCGAGGTAGGCGTTGCGGATCGCATACGAGTCTGCGTTCATGAACTGCGAGGTCTCGGGATCCTCGAAGCGCAGCATCTCGGCAAAGGGAAACTCGATTTCCTCGTCCGCCACCGTCTGGATGACCACGACCTCGTCGTGGCGGTAGCGGAAGTGGTGGAGGGCGTTGACAATCGCATCCGCATCGCCGAAGAGGTCGCTCAGGACGAAGACGACGCTCCGGCGCGGGACGCGCTCGGCGACTTCGTGCATGACCGCGGCGGCATCCGTCTCGCCGCCCGGCTGCAGCTTGTCGATCTCCATCAGGATGCGCCGGAGCTGCGCGGGCTGCGCCTTCGGAGCCATCACGACGTTCGCCTTCGTGTCGTAGGCGACGAAGCCGACGGCGTCCTGCTGGCGGACGAGCACATAGGAAATCGCCGCGGCGAGATGCTGGGCGTATTCGAGCTTGGAGAACCCGTCCGCCGCGGCCGATCCGCGGTAGCCCATCGAACCCGAGGTGTCGAGGAGAATCGTCGAGCGGAGGTTCGTCTCGTCGATGAATTCACGCACGTAGTAGCGCTGCCGGCGGGCGATCAGCTTCCAGTCCAGCTTGCGCAGGTCATCGCCCGGCGTGTACTCGCGGTGCTCCGCGAACTCGACAGACGCGCCCTTCCGCGCGCTCCGATGCTTGCCGGCGATGAACCCGTCGACCGTCCCATGCGGCGAAAACTCAAGACGCCCAAGCCTGGAGATTGCTTCAGGCGGAAGCCAACGCATATAGGCAGGTGCAGACATCTGAGTTAAGCGGTTAAGAGGTTAAGCGGTTAAGGGGTTAAGCGGTTAAGCGGTTTTAAGTGAGCGCTTGGAGACCTTTACGGAGTTTACAAGAGTGGCGATAATCCAATTAAGATCCTTCTCGAGAGAAATGCGTTGCTTTTCTGAGATCATCTCAGCCGCAGTTAAGAGTTCAAGCCAATATTCTGTCTCCTCTGCCTCCTTGCGCGCGATGGTTAGCTTGGATACAAAATCGGCCGTCGACTGGGCAAACCTCGACTCACGAACATTCGCACCAATGCTTGTACCGCTTTTTAGAATCTGCCGTGAGAGCACCCAATCCTTCTTATCTGTCTCAAGGAAACGTGCCAGTTTGACAATCCTCAGCGCAAATTCAAAGCTCTTCTTCCGCAACTTTATCCCGATTTCTGTCATACATCTATCACTTAATCGCCAAACCGCCCATGTCTTAACCGCTTAATCGCTTAACCGCTTAACCTCTCAAACGTCCAGCTCTTCGTGGCTCTTAATTTCGCCGAGGAGCCGCTCGACGATGGAGTCGGCGGTGACGCCCGCGGCTTCGGCGTTGAAGGTCGTGGAGATGCGGTGACGCATCACCGGAAGCGCCATCGCCTTGACGTCCTTGGTGATCACGTAGGGACGGCCAAGCAGGATCGCGCGCGCCTTCGCGGCGAGGATGAGCGAGAGGCCCGCACGCGGGCCTGCGCCCCACGCGACCATCTCCTTCACGAACTCGGGCGCAGACGGCTCTTTCGGACGCGTCGCGCGGACGAGGTCCGCCGCATATTCGAGCACGTGGTCGGCGACCGGCACGCGGCGGACAACCTCCTGCAGCTTCAGGACTTCGGCCGCGTCGAGGACCTTCTCGAGCCTGGTCGTCGTCTCGCCCGTGACGCTCCGGTAGATGCCGATCTCGTCTGCCCGCGACGGATAGTCGACGACGATGTTGAAGAGGAAGCGGTCGAGCTGCGCCTCTGGGAGCGGATAGGTGCCCTCCTGCTCGATCGGGTTCTGCGTCGCGAGGACGAAGAACGGCTCGGGCAAGGGACGCGACTCGCCGCCCACGGTGACGCGGTGCTCCTGCATCGCCTCGAGGAGCGCGGCCTGCGTCTTCGGAGGAGTGCGGTTGATTTCGTCCGCAAGGAGCAAGTTGGTGAACACCGGACCGCGCACGAAGCGGAAGGAGTGCGCGCCCGTCAGCTTGTCCTCGTCAAGGACCTCAGTGCCCGTCACGTCCGCCGGCATCAGGTCGGGGGTGAACTGGATGCGGCAGAAGTCGAGGTCGAGGACGTCGGAAAGAGTCTTGATAAGGAGCGTCTTCGCAAGGCCAGGGACGCCCACGAGGAGCGCATGGCCGCGCGCGAAGACCGCGATCAGCGTCTGCTCGATTACGTCCTCCTGGCCGACGATCACCTTCGAGAGCTCGCGCTTCAGCGCGGCATACTTGACGTGGAGCTTCTCCACGAGTTCGACATCGTCTTCCTTCAGCTTTTCGGTCGTCATTTGGTCTCCTTTTCCGAATCGGGATCAACCGTTTCGTCACGTTGGTAAATGGGAAGCATGCGATACGGCACGGTGAGCGACAGGATCGTCATCGCCGTCGAGAAAATGTCGCTGCCGTTGTTGCCCGCGCCGGTCCAGGCACCGTCCGCCCGCTGCTCGGGGACGAACTTGTCGTACATCCACGTCGAGAAGTCGCGCCAGACGGGTCCGCCGATCTGGAAGAGCCCCTGCGCCGTGTAGTAGAGCCCGTAGAAGCGCTCGCCGCCGCCGGAAAGGGCCTGTCTGAAGCGCTTCTCAAGGTACTTCGCGCCCTTCATCGACGCGGGGTCGAGATGCTTGCCGCAGAGCTCGAGGCAGAGAATCGCCGCGCCCGTCAGGGTGTCGCCGCTGCCGCCGCCATTGCTCTGGTAGGAGAAGGCGCCTGAGCCTTCGTTCTGGCTGCGCTTGATGTAGAGAACCGCCTTCTCGATCGCCGCCGGCGGCACCTGCGCGCCGTTGAGACGCGCACTGCGAAGCGCCATCAGCGCCCAGCCGCTGCAAGAGAGGTCGGAGTCACTCGAGTTGGGCTGATAGCGCCAGCCGCCGAGATGCTGGGGATTGCCCTTCTTCTGCCCCTGCGCGTCGAGAATCACCTTCGTCGCCAGCGGCAGCAGCTTGTCGATCTTCTCCTGACGACGGTCGTCGACCATGCCGCTCGCCTCCGCGAGGAACAGGGTCGCGATCGAATGGGCGTACATGCGGCCATTGCCGGCGTTGCCCATATAGCCCTTGAACGGCGCGTTGTCGCGCATATCGGCGCAGGAAATGACAAAGTCGATCGCGCGGTTGATCATGTCGCCGTAGGGCTCCGAGCCGGGCAAGTGTCCCTTCGCGAGGAACGCCATGCCGGCGAGGGCCGGGACCGCAGCGCTTTCGCCGTAGGCGGCCGGATAGGACCCGTTCTCGCGCTGCTGGCGGGCGAGGTACTCGAGGCCGTTGCCGATCGCGCGCTCGACCGCATCGGCCGTCACGGTCGCGCCGCCGACATCCGTCGCGCGACGGACATGCCCGCCGCCGCCATAGCCGCGGAAGCGCCCGCCGCCGAAGCCGGACGAACCGGACGAGAACGAAATGGCGACGCCCGCGATCACCGTGCAGAGGAACAACATCGCCACCGCGCCGACCGTCCACTTCATGAACGAGCGGCGACGCGTCGCGAGAATCAGGCGGTCGGTGAACTTGGCGGAGAGCTCCGTGTCGTGGAGCTTCGCGTAGAGTGCCTCCTTCGCGTAGTGAAGACGCGACTTCACGGTGCCGACGTTGAGCCCCGTCACCATCGCGATGTCCTCGAGGCTCATGTCGTCGAAGTACTTCAGGACCACCACTTCGCGGAAGTTGTCGGGGAGCTCGCGGACGGCCGCGCGGACGGCTTCGGCGGTCATCTCAAAATCCATCTGATCCGAAATGTCGTGAGATTCGGGCACGGCCACCTCGGGAATCGTGCCGTCACCGGTGAATTTCGGACGCACGGACGCCTTGCGGATATCCATCCGGTGGAAATTGACGAGGATCGTGCACACCCAGTAGTAGAAAGAGCCGGTGGGCTTGTAATCGTCGATCTTGAGGATCACTCGCTCGAAAGTGCGGAACACGAGGTCCTCCGCCTCATGCGGAGACTTCGTCAGGCCCATCGCCATACCCATCAGCCGGGAACGATATTCGTTCACCAGCCGACGTGCGCCGGCTTCGCGATCCTCCTTGATCTCCTCGTAAAGTTCCATTCTAACTCAGAAAATGCCAAAACCTGCGAAAGGTTCAAAACAATCTGAGGTCGAGCAGGCGCGCGGCGTTGTCGCCGAAGAGGGCGGGCCAGTCGGCGGGGGCGCGGACGGATTTCACCCAGCGGATGGCTTCGGTATAGTTGACCCACGGGAAGTCGGTGCCGAAGAGAATCCGGTCCGTCGGCCAGGAACGGAGGAGACGCATCTGCTCGTCATAGTGCCAGCGCCTTGCCAGGACCGACGTGTCGATGTAGCAGCCGCATTCGAGGATCCGGTCCGTCGCATGCGGCGGATAGCCGTCCGACCCGCCGAGATGGGCGGCGATGAGCTTGAGGCTCCGCACATTCTTGAGAAGCACCTCAATCTCCTCGGGCCCGCACAGGCCACGCACATCACGCCAGCCCACGTCCGCCCCGCAGTGGCACTGAGCGACAAGACCAAGGTCGCGAATCTGCTCGAAAACCGGCCAGACGGAACGGTCCGCAAGGGAGAAGTCCTGATAATAGCAGTGAAATTTGACGCCCTTCAGTCCAGCGGCGGCAATCTGATCGAGGTGCGCCCGGACATCCGGATCACGCGGATGCACAGAGGCGAACGGGATGATCATCCGCTGCGCCCGCGCGCCCAGTTCGCCGTCCCGAATGGCGACGGCGCGGCGGATGATGCCGTCCGTGAGGGACGGCTTGGTGGCGATCGGACAGCTCACGGCCTTGTCAACTCCGGCGAGTTCCATCGCATCGAGGTGGTTCGTCAGGGTGCCGTCTCCGGAAGGCCAGAGCGTACCCTCGGTCATGCGGCACATGCCGTTCATCGCACGGGCGGCAAGGGCATCGGGGAAATCGTGGCTATGGACGTCTATAATCATATCGAAAGAAAATTGGCAAGATTAGCGCAGGCGACCGCATCGTAAAGTCCGTCATGCCAGGTGCGGCCTTCCATTTGGGGAACGAGACCGAACATCTCGCAGAGGTCGCCGAGCGCATAGCTCGGGAGCCGCGGATAGCGAGCCTTCGCGAGTTTCATCGTATCGACCCATGGTCCCCACTTCGTAAGCGGTGCCGTTCGCGTCAGAATGGTCCGTTCGCAGGCAATGTTATGTGCAACGAGGCGATGTCCGAGCAATTGCGGTGCCCAAGTCTCGAAAGAGCTTTGCAAGGTTCCTAGTGCATCCGCCTCGTGCGCGCGCTCCGGAGCACCCTCCACATCGAAGAAAAATTCGCGGGTTTCGACGATTTTTATCCCATCAACGACTGCAATGCCGAGCTGCCACGGCTCATTGGTTCCGCCGTTCTCATACCCCGTCGTCTCAAAATCTATGGCTACGAACTCCATTTATTGGTATTATAGCAAAATATTTGTTCACAAAGAACCCTCCTACGCCGATTCCAACCCACATTTTACGCCGACATATTGCAATATTTCGCAATTTTCGCGATTGTTGATAACTTGTTCGCAGCCCTATTAACCTATATTCGGCAGTTGGATGACGCGAATCTAGGGTTATCAAGTGTTTCAGTGCAGACCAGTTACAAGTTTACTAGTTGAGTGAACAAAAAGAAACCGCCGCGTCAAGCGACGGTTTCTTTTTATTGCATCGAAGTCGATCTTACTTGTTCGTCAGCGCCGCGACGCCCGGGAGGACCTTGCCTTCGAGGAACTCGAGGGACGCGCCGCCGCCCGTGGAGACGTGGCTCATCTCGGCCGCCTTGCCGGACTTCTTGACCGCGGAGACCGAGTCACCGCCGCCGATGATCGACGTGCCGCCGTTCGCCTTCACCGTCGCGACCGCCTCGCAGACGCCGTAGGTGCCCTTGGAGAGCGGAGCGAACTCGAAGCAGCCCATCGGACCGTTCCAGACAACCGTCTTGGCGTCCTTCACGGCTTCGCTGAAGAGCGCAACGGTCTTCGGACCGATGTCGAGGCCCATCCAGCCGTCCGGAATGTCGCCCTCAAGTGTCTTCATCTCGATGTCGGACGCATCCTTCGTCTCCGGGAACTTGTTCGCGACCACGTTGTCGACCGGCAGGAGGATCTTGATACCCTTCGCCGCAGCGGCCTCGAGCATCTCCTTGCAGTAGGCGACCTGCTCGTCTTCGCAGAGCGAGGAGCCGATCTTCATGCCCTGAGCCTTCTTGAAGGTGTAGGCCATACCACCGCCGATGATGAGCGTGTCAACCTTGTTGAGGAGCGCCTTCACGACCGCGAGCTTGTCGGAGACCTTCGCGCCGCCGAGGATGGCGACGAAAGGACGAACCGGATTCTCGACCGCGTCGCCGAGGAACTGGATCTCCTTCTCCAGCAGGAAGCCGGAGACGGCAGGCTGGATGTACTCGGCGATGACGGCGGTCGAGGCATGGGCGCGGTGCGCCGTGCCGAACGCGTCATTGCAGTAAAGGTCGCCGTAGGAAGCGAGCTTCTTGGCCATCTCGGCGCGCTGCGCCTTGAGCTCCGCCTTCTTCGCGGCGAACTCCTCGTCCGTGAGATGGATGCCCTTCTTCTCGTCGTCCTTCTTCACCTTGCCGTCCTCAGCCTTGTAGAAGCGGGTGTTCTCGAGAAGCGCGACTTCGCCCGGCTTCAGCGCCGCGACGACATCATCGGCCGCCATGCAGTCCGGCACGAACTTGACCGCGAGACCGAGCTTCTCCGAAAGCGCCTCCGCGACCGGCTTCAGCGTGAACGCGGCATTGCCCTCGTCCGCCGGCTTGCCGAGCTTGACGCCTTTCGGACGGCCGAGGTGGCTCATCAGCACGAGCGAACCGCCCTGCTCGAGGACGTACTTGATGGACGGCAGTGCCGCCACGATGCGGGTGTCGTCCGTAATCTTGCCCGAGCCGTCCTTGGCCATCGGAACGTTGAAATCAACACGCATGACGACGCGCTTGCCCTTGAGGTCGACGTCGCGAAGAGTCTTCTTGTCCATTTTTCAAACCTCCGTTTGATTGTTCGATTGAAAGATTGTTCGGCTGGTTCGATCGTTCGGACTGCTTGGCTTAAAGCAACTATTCGATTGGCGACTCCCCGAAGGCAATCACGCAATCGAACAATCTGAACAATCGACCAAAGTCTTACTTGGCCATCTTGTTGAGCTTCAGCTGAGCGCGGCTCTTCAGGCGGTTCGCCTTGTTCTTGGAGATGATGCCCTTCTTCGCGGCCTTGTCGGCACCGGAGACAAGCTCCTTAAACTTCTTCTCGGCATCGTCCTTCTTGTTGGCGTCCGCAGCTTTGAAGAGCTTCTTGTGGGCGTCATGAAGCTTCGCCTTGCAAGTCTGATTGCGCTCGCGAGCCTTGGCGTTCTGACGATCACGTTTACGGGCGGCGCGTCCGCCTTTGGTATTAGCCATTGTCTTCTAACTCCTGTTTTTGGATGTTTGGTTGCGTATTATACACTTTTTCAGTTCATGAAGCAAGGGGG
>JAEDMC010000250.1 GCA_016303225.1 Kiritimatiellia bacterium
CCGCTTGGCGTAGTCCTCGTCCTCGACGACGCGGATGAGATCGTTGTCGTGCAGGACGAGGTCGTTGATCAGCTCGGGCTTGCCATGGTTGCCGCACCAGCTCGTCCGCCAACGTCCGCCGGCGCGATACCAGCACTTGACGAGCGCGAAGTCGGCGCAGGCGGCGGGAATCTTCGCGCCACCCGGGCCGGTCAGGTCGGAGGGGCGGAAGTCGACCTTCTTGAGATCACGCGACGGCTGCACGGAGAACGAGATCGTCTCGATCTCGCCCTTTGCGGCCGCACAGGAAAGGACGTTGGTGACGACACCGCCATGGGGCTCCGCGTCAGGGAGATAAGGAACGTCGCCATAGGGATCGACCCACCAGGTGGTGAAAGCGGCACCAAGAAGAAGAGCAAGCGTATTCATAGCTCAGAACTCCTTGTCGTCCAGCTGAATGGCGTCTTCGTCAAAGTCCGCATCCGGCGCCTTGGGCGCGGCGTTCTCCGGCTCCTTCTTCGGCGGCGGCTCCGGCGGCTCCTTGCCGGCGTACCGATCGCGCAAATAGTCGCGGCGCAGCAATCCGACGCGCGGAGACATGTAGATCATCCGCGGCAGGTTCTTGAGAATGTCGTACTGCACGCGCTCGGGCAACTTCGCGAACGTCGGCTTGTGCTCCTTGTCCGTCCACACCGCCTGCCACGCGTTCTCGTTCAGATCGAGAATCGGCTGGAGGACGCGGTTCATGAACATCTCGTCGCTCGCGCGCTCGCCGCGGTAATAAGTCGGCTTGTCGGTCTGCGGAAACGGGAAATAGCGCTCACGGAAGCCCAGCATCCACACGTCGTACGTGCGCGCCAGCTCTTCCTTGTAGATGCCGGTGATGCCGCCGGTCGAAATGCCGGACGAGAACTTCTTGAAGTTGAGCCTCGACGCGCCGCGCGGCCAGACGATGCGACCGACGACGGGCGACGCCGATTCGGGCGTGCGATCCACGCCGACGTACCAGACGTCCTGCACGCCATCCTTCATCGCCGGCCAGAGTCCGTAAAACGACAACCAGCTGAAACTCAGCGTCACGTGATAGCCGCCGAGCTCCTTCTTGCCCTGACGATTGCCGTTGACGGAAAGAGACGGACGCGGATTCGGATAGTCGGGACCGTACGAGCGCAGGTTCGGGTGGACATTGACGCGCGGGCACCAGGCGGCATAGGCAATCGAATAGGGCTTGAACCGCGCGTCCGTGCCGAAGAGGAAGCCGCTGCGGCCGGTCGCCGGCGCCATCGGCTGCGTCCAGACCTGGTCGAGATCGCAGTGGAACCGATAAGGCAGGTACTCGCCCGCCTTCTTGCCCGGGATGTAAAGACGGAAGTCAAACGTCCCGCCCGGAAAGTGCCATTGCTTCAACGTCGGGCCATTGGTCGTTGACCAGGTGATGGAGAAGCCCTGACGATTCGCCGAGAAGGACAATCCGTCGCCCAGTCTGACGGAAGAGAAGATGTCCTTCAAGTTCTCCTGCTGCGGCTCGATTGGTAGCGAATCAAACGGACGGAAGTCGACGCCGGCCGGCTTGATCTCCGGCTCGTAGTCGACCGGCAGGTCCTTCGCCGGCAATCCAAGAAGCTGTTCCATGCGCTTCGCCCACGCGACAGTCTCGAGCCGCAGGCAGTCGAGGTTTTCCCATGCCGCAGGCATCCAGCCGAAGAAGAACGTGACGCGGTTGGCCTCAATGCGGATGAGTCCGTCGTCCGATCTCGCCGCCTTGTCGCGCAGCGAGGCGAGATAGTCGAGGAGTTCGCGATCCTTCTGCCCGCGCTTCAGCGCCTCCTTCCAGTTGGCGGGCAGGTCCTTCGCGTTCGGAATCCAAATGCCGTCCGCGCCTTCCTGGAAAGCGAGGAAGCCGACTTGCCGGCGAAAATATTCGGCCGTGCCCTCGCGCTCGAAGCGGACGGTCTTCAGGAGCGTGACGCCCAACCCCTTCCAGCTGTGCAGGAGATTCCGCCGCGGCATTCGCTCGAAGGCTACGATTTCCGCCGTCTCGGCATAATTCGTAAACGCAACCTGTTCGTCAATGAAGTCGTTCACCTCAATGACGTTCTTTTCATCTGCCGGCGTCATCACCAGCATCCCACCCAACGCCGGCACGACAACCGCCAGCGTTCCAAGCGTCAGAAAGAATCTCATATCATCAGCCCTTTTGCCACCCCTTGCATAGTATCATAATGCGGCAAAAAAGGCTATGATCAAGATTTATTCCTTCAGGACTGCAATCAGCGCACGGCGCAAATCGCCTTCGGCAAAAATCTGCACCTTGACAATTTCGATGTCAAGATTGGCTTCCGCCTTCCGCTCCCTGACAAACGCGGGGAATTGCTGGTCTAGATCAATGCCAATCGCACCCTCATAATAACGCCGAACCAGGTCCTCATATTCGGCACCACGGTAGTTGTCGGCAACAAAATCCTTCAGCTGCGCTGTCAGCCAATCGCCAGTCTGACGCAGTTTCTCAAGCTCCAATTCGTTCGTCGGAGCTTGCAAGTCGCCGTCAACGTAAATGACCTGGCACTTGACGGCATATGTTCCGTTCGTCGATGGGGCATTGGTCGGCGCCAGATCTATCATCACCGGAGTTGAGAACGTGTACTTGCCCAAAGTCACCAGGCTGAAATCACCGATGGCGTTCAAACCGAACTGAGGGACAGACGCAAAAGCGGACACTGCAAGCAACATCGCCCCAGCCGTAAAACATATTTTCTTCATGTGTATATGTAATATATTCGTTCATTAGAATCCCATTCGCTCACTGCGTTCGCAATGGGATGAATGTTTAGCGTTGCAACTGGCGGCGTAATCCTGTAACCTACAGGGTTATGCAAAACACCACCTGAAGCAACGAAGACAGTATACCCTATCCTCCGGCAGATAGTCAACCTCATCCCCGGCAACACCTCATCCCGGCAATACCTCATCCCTGCAATACCTCATCCCGGCAACACCTTATCCCGGCAACAGGTGTAGGTGTAGAATTTTCGTTCAGCACGTAAGTGCGCGTGGCGACGAGCTGGTTCGCCGTGTTGTACTCGTTGGAGGTGACGAGGAGTGCGCCGCAGAAGCCGGGACGGGTTTCGGCGATGGTGCGACCGAGGGCATCGTAAGTGTAGGTGGTCGTGAGCCCTTCCGCGTCCGTCATCGACGCGAGGCGGCGTCAACAACCCTTCGAATTCTCATCGCGAGCAGTGAATCATAAAACCGATTACTATATCAACGCTAGTAGAGTAGGGCGAGACGCCCCCGCAGGGTGCGCCCGCCCCCTCATCGAACCGTACGTGCAGATTTCCCGCATACGGCTCTCCGTG
>JAEDMC010000045.1 GCA_016303225.1 Kiritimatiellia bacterium
GGAACGAAAAGGCGTCCTTTCGTTTGTTCCGCTATAATAAGCGGTGCGTAACAACTGCCCCGACTACGCGCTGGAGGACGAGTCGGAGATGGAGCGCCTCGCGATCCTCGCCGCGCAGGCGTACAGGAACCGCTGGCAGGTCGAGCGTTCGTTCGAGACCGTCAAGCAGGAGTTCTCGCCGGAGAAGCTGCGCGTGAGGACGTTCCGGCGGCTGAAGAACGTCTTCTCGCTCTGCGTCGTCGCGTACCTGTTCGTGACGCGCTACCTCCGCGCGTCGTCGCGCTTCAAGGGGATCGTGAAGGCGATCCGCGACAACTGCACGGAGCAGAGCCTGCGGACGCTTCCGCTTCTCGCGAACCTGCGCTCGCTGATCGGCGAGGAGCGCATCCGCAACATCACGGGGCGTCCGCGCAAACCTCCCGAGAAGGAGCCCGACCAGCTCGAGTTCGCGTTTCCCGACGCGGCCTGAGCTGCTTGACATCGCCTGTTGTCGCTGACGAGCGTGTTCGGCTGAAGCCAGCTGTACAAGCCGAATTAAAACTGCTATACTACCAACCAATCACAAGAAAGTACTTGTCGGACTATGCTACGCACCGAGTGTTGCGTTGGTTACTGGAAGGAGGGAACGAAAAAGAAATGAAGATCAAGCCAAGATTCGGAATTGTCAGCATGCTGGCCGCACTCGTTTTGGCCGCGCTTCCCGACCGACTGCAGGCGGATGTCATTCGCGATGGAGACTGGCTGCAGGTCGGCGGCAGCCTGAGAGTGGATGTCTCGACCGCCGTTCCCCTTGATCAGAAGCGGGCCTTCACGGTTGACAGCGGGTCGTCCGTGAAATCCGTTTCCGTGTCGGGTCTGCCGTCCGGACTCAAGTACGACGCCGCGAGGAGGACGGTCAGCGGCCGACCCACCAAGTCCGGCGTCTTCTATGTGACGGTCACGGCGAAGAACACGGGCGGATATACGCATTCGCTCGTTCAGGAATGGAATGTCGACAACAGTTCCAACGGCGACTTCGATGACATCGACCTTTCCTTGATGAAGGCGTGGGAGGATGGCGAATACGGAAGATGTTCCGTCTTCTCCCCTGGCGCCTTGTCCGTCGGCGAATGGGTGAATGACAATCACGACTTCCATGTGAAGTCCATGACGGGCCTGCCGTCCGGTGTCAAGCTCTACCGCAATCCCTTCCAATGCGGCTCTCTTGAGGGCATGCCGACCAAGGCGGGCGCGTTCCGCATTTCGATCACCGACTATTTTGGGTACAAGGCCCGTCAGACCGTCCTGGTCCAGGATCATGGTTCGGCCCGTTTCCAGGCCGTTTCCCGATACGATTACCGCGGCGCGGCCAAAGGTTCCGGCATTTACCAGGTCGGAGCCAAGATCTCCTTGACCGTAGCTCCGAAGCGCGGCTACTATTTTGCGGGATGGTATTGTGATTCAAACTTTCACGAGCCGTTCAACTACGGCGACAAGGATTATCGCAATCCAACGCAGAAGGTCGTCTTTGATTGGGATATGGCCCAGGAACAAAGAACCGCCTATGCGCGTTTCATTTCGAAAGGGGAAGATTCCTACATCTCGATTGATGCGGATGAGACCTGGAACGTCGATACGACGCAAGGCTCCGATTCATTCTGGATTGATGTCGACAGCCAGACGGTGCCGAAACTGACGGCTAGGGGGTTGCCGTCAGGTGTGAAACTGTCGGGCACGGAGCTTGTCATTGCCGATACCTCGAAGCTGAAGCCGGGGACGAGTGTCGTCACGCTGACGGCGAAGAACGTGTCCGGTGCGATGGCGACAAAGGTCCTGCGAATCGTCGTTCCGAATCTTCAGAGTTATGTATTCGACGGACTTGAGTACGAGGCCAGCTATGTGTACAGGGTCGGTGAATCTACGGTATGCCGAGATTGTTACATTTGTTCGTATGAAGGGGGGTGGACGGTTAGTGCGAGCGGGCTTCCCCCCGGGTTGAGGTTCGAAGCTTCGTACGGCGATTGTCAATTGACCGGAATTGCCACCAAGGCAGGCGTCTATACCGTGACCCTGACGGCTAAAAGAGGTTCTTGGACGGAGAAAGCGACCTTTACCGTCGAGGTTCTTCCTTTCCCCGCGGATGCAGTCGGAAGCTATGGGGGGGATGTGGGGTTCGACTTACTTGAAGAAGCCGATGTATTCGGCATCGGGTGTCATATCTCCGCTGTTGCGGGAACCTTTTCGCTGACTGTTGGCAAGAATGGTAAGATGTCCGTCAAGTTCCCGTCCGGTAGCAAGTCGGTGAACTTGTCCGGCTATTCGTGTGCCGTAACGGATGAGGTGATCTACCTGTTCCTTATGGACGCGAGACACGAGTACTGGTGCGATCTGACGATTTATCCTAAGTCTCCTCTTGGCGCGTATCAGGTAGAGGGCTCGATTGGCGATTATTATTCCGAGTGGATGGTCCTTGGACAGCGCAATGTCGCCAAGACGGATTCGCAGATGAGGACAATGGTGACAAAGCTTTCCAAGTTCGGTCGGATTCCCGGCTACGCGGAAGGATGGGGTGGCGCAGGGTTTATCTCTTGCATGAACTGCGTGGTTTGGGATTATTACAATATGGCATTCACCGTCGGCTTGAACGGTATGGTGAAGGCTTCGGGGCGGATTGAAGGCCGTTCGGTCAGCGGGTCTTCCCAGCTGCAGGTCCTGAAGAACGAGGGAGGCTATACTCTTTATGCAGACTTCTATGATTACAAGACGAGCGGCGGTCTGCTGACTTATCGTGTCATTTTCGATCATTACGCTGTGTCGGGCAGGGACGCGTTGTGCGATGGATCCTATTACCTGAAATGGGGAGGAATGGCGTGCAAGCCGGTCGTCTATCTGTATCCGGAGACGGAAACGTCCTGTAGCGTCAAGCTGGACCTCCAAGGGAAGCTGACCTGCACCTATCCGAACCATGGTCGGGACGGGTGGCGGGATTTCGTCGCTTCGCCAGACGGAACGCTGACGTTTGCGGACGGACAGCAGTTCTACTGCTTGTATTGGGAAGGCGCGTTGAATGCGAAATGGGACTTCTCACAGGGATATTGCGTCAAGGGGGCTGAAACGGCGTCTTTCCTGGCCGACACGCTTCTTCGTATGGGATTGACATTCCGCGAGGCGAACGAGTTCATTGTCTACTGGCTCCCCCTGATGCAGGACAATCCTTACAACGTCATCACCTTCCAAGGTGAGGCTTATGAGCAGGCGGCGAAACTGAAGATCGAGCCGAAACCGGACAGCGTTCTGCGCATCTTCATGGCGTGGCGCCCGAGTCTCCGCCCGGTCGCCATTGCCGCGCCGACACTGGTGCCGTTTGAACGCAAGGGCTTTACGGTCGTCGAATGGGGTGGAATGAAAGTGGGAAGGTAATGAGTACAAGGTGCCGTGCTACGTGACGCTCTACAACTTCCTCCGCGCGCTCGACCTCGACGACTTCGGCGAGAAGCTCCAGCGCGCTGGCATCAGTCTCCGGGGATTTCACCAATGGAAATCGCCGCACCCCGCTGATAGGAGAAACGCGATGTCACCGTCCGCGAACCGGACTTCTTCTCGTAACCATACTGCTGAGAATAGCGGAAAGCGCCGCAGGCAAGAGGACGGAACACCTCACCCGGCTGACATTCGCCGCAACCGCCCCACCCCGGAAGCAAGATGCCGTTATAGGAGACCGTCACCTCCTTCGCAGCCCCAGGCGGAATCCAGCGGAAACTTCCTGAAACAAGACCCGTGCTGCGGACGAACGACAGCGTCACCTTGTGCGGATTTCCAGCCGCCGTGTCAAGCTTCACAGATTTCTCCGTCAAGGTGACCGGAATGACGATTTCACCGTCTGCCGCCGAAAAGGCCAGCTGAACACCTTCGAATTTCGCGCTCGCACACAACGAAATATCTTCCTTGGCGTCATAATACGCCCCATAGAGGTCGTAAACGACATCGAAGTTGAGTTCGGGCATTCTGGCATCCTTATGCCGCCAGCACGGGGAGATACCCGTAGCCGCTACCACCGTTCGATGCTCGTCATCGACCCTATACGCCTGCGCGGCATCCGCGCCCACGGAAGCGAGAGCCGTGAAGAAGTTGCTGGATGACCGATAACAGACCGGAGCCCATACATCCTCTCCCTTTGCTGTCAGGACACTGGATCCACTAAAGGCCGTTCCATCCGGCAACCGCCCGGCATATGTCATCCGGCCGGCATTCACCGCACTCGTCGTATTCATCTTTGCCGTGAAGAACGCATCCCCAGACGGCACGAATTCCGACAACTCCGGACAAACGGACCTGACCGGACAATCGACCGTGTAACATCCCGCCCACCGCGTTGCCGGATTCGTCCGACTCCATGCTTCACCTCTCCATTCCCCGTACACCGTCTCAGCCAGCGCCGGATCGCCTGCAAGGGCGTAGCCGACCGACCCGTCCCGCCACGCCGTGACAACCAGACGGTAGGGCTTGCGCGCAACCGTCAGTTCCGCCGTCAACGCACCGGTTCCCTCATCGCAGGCGCTCCACCGTGTGCACGACAGCGAAACGCTGCCCTCCGATCCGCGGTATTTCGCGCTCAGGCGCCCGTTCTGCGGAATCGTCACGTTGAGAAGCCCCGCGAGACTTCCGCTTCCCGCATTGATGACTGGCAGATCCGTGAAGGACCGGCTCTTCGCGACCGCCGGATTGACCGGCTCACCGCCCGTCCTGTCTGTCACGGCCAGTTCACCCACCTCGAAGACGATGCGGATCGTCGTGCCAGGTACCTGGCGCCGCGACTTGCCAAATGTGCGCATCTCCCGAATCTGATAGACGGCCTCGTACGTCTTCGCAACCGTCGGAACGCCGGAGACAACCAGCCACGCGGCCTCGCCGTCCGTCACGACCTTTGCCGTGATGCCGGACGGCAAGCTGCCGGAAGTCCGCATCAATGAGAGTTTCCCGCCATGCCAGTTGTTGATGCCGACCGTATCCTCGAATGCCACATAACGTCTGGAGAAATATGTTTTCCCCGCCGCCGTAAAGCCAGGTGCGTCATCCGCAACCACCTGCACCTGAAGCGTCTTCTTCATCGTGACAACAGGAAGTCCAATTCCCTTCAAGTCAACCTTAAACGAAGACATTGGACCTAAATCGGTCAAGTCCGGCACCTTGAGATCCGTCGCCTTGAGCGTCACACGGTCATTGTGCACCCACACGAGCCGGTTACTGGCGAGCTCGCCCGCCGCCGCGGAAAGTTCGCCTGTAACCACGCCAGATGCCCCATCCACGCGCTCAACGGCGAGGCCAATGACCGACCCCGCACGTGCCACCACCGTCATTCCCTTCGCCAACGCCGGTGTTGTTCCGACAATCGCCAGCTTGCCGACGACCGGCTTGTCGTCTTCCCTCACCTTCAGCGCAAACGTCGCCTGCGAGACCGTCGGTGCAACCGCCTCGCCCGCAAGTTCGGCAAGTTCGAGGACAATCTGGCGGTCGCCGTCCCAGACGCCGTCGTCAGAAACGAGAATCGACACATCCTTCGGCTCCCGGTCGCCGTCCTCCCAGGTGACGATCGTGTCCTCCCAGACATATGTCCCAGACGTGGCCGTCGTCGCGGCTGCGTTCAAGCGGACCTTTGCCGATACCCTGCCGGAGATTCCACCGCCACGCCGGACCTTGACCGTAGCCAGCCCCGCCGTCGCCTCGGAAACGGTCGCCTCCGCCTTCTCGAAGCCGAGAACCGGTGCCTGCGGCGAAACTGCCGCCGTGAGGTCGTAGGCCACTGTGGAATCGCCTTCGTGCTCCATCAAGAAGGTTGCCGACGTGGCAATCGCCTTCACCGACACATACCAGGACGATCCCGTCTTCGAACAGCGCACCGGCAAGGTCAGACCCGCGAAAACATTGCCGGTCGCCGTCTGCGTCGAAACGACATTCGACGATGCCGAGATCTCGACGAGTGAAAGCCGCACGTTGTTCTCAACGAGCGATGCACCCGCCGGAACCGCCTTCGCCTTCACCGACAGCGCCCCCTCGAGCGTGAAGTCTACCGGCTGAAGACGGTAGAAGTCCGCCAAGTCCATCGCCGAAATCGATGCCGACCTCGTCTCGGCAAGCCCGATTGTCGTCTTCGTCGTCCGCCAGTCGGCATTGTCCTCTTCCGCCGGTTCCGCACAAAGCGCAACCAGCTCGTCCATGCGCGCCAGATAGGCGGGAAGCGCCGTCGTATCGCCCGGACTCACGTTATTGAACTGGTAGAGCCGGCCCGAGACCGTGCCGTCCGGACGCAGAAGAATGAGGCAGGGGATGCCCGTCTTGAACGGCCCCGTCTCGGTGTTGTCAGAACCCATGTTCTCCGGACGGCAGAGCCCGCCGTGTTCCGTGTCCTCGTTCAGGAGTCGCAGATTCCGCGCAGCAATCGCCGTCGCATTCGTTCCGCCGTTCCCCGTCTGACGGATCATGTGTCGCGACAGGTATCCGGAACCGCTCTGGATGCGCTCCTGCGGCGGCACGGTCGCATTCACATAGCGGTCGCTCGTTGAAGTGGCCTCATAGGTCAGAAGAAAGGTATTCTTCTGCGATGACGCATTCGGGACGTCAATCGCCGCACAGGAAATGTCATTGTCCTTGAGCCATTTCCCGAATTCAGGCGTATCGATGAGATAATGATCGGTCTTCACGCAATCCGGACACCACAGCGATCCGCCGATGAGCACGAGCGCCGGCCTGTTCCGCGCCTTCGCGCGGGCCTTCACAAGATCAAAATCCATCGTCCATTCACCCGCCGCCAACGTACTCAGCGTCCGTTCACCGAGCCAAAACGGGTTCTTCGGGTTGTTACCCGGATCCTCAACAAAGGAGATCGCAGATTCCGGCGCCTCCGGCTCGTTCGGCAAGATCAGAGCGACCGACTCGCCTGCGGCAAATCTTCCCGCCAAGTCAACCTGCACATACTTGAGCCCCTCACCCTTCGACCAAAGAAGCGTCCGCCTTTCCGGCACCGCGTCCGGAAAGACAACGGACAGCTCCGTCTGCGTCTCGACATTGACGACTTCACGCCGAAACGGTACCTCCACCCAGAAAGTCCGCTCCGTTGCCTCCAGCCGGTCAGCCGCCGTGTTCCCCGCGCCAAACTTCACCCCCTCCTGATAGCCGCCGATCAGCTGCTCGAGACTGGCAACGAACTGTCCGGCCAGGTTGCCGGCCGGCTTTTTCGTCGGCATCATGCCCGTTCTTCCGGCAAACGCCTGCTCGACAACCGTCCCGTCAGACTTCTTCCACCAAACGGCCACGCGGGGATTCTCCCCAAGCGTTGGATCGATGGTGGCAATCCAGGCCTTGGCCTGATTGTAGTCCGAATCAGGATTCAAATACTCCTCGCCCTTGTAGGGCACGTGCAGGGAAACATAAAGCGCAGGATGGTTCTCCATAAATGACAAAACTCCCGGATTCTCGAGAACCTCATGAAGCTGGTTGCAGTAATGGCAGCTTTGATTCCCCCAAATGACGACGATCGGAACATTCTCCGACTCCGCCTTGGCCAGCGAATTCGAAAATTCATCATTCCAAGCACCAAATTGCGACTCGGCAAGGGCCGAAAATGCAGCCAAAGACGCAAGAGCAAGAATCGTTTTCATAGTTCGCGTATTATATCAAAAAAGGGTGCGGATTGCTCCGCACCCCTTTCTAATCTGAACTATGTGAGATTAGTTGAACTGGAAGTCGATCGGCGTGGCCTTACCCCAGTCAGAGCCAGGCTGAACCTCATTTGCGTCAGCAGCGAGGGTCTTGTCAAGCACCTTGTTGTAGACCGTCGCGCTCCAATCAATCGTCCACTTGCCGTAAGCAGCCGTGGTCGGGGACACGATCGCCGGAGCCAAGGACTCGTCATCGCAGATGCCCCAAACCTTAACGTCAGCCGTATCCGTGCCATTGCAAGCGCCCGTGCAAGGATCAAACTCGGAGCAAGCCGTGCAGACCTGAGGGAGGGTGCCCGCGCAGAAACCGGCGAGGTTCTTGATCGTCCACTTGCCATCACGCTTGGCGGCATAGCCGAAACCAGCGAAACGGAGCTGATCGAGGTCGAACGCAATCTCAACCATGGAGGTATCGAGCTTGCGCGAGAAGATGCGATCGAGCTGGAGACCCGTCATCGCCGTGAAATTCGCGGCCTGCTTCGTGTCATAGTTCCACATCGCGAGCTTGGCCCCATCCCACGCGTTGCAGTTGCAACCTGTGCCACCGCACGGATCAGAGTCATCCACATTCGTGCTGCCGAACACAAAGCCAGCAAGACGGAGCGACGCCGGACCGCGGAAGCAGAACGCCTCGCAAGCGGTGGTCTGGTTGCTGACGCTGAGCGTGGAGGTCGTCTTCAGCGCAACCTTGATCTGATACCCGAACGGGCAGGGCTGCGTGCAAGGATCATCCGCAAACGCACCCGCGGTCATGGCCGCAACAGCGGCCGCAATCATGAGCTTCTTCATTTTGTTTGTTCTTTCTGTTTTTCGCCTTACGCTTTCAGCAAACGGTCTGTCCGCGTTCAGCGAGGTTAACCTTGTCTTACTCTCGGAATCAGGATGCACCGACACTCGCCGGGAACCCTTCCTCGGTTCAGACGCGTGAATTATCGCATAAAGTGTGATCTCTTGTCAATGGGGTATTTGAAAATTTTCTAAATTTTTTGAGAGGGGGGGGGCAACCCTTGATTTATTTGGTATTGAATAAACGAAACCCGGGGCTTCTTAGCTCCGGGTCCGCTCAAGGTTTCTTCAGAAAGAACTCAAATGATTCGTGGATTTCCGATCGGATCGCCGAGGCCGTTTGTTTCCTCTCACCCCTCGAGCGACTGCTTCGCAGTTCGCGTTTTCATCGCCCAGGGGATATCCGTTCCTCAATCCACAAGGGTATATGCGAAGCCAAGATGCCGATGACAGGAAAATTTTTCAATCGAGGTAGTCCACCTTCATGGGCGTGCCCTTCGCGAGGTCGCAACGAGCCCTCTTTCCGAGGATTTCCGGCAGGAATTTAGGGTCGCAGCCGTCACCTGGCCTGACCGAGCGGACGTTCCGCTCGGTAAACACCTCGCCCATCTTCATGTCTTCTGCCACAAAAAGCGAACGCCGCCCGCGCCGTCCCGTCGGATCGGCCGCATAGGAAACATCCCCGACCGCCGGCAAAACGCCCTTTGCCGCCTTCACCATCGCGCCGAACTCGTTCGGCGTCAGGGCAAACGATGACTCTGCATCCCCCTCTGGACGATCCAGTGTCAAGTGCTTCTCGATAACACGCGCCCCGAGCGCGACCGCCGCCACAGGCACCTCGGGTCCGAGCGAATGGTCTGAAAGCCCGATCCGAACCCCTTGCGAGCCGAAGCGTTCAACCATATCGCGGATTGTTGCAAGGTGCATCTTCTCAGTTTTCGCCGGATAGGCGGATGTGCACTTGAGGAGCGTCACGTCAAAATTCCCCTCGGCGAAACAGGCATCCACCGCCTCCTGCATCTCCTCCGGCGAGGAAACGCCGACCGAAATGAGCATGGGTTTCCCCTTCGCCGCCGTGTAGCGGATGAGCGGGATGTCCACCGCCTCGAAGCTCGCGATCTTGTAGCGCGGCACTTTGACGCCCTCGAGGAAGTCGACCGCTGTTTTGTCGAATGGCGTCGAGAAGAGCTCGATCCCAAGCGACTCCGCATACGCCTTCAGTTCGGCCGTCCACTCCCACGGCGTCGACGCCCTGCCATAGAGCTCGTGCAGCGTCATACCATCCCAGAGCGTGCCGCCGGAGATGAGGAACGGACCCGTCTTGCAGTCGAGCGTCATCGTATCGGCCGTGTAGGTCTGGAGCTTCACAGCATCCGCCCCGCTTGCTGCCGCCGCCGCGACGAGCTCCTTCGCGCGACCGAAATCGCCGCGATGGTTCGCGGACATCTCCGCGATCGTGAAAACGCAGTCCAGGTAGCGGTAGACCTCGTACTCCTCTCCGTTCAGCGTCTCGTTGCGGACGAATTCATAGCCGTTGTCGAGAAGCGGCTTGATCGCGATGCGGTTCGAGACCTTCGACATCCCCACAACCTCGGGCAGACCCGAGCGGATGAGCGCCGCGCGCAGGAACCGCGCCGAAAGCCCCTTCCCGCGCCACGCCGGCAGTAAGCTCCCAGAGCACTCCCAGCCCCGCTCGCGTCGATTAAAGCGCACCTGTCCAATTGGCACACCATCCGATTCGACGATGAAGAAGATGCAATCAGGGCTCTCCAGCATCCGTGAGAACCACTTGACATGATCCTCCCACCGGATCTCCTTCGAGTTCGCCGAGTTCCGCCTCACCAACACGTCGTTGGAGAGCCGAAACACAAACTCGGCATCCCCCGATCCCGCCGCACGCAGATTGAATTTTACCGCCATCATTCGACATTATACCAAAACAGACCTCAGGAAATCCACATCGCGACGGAAGTCTTCAAGGTCGGTCAGGGAGTCGCGGACCGTTTCGATGGAGATCTTCGCATTCGGCAGAAAGACCTCGCGGCAGACCCGCGGGATGTCGAGTTCGCCCGTCCCGAGATGCGGGTGCGCGTCATAGGGCGACGTCATATCCGTCACGTCGGAAAGATGGAACATCTCCGGACGAAACCGCCGCGCAAGCTCGGACGCGAACGCGTACGGCTCGAGCCCCTGAGAATTCGCCGAACAGACCGCATGCCCGATGTCAAGGCAGAATCCGCAGCCCGTCCCGTCGATTATGCGCTCGAGTTCGTCCGCAGTCGCCCCGCGGCAGAACTTCACGCCAGCCGGATTTTCAAGCGGAACGAACGGCTTGTTCTCGATGAGCGCACGCTTCTCGCCGAACGCCTTCAGCTGGCGGACCGTCTCGCCGACGTCCCCGTCCGTTCCACCGTGGAAGATGACATGCTCCGCCTCCAATGCGTCCGCAAACGCCTTGGTCTCGGCGAAGATCTCCAGGTTGCGCTCCGCCAGCTCCGTCTTCGCCGGATTGAATCCCTGAGCCGAATGGGCGTTGTGGATGACGAACGGGATGCCCCAGGCCTCGTGAAGCCGCTTCCACTCTGGCAGCGTCGCGAGCGACCCGGGGACGGCGAAAAGCTCAATGTAACCGAACGCCCCCTCCTTGAAGAGCCGTTCCGCCGCGACTGCGAGAGGCCCCGTGTTCGTCGACCAGATCTTGAGTCCGATGTCACACATCACGCAAGGTCCGAAAAAACCTTCCGGAAGAATTCGCGGTTCGCCGCCTCACACCCCGTCTTCACGACAAGCGCCCTGTCCTGCCCGAATACGATGCTCCCGGACGGGATGTCGCGGTCCTTCACATAGGCGTTCGCGGCGATGATCACGTTGTCGCCGATGTGGCAGTTCCCGAGCACCTTTACCCCACTGTTCAGGCACACGCAGTCGCCGAATGTCGGGTAGGCGCCCTTGTTGTTCCCGACCGTCACGCCCTGCGCGAACATGAAATGGTTTCCGTACGCGGCACGACCGAGCACAGAGCCAACCGGATGATCGAAGAAGAACGTCTCCGGCAACTCAATCTGATGGAAGATGTCCGCTCCCGAGACCATCTTGAGGAGGTTGTACGTCATGTCCTTCGCCTGGGAACGCTTGAACGCACGGGACAGAAAATAGAGGAACATCGCGTACTGGCAGGACTGGAGCGGGCTCAGCAGGGTTGCATTCGCATAGTACTTGTTGCGAATGCGGGAGCAGTTCGCGAGAAACCGCGCGTCGACGTCCGCGTAAGCCGCCCCCGCATCCGCGCTGTCCGCGTCCGTCCACGGGAAAAGCGCCCTGAGCTGCTTCTCGGCGAGCGCATGGAAGTCAGACATGTCCCGCGTCATTTCGCCGCCTCCAACATTTTGTACTTCATCTCCGCCATCTTCCAGTCGGCCTCGGTATCAATGTCCTGCACGCGCTCCTCGGGGAGTTCGAACATCACGAGGCCCTTGCGCGGAATTCCGCCGTCCTCGGCGAATGCCGCGGCGGTCGCGAAATAAAACATCCCCGCGTCGTGATACGTCGGCTCCAGGTCTTGCGAACGCTTCGCCGCGTTCTCCGGCTCGCGGAACGAGACGAAACCCGCCGCGCCCCGCACGAGCGCGCGCTGGATCGGATAGGAGTAGCGCACGACTGGCACGAGCCCTCGCGCGCCCGATGCGGCAAACGTCTCGCCCGCCTCCCTCAGCAACCCGCCCGTCAGGAACGGCGCGCACGGATAGATGCAGCAGAACGAACCGAACGCCCGGCCGCGCCTCGCATACTCCGCAAGCACCTCCTTCAGCACGTCGTTCGTGGTCGCGAAGTCGTTCGCCGTCGCCGCGCTCCGCAGGAACGGCACAACCGCGCCGTTCGCCTGCGCGACTTCCGCGATCTCCGCGTCGTCCGTCGAGACCATCACCTCGTCAAAGAGTTCCGAGCCCCTTGCCGCGGCGATCGCATACGCGATCATGGGTCTTCCCATGAACGCCTTCACATTCTTCCGCGGGATTCGCTTCGACCCGCCCCGGGCCGTGATGATCGCCAGCATGGGCTTCCTGTGCGTCATGCCGTCCTCCCCCCTTCGGCGAAGGCGGTCAGATTCGCACCGGCCCTAGACATCCATCGCCCCAGCTTTCGCGACAGGCCGTACAGGGGGACGTGGCGACGGCGATGGCCTTCACGAATGTTCGCCAGACACCTCTCACAGCTTCCCAGAACCTGATCCGCCACAGTCGAAAACGCCTCCGTGCGAGCGAACAGACCGAATGTCACGCCGTCGCGCCGATACCGTTCCAAAAGGCCGCTGAGGAAACCGTAGTACCAGTCAGCATCGTCGAACCGCCCCTCCATGACCGTGAAATGCGTCAGATACCAGTAGATCATCGCGGACCGGTCCGGAGCGGGACGCGCCAGGACGTCCGGAAGCGATGCGAGCCCGAAGCCATCCGCCATCCAGGCGCTGTAGGTTCGGTCCAGCGCGATAATCCGCGGACAGACGAGCATGCCTTGCGTCCCTGTCATCGTCTCGCAGTTCAGGATCGCGTCCACGAACGGGAAGTAGAAGGCGCTCGGAAGCGAACGGCGTCCGACGTCGAAGGCCACCATGTTCGGATAGCGCGCCCGGAGAAACGCCACTGTGCGCTCGTTCAGCTGCGAATCCACGTTGTCATGGAACGTAATGAGGACGCCGATGTCGGAGGGCACGCCCTCCATGACCTCCATCAGCCAGAGGATCTGGTCGTCCTTCGCGGCCTCTTCGTAGCGATTACTGGCTGGCACGGGGCACAGGACGAGGTGACGGAAGCGACTGCGCAGGGCCTCGAGTTCGGCACATCTCGGACAGAGGCCGACCAGCAATTCGGTCAGCCGATGGCAGAACGCCCGGACGGCCTCGCGCTCCTCCGGCCCGATTTGGAAATTCCGGATCTGCTCACGGTAGCGGTTCGGGAATCCGTTCATGAAATCAACCGGTTCGAATCGCAGGGATCGCGGAAACGGGAAGCGAGAGAATATCCCGTTCTCCATGGTCAGGCAGAGCGCCTGCGGGAATATCTCGCGCAGCAAGGTCGGCTGCGTCGGGAAGACCAGCACGACATCCGGTTGCCAGGTCCCGAGCCGCCGCGCGAACCAGTCGGCCAGCGCACGCTTCTGGGTGTCGTCCGGCCGGCCCTTGAAAAAGGCCAGCTGCAGGGCATCCAGCGAACGGCAGTCCGGAAAGATTCGGCAAAGGTCGGCGTACGGGAACTCTATGAGACCGATTCCCTCCAGCTCGTCGGCGCCGCCCGCCTGCCATCTCGTGATTTCAGACACAACCGCCCGGATCTCCACCTTTCCAGAGGCGAGGAGCGCCCGCCCGCAGAACCGGAGGAGATGATCCCGCATCACCTGAATGGACGGGAGGAACACGTCGTAGAGACAGCTCGGATCAGCGTAGATGAGAATCTTCACTCAGAGAATCCCCTTGATCCGACGGATGATTTCCGAGAGATCGTCGTCCGTCAGCGACGGATAGAGCGGCAGCGAAATGCACTTCGCGTAATACGCCTCGGCCTTTGGATAGTCACCAGGCTTGTAGCCGTAGGTCGCGCGGTAGTACGGCTGCGTGTGCACCGGAATGTAGTGGACCTGCAAGTTGAGACCGGCCGCGCGCGCCTTGAAGTAGAACTCACGACGGTTCTCCACGAGAACCGGATAAAGATGGAAACAGGCATTCGAATACGGCATCTCCTCCAGATGCGGGAGAGCGAGGTTCTCATTGTAGTATGAGACGATCTCGCGACGCCGGCGCTTAAACTCATTGAGGCGCTTCAGCTGCGAGACGCCGAGGGCGCACTGGAGGTCGGTGATGCGGTAGTTGTAGCCGAGCTCGCGCATCTCGTATTCCCACGTGTGAGCCATCTCGCCGTCCTTGTGCGTTCCGTGCGCCCGCAGCGCACAGAGCTTCGCGTAGAGATCCGGATCGTTTGTGGTCACCGCGCCGCCCTCGCCGGTCGTGATCGTCTTCACCGGATGGAACGAAAAAACCGTCATATCGGAGTAGGCGCAGGAACCAACCTTCGTATCCCCGTAGTCGGACCCGATCGCGTGCGCCGCATCTTCAATCACCTTGATCCCGTGACACTTCGCAAGCGTCGCGATTCTCTTCATGTCGCAGGACTGTCCGGCGAAATGGACGGGGACGAGGGCCTTGGTCCTCGACGTGATACGCTTCTCAATCTCATCCGGATCGATGTCCGCCGTGTGCGCATCAATGTCCGCGAAGACCGGCTTCGCGCCGGTAAACGCAATGCAATTGGCGGACGAGAGAAAGGTGATCGGCGAGGTGATCGCCTCGTCCCCGGTGCCGAGCCCCGCCGCGAGCGCGGCGATGTGGAGCCCCGCCGTGGCGTTCGCGACCGCCACGCAATACTTCGCGCCCGTGTACGCGCAGATCGCCTGCTCAAACGCACGGACCGCCGGTCCGCACGTGAGGTAATCGCCGCGGAGAACCTCGACGACGGACTCGATGTCCGCCTCGGTGATCGACTGGTGTCCGTAGCCGTAGGTCTTCATCAGATCGCCCCGATCTTCGTCCGGTTCGCCTTGATCCAGTCCTGAAGCTGCGGGATCGTCATCCACACCGCGTTGTTGTCAGAACAGTAACTGAAGCCTTCGGGGACCTTCTTCCCGTCCTTGATTCGGCCGGCATCCCTGTCCCAGCTGTGGATGGCCGGCAGGATCTTGAAGTGCCCAGGATACTCGTAGGTGTGCGGCGCATCCTCGACACCGATCATCTGCTCGTGCAGTTTCTCACCAGGACGTATCCCGATTATCTTCTGCGCGCACCCCGGATCCACCGCCTTCGCGATGTCGCAGATGTTCATCGAAGGGATCTTTTTCACGTAGATCTCGCCGCCGACCATATCGTCGAACGCGTGCCACACAAGCTCAACACCCTGCTCAAGCGAAATCATGAAGCGCGTCATCCGCGGATCGGTAATCGTGAGGACGCCCGACTTTGCCATCTCGAGGAAGAACGGAATCACACTCCCGCGAGAGCCCATCACGTTTCCGTAGCGGACGACCGCAAAGCGGGTGTTCTTCGCGCCCGCATAGGCGTTGCCGGCAATGAACACCTTGTCGGAGACGAGCTTCGTCGCTCCGTAGAGGTTCACCGGCGAACTCGCCTTGTCTGTCGAAAGCGCCACAAGCTTCTTCACGCCCCGATCAATGCAGGCATCCACAAGGTTCATCGCCCCATGCACGTTCGTCTTGATGCACTCAAAGGGATTATACTCCGCCGTCGGCACAATCTTCGTTGCCGCTGCGTGGACGACGAAGTCAACACCGTCCAGCGCGCGATAGAGCCGTTCCTTGTCGCGCACGTCCCCGATGAAGAATCGCACGCGCGGATCGTCCTTGAAGAGCTTCGCCATATTCCACTGCTTCATCTCGTCCCGGCTGTAGATGATGAGCTTCTTCGGATTGTACTTTACGAGCGTCATCGGCACGAATGTGTGTCCAAACGAACCGGTACCGCCGGTCAGCAATATCGTTGAATTCGTCAACATATCCTTTTCTCCCTCTTGCGCATTATATCATATTGGAGGGACCCCCGTTCGGGATGATTCATCTGGTCGGGGGCTGCGATTGTAACTGTTGACCGCCCGATGCGTGAAACCTCGCATCCGATCGCCGCTCCGGTCCGGGGGAGCTGCCGCTCGGTCTCGTCGCTCGCGGCACTTCCCCGTCCCTTCGCTCGAACCGCACTGTCCCAGCCAAGCGAAATCATCCCTGGCGGTGATAATGATTACCTCTTTGACCCAAAGACCCTATGTCTTTACCCCAAAGACCCTATGTCTTTGCCCCAAAGACCGACTCCTCGCTTCGCTTTCGCGCACCCGCTTGCGCGCCCTTCGGGTTCGGCTTGCGCCGAAGGTTCCCTTCGAGCTCCGCTCTTCGGTGCATTCCCGCGAGGCCTCCCAAGTTCCTGACTGAACTTTCAAGGCGCGTCGTCCTAATCACATCTCGGTTTGTTTGTGATTCATGTTCCTTTCATCATGATAGTTCAGCCAAGCTTGTCTTGGCGCACCTCCACCACTCCTACCCCACCATTAGGGTCCTCGGACCACGTTCGTCGAGACTTCGCCGCTCTTGTTGGTCGTAAACGAATAGTCGACGATGGACCGATACGTGTAGTAGTAGTCCTCGATCGCCTCGCTGTCAGGCGTGTACTCGTACGCGAGCGACGGAGTTACACCAGGAGTGATCGAGTAGACCGGCACCGGGCCGGTGTTGTCGTTCCACTCGCCGCCGCCGACGAAGATGCGTCCATCAAGATACCGCAGGCAATGGACGCCGCGCGCGTGAAGCGCAGAGTCGCCTGTCCCTGTATAGCGCTCGCCAAGAGGCGTGAAAAGGTATTCTAGAGAACTTGTGACGTCCGTGGCCGCAAGCGCAGCTGGCATTGCGAAGACAATCGCTGCAAGTATTGCGATCGAGGCACGAACAGTTGTCATTTCATCTCCCTCTTGTTTTTGCTTTGAGGAGGATTTCCTCCCGACGGCAGAAATTATATTTTAAATTCACTACCATCCCATAGCGGATTCTGTTTCTTCCCGCCACTCCTAAACGGACG
>JAEDMC010000046.1 GCA_016303225.1 Kiritimatiellia bacterium
CGGCTGGACGGGACGACAAGCCGACGTTCCAGCGCAGAAAACCGCGCTTTTCAGCGGCTATGAAAAATCAGGGATAAGTGTGTTAGATGAAGTCATTCAGGTTGTCGGGCAGTTCCGGTGGAGATGGTTGCGCCGCGACAATCGGCTTCAAGGCCTTTTCAAGTTGAGGGACATCGCTTTGCAGCACATTCCAAACTATGCCGAAATCTATAAAGTGATTTGGCTAGCTGCTGCCGAGGCACGCTACGATCACGATTGCCTAATCGCGAAGCTTAAACCCGCACATGACCGTCGTGCCGGTCGGGACTTTCGACATGATGTCGAAGGTGTCGGAGACGCGCTTCGAGTTTGCGAGCCCCATGCCCGCGCCGAAGCCCATCGAGCGGATCCAGTCGTTGGCCGTCGACGTACCGTCCTGAAGCGCCCATTCGACGTCCTTGATGCCGGGGCCACGGTCCTTCGCGACGATCTGCGCCTCCTTGTCGTCAAGGACAAAGGTGAGAGTCCCGCCGACGGAATGGATGCAAATGTTGATCTCGAGTTCGTAGGCGGCGACAGCGACGCGGCGGATCAGCTTGTTGTTGATGCCGGCGTCTTTCATCATCTTCTTGATCTCGTTCGCGGCCTTGCCGGCGTTCGAAAGGTCGTTGTGCACGACGACGAACTGCCGCATCGAATAGTAGGGCAAACAGCTGCCCTCGCTTTTCGTCGATTGCCGCGTCTCCACGACGGGCTTGCCCTCAAGCCGGGCGAGCTCATTGGTGAGTTCCTGCATGAGGACGCGTGTCACGTCGCGCTGGGAGACGATGCCGACGAAATTGCGCTCCTTGTCAAGGACGGGGAAACGTCCGAACGTATAGTTCTGGAAATACTTGATCGCGAACGCAAGTGGCATATCCTCCTCAAGGACGACAAGGTTCGTCGACATGTGCTTCTGGCAGGGGTCGCCGATCCACTCCCCTTCGAGCGCCTTGATGATGTCCTGAATCGAGATGATGCCGAAAAGCCGCCGATTCTCCAGCACGGGCACGCCGGAGATCTGATACCGCTTCATCAGGTTCTCAGCATAGCGCAACGAGTCCGTCCGGACCACCGAGGCAATGTCGTGGCTGCGCATCACGTCCTTCACCCGAAGGCGCTGCAGAAGTTCCATCACCACGAGCGGTTCGCCCACACCCTTCGTACCAGGGAGGCCCAGACCCGAAACGCGCTTCGCGGTCTTCTCCTCGTGCGCGGCCATAATCTGGTCATCGCTGCGCTTCTCGCCGCCCGTCAGAATGGTGGGTTTGTAGTCCATAGGTCGATAGGTGAAGATGAAGTGATTAGGTGAACAGCGGAAGAATCAAATCTCCTTTGTTCACCTTCACCTTAAGCCTTCACCTCCTTCGCAAGAAAGTCATGAATCCGCACGCAACTGTCGTACTTCGAAAGAGGCGAGCTAATAAGCGGGATGCCGAGCGTATCCGCCACCTGACACATCGTCTGCGGCAGGGGTTTCGCGTTGTGCACGACGACCGCCATTGCACCGACGATGTTCGCCGTGCGGATCGCCTGATCGGACGCGAGAGAGGTCAAAAGGAGAATGTCATCCCCGTCGTTCAGCAGCACGTCGCTCATGAGGTCGTTCGCAACAACCGTGCCGACCTTGCGGTCGGACTCGCCACCCGCGACGAGCTTTCCTTCGAGGGTCTTTACAATGTCTGAAATATTCATGGTGAGTCAATTATACTAAATTCGGCGCAAATTTGCTATAATGTCGTTGTGAAATTCGACCTCCATATCCACAGTTGCCTGAGTCCCTGCGCGAATCTCGAGATGTCGCCGTCCGAAATCGTGACACGAGCGGTCGCCGCAGGGATAGACGGCATCGCGCTGACGGACCATCAGTCCGCCCGCAACACGCCCGCGATCGCGGAATGTGCGCGGCGCGCGGGGCTGAAGTGCCTCTTCGGGATGGAGGTCCAGACGGCGGAAGAAGTCCATACCGTCGCCCTTTTCGACACGACCGAGCAGGCACTCGCCCTCACCGACTGGGTCTACGCGGCGATGCCCAAGCGTGTGAACGATCCGGAGACCTTCGGCGACCAGCCCGTCGTCACGTGGGACGACGACATCGTCGAAATGGAGTGGCGCATCCTCGCAATGGGCTGCCGGCGGACGATTCCCGAGACCGCCGCCAAGGTCCACGAACTCGACGGCCTTTACATCGCCGCACACATCGACCGCCCCAACTTCTCCGTCATCTCCGCGCTGGGCGCAATTCCAGAACCACCGCCAACTACCAACTGCCAACAACCGACTACCAAGTATTTCGACGCCGTAGAATTGAGCCGTACCGCCGACGAGTCGCTCTGGCTCCCGAAAGCCGCAGGCTACGCCGTCACCCGCTCCTCCGACGCCCACAACCTCGACGACGTTGTCCGCGTCTGGACCGAAGCGGAGGGCGAATTCTCCATCGCAGGTCTCAAAACCATCTTTGCGGCCAAGGCGACGCGGCTTTCGCCACGGTTGACGCGGTTTTAGGACTGAAGTGGCTTTAGGACTTTAGACGTTAGACGAAAGACTTTAAAGGAAAAATCGAAAATGACTTTTCAAGAACTCGTTGCCAGGGTTAACGGAACCGTCGTCGTCGACAACCCAAATGCGACGATTAACCACGCCTATTCAGGCGATCTTCTTTCAGACGTCATGGGCCACTGCGGCGACGAATCGGTCTTAATCACAATTCAGAATCACCTGAACGCCATCGCGGTCTGCACGCTCGCAGGCATTGAGGCGGTCGTCATCTGCCAGGGGCGTCCTGTCCCGGACGACATGAAGGCCGCTGCGGAACGCGAAGGCGTCGGCATTCTCACAACGCCCCTTTCGCAGTTCGCCGCGGCCGTCGCGCTCGCGGAACTCAAGCCCTCTGCGCGTTAAAGCGACTCTTCCTGTCCCCGTAGGAATTCCTTGGCGAGAGACAGACCTTCAACTGAATCGAAGCCGCCGACGGCGTCCCGAAGTTCGAGTCTGGAAATGGAGTATTCGTTCTCGCCCTTCACATGGGTGAAGACGAGGTCGAAGTCACCGTCGAAGTTGAAAAGCGACATGACCGCCGCGATGAGATCGCCCATCGGCGGCAGGTCGATGTTGTCCGCCTGAAAGGTACAGACAAGCGTCGTGCCCTTGCCTTGCTCACTCTTGAGCTCGACCGTGCCGCCGCAGGCATCGCAGGTCTGCTTGACGAACGGGAGCCCCATCCCGATCTTGCGCGCGTCGTGCTTGCCGGGCTCGGTGTAGAACGGATCGAACGCACGCGCCACGATCTCAGGCGACATGCCCTTCCCGTTGTCGATGACCTTCAGCTCGATGAGGCCGTTCTTCTCGATGACAAAGACCTGGACGAGCGACGCTCCGGCCTCGATAGAATTCGCGGACACGTCCGCCACAATGTCAGACAACGATGCGTGCATAAGTCAATCATCACACGGCTTGTCGCTCACGTCAGCGGCCGTCACCAGCCGCCACGTCACTTCGTCCAGACGGCGCTTCTCGTCGTCGGACAGGTTCTCCAACCGCTCCTGCTTGAGACCGGTGCGCTCCAGCGCCATCTCCAACAGGGAGTCCGCGAGGTCAGCGGGAAAAGGATTCAGGCATTCTGGCTTGTACATGACAATCTCCTTGCAAAGACATCGTAGTTGGCGGTGTCGTCGGGACGGCAATAGACGGCAAACTCAATCACGCGGAAGGCGTGAAGAAAATCGGCGACCACCGCCTTCGCAGCGGCCGCGACCACGTTCGGATCGTTTCTGAACGCCCCGCAGCCGAACGCGCCGAGAACAATCGCCTCGGCTCCGTTCGCCGCGGCGACCGCGAGGATGCGCCGCAACCGCCGCTCGTGCAGGGCCTGCAAATCCCGGTCGGAAATCTCCACGCGCACGTCGCCTTCGCCGGCATTCATCCGGTTGCTCGGCCGCTCCCGCAGGTTCGGCGCAGCGCAGGTGAGCACGTCCAGCGTCCGCCATGCCGTCTCTGGCAGAGTCTTCGGATACGCCGTGTCGGACTTGAACACCACGACGTCCGGCGTGTAGATGATGTCGTCGTTGTGGAGCGGATCGCGCGCCTCGCGATGCGGCGAATAGAACCCCTCCCACATCTCGCGCACGTTCAGGTCGAAGTACAGCGTCGAGCAACGGCACAGCGCCTCCTCCTGTGCGCTCGATCCGTTCACCACGCCGCCGCCCGGATTCGTCGCCGACGCGAAGTTGTGCGCACACGTGCGCATCCGCCCGGCGTACGCCGTCGCCGCCTCGAACGTCCGCTTCGGCGAAACGACGACCTGCGCCGCCTCTTCAAACCGATTCCGATCGCAGCCCTCAACCGCCGCGCCTTCCAGAATCAGCCGCTGCCGCTTCCGCGAAGCGGCAATCGCCTCCCGCAGCCGCGCGTTCTCGCGGCACATCCGTTCCGTGTCGCGGAACACCTCCGCATTCTCGATTCGTCCCATCTTCACCCCTCCTTCCCTTGTGGTTCCATCAGGTCTTCCATCTCGCAACCGAGTGTACGGGAGAGTTTCAGCAGACTCCCCGCTTCGGCGCGATTGATGTCCTTGTTCCGCTGCTCATACATTTGAATCGACCGTAGTCCGACGCCGGACCGTTCGGCCAGCTGTGCCTGCGAAAGGCCATGCGCCGAACGAATGCGCTTCAGCCGCGTCTCTGGCATCCCTTCGCGCACAAGGCCGTCGACAACCTCGGCGAACCGTTCGTCGGGTGCCTCATGGGCGACTTCGTACATTCGCAGGATCGTATCCGCACTCACCGTGCGCAGGATTTCCTTGAACGTCAAGTTCGAATGCCACTGATAGAATGCGAGAATCCAACCCGTCCAGTAGGCTCGCGAACGGCCCATGCTGATCCGCGCAGTGGGAAACTCCGTACGATCCGTCTTATCACGCAACACACGCTCGGCCAGTTCGATTCCAGAAAGTCCAAGCACAACCGTCTTGTCTCCGCGCTCAATCCGCCGCGCCCATTCGCTCGCCACAAACAGGGACAGGAACTCGCCTGCCGACATCCGTAAGTCGACGACAGCATAGTCCACGGCCTCCGCCAACAGCGAACGCACGTCAGGAAGCAGCGTTTCTGGGTATGCGTTCATCGTCGTTTCCAATTCCCTCGGAGAGCATGACATTCATGTAGAGTCCCTTGAAATCGCCATCGGACTGGATGTCCAGATACTGTTTCTCGGCCGTCTCTATCCGTGCCTGCCGGCGGGGATAGTACTCAAGATGGTCGGCAACGGAAAAACCGGAGAATCTCAGGCGGGCAAACGCTTCACGCGACTTGAGAACAACTTGCTCGCCTAGCTTTCCAAGTCGCAGTGCGGACGACAGTTGCTCGACGGTGATCGTGTTGTTGAGAAACGCCTCGGCGAAGTCAAAATAGGAATCGTCAGCCCGATATCCGATCACCACGTCGTAGGCCTCCACATTAACGGCGAATCGGCTCTTGAGATACTGGTAGGCCGCCCGTGCGATCGGCACCTTGATCTTGAACTGACGGTGCGAGACCAGAATCGCCATCCAGTTGAGAACCGTGAACTCCGGCGTGTTGAGGTTCAGCACGTTGAGCCCGCTCACCTCAAACTCGTACGCATTCGCAAAACCGTCATGTGTCGGCAGAACGCTCCACTCCTTGGCCAAATCCTCGCTCTCGGTGCAGTAGAACCCCAACCCGAAGTCATTGCCGGCCTTCCCGACACCGAACTCCGGCTTCTCAATCTTCCGCTGCGAACCATGGTAAATCGTCATGCCAATATTATATCACCGTGGTGATACTACCGTCAACTGCCCTTCGTCATCGCGCCATGATGGAGCACAGAACCCCGATTCCAACCAACGACGTCTGAATCGCCGCCGGTGCTCTCGAAACCGGCTCGGTCCTCCTCACCCGCGACTCCGATTTCGCCGCCATCCCGATGGTCCGCACCGCCGGCTGACGAGCACATCCTCCGCAACGCCTTCTCTGCCTCACGATTTTGGGGATTCGTCCGGACACAAGCCCTCAAACATCTCGAGCATCTTCCGATAGAACACGCGTTCGTAGGGGTTCGGCGAATTCTCGGCCAGATAGGCTGCATCCTCCCTCTCCAACGCCTCCCGGCATTCTTCCAACACCGACTGCGCCTCAGGATCGTTGTGCGCCCGTTCGCTTGACGACATGTAGAACCCAAGCGCGATGATTTCTTTTGCTCCGCTCGGCACAGCATCGTAGTAGCCCGCCCAAAACGGATTCTCCAGGAAGCACTCGATTGTCTCCTGCAATTCCTTTTCGTCCATGATCCACTCCTATTAAATCAGTCCGTCGTCCGTATAGTACACCCCCGTCGCCCAGACATCCTCGAAGCGATGGTAGGCCGCATCGGACATGACGCCAAGTTCATTGAGTCGCATCGCCTTGTCCTGCAGGCGGTTCGCAAGAGCATCGTATTCGGCCTTGGTGATCTTCCCTGCATCATAGGCGTCCATTGCCTCCCTCAACTGTCGCGTCATGGATTTAGCGCGCGCCATTGCGGTCCTCCTTCCCGTAGAGCTCCTCCTTCGCCATCTGATAGTATTCGTCGAGAAGCTCGTTGCCCTCGATCGGTTCTTCGCAGAACTCGTCCTGCAGTTCATACGCAAGCGAGACAATCGCCAGCTCGCGCCGTTCCTCTTCGGTCAGTTTCCGCTCCATACGCATTCTCCTACTCCGTGAGCCAAGCCAAGATCGGATACCGGATTTTTCCTCGCACCCCTGCGAAGCACATCCGAGGTCTCCCTCGAAACCACCGTGGCTGGCCTGTTTCCCAGCTCGGTTGGCGGGCGTCAGAACGACGCCGCTCTTGATGTTTCCCAACGCTGGATATTATACCAAATTCGCCGCGGAAAATCCACGGCGAATTTGCATTTCAGCCAATGAAATCAAGGGCGAAAGAACAATTTCTAATGTATTATAATACTTTAGAAATTGTTCCGAGGTTACAACTGCGTAAGAAGTTTCTTCGCATCGGCCGGTTTCATGGTCCAACAGCCAATCTGTCCGCAGACGGCGAATGGTTTGCGAAGCCATCTTGGATTGGAAACACACCACGGCTTCCACTCCTTGACCTCCCACCAGATGCTGTCCGTGGACTCCTTGATTTCATAGTCCACGACGCCGACGCACTTGCCGCGCATTTCCGAAAACGCCTCATAAGCCGGAATCCGCGCCGCAACCTTCTTGCCGGCGAATTCTCGCGCCCACTCCAGATCATCGAGGTACTTCGCCCTCGCGTAGATCTTCGAGAACGTCACCGCCATGATTCCCTTGCGCACCTTCGGCGCAATCCACCGATTCTCCACATCCTTGACACCCTCAAGGATCAGCCACCCCGCAACGGGGTTGATTGTGAACGCCCGCATGTTCTTGATGTCAATGTCCAACTTCCTCATACCAACCTTCCTTTCTTGATGTTGAGATTTTACTAGAATCGCAGTCACATCGCAACTACAGCCACTTGGATGAGAACTTCGAGAGTTCCGCCATCACATCGCGGGTCTTGATGAGCGCAAGGATGACGGACTGGTAATGGTCGCAGTCATCATTCGTGAGCGTACGCCCCTTGCGGTCCTTCAGCCACTTCTGCGCAGGCTGATAGCCGCCGATGTGGAAGTTGAAGATGTCCTCGGGCACCTTGTCGAAATACTGCGTCGCGTTGATGAAGACGCGTCCCTCCTCGAACCGCACCCCTTCCACGACATTCTCGCCTTCAACAGCAAACGCCGCAACCTTCTCGAACTGGGAATGCTTGTCTTTCAGAAGATGCGCGTTGCGCAGTTCTTCGCCGAAAGCCACCAGCTTGTCGAAAACCGCCACGCTCTTCGGATAGGGAATGCGCGGGAAGTCCACTTTCAGAAATTCCTTGTACTTGCTTCGGTACTCCGGTGTATGCAGTACCGCGTAGATGTAGTCAAACACCTCCTCCGGCGACGGCTTGCACTTCACCGCCGCGGCAATCTTGTCGTACACCTCCGCATTGAAGTTCGGCCGCTTTTCTGTCTTTCCGAAGTTCTCTTCGTAGAGATAAAGGGGAAATACATTTCCGCCACCTCGATAGAAAACATTTAGATCCACAAGACCAGTTGCAATATATGCTAAGTTCCAAACGTCCTCACCGCAAACTTGACCTTGTCGCCCAACAATCAACGCGATATTTTCATTCTTCAAGTGTTTAAGCAACGAAGTTCGAGGATATGCATACAGCCCTTTGGTTTTCCCAGTGTAGTATGTATATTGAATATCAAAAGGTCGATAGAGAATTTTTGTGTAATTCCCCTCAGAATCAGCAGCATCGCGCTTTGCCCTCTCGTATTGCCAATCACGGGAGTCCTTCTTCCTTGAATAACGGATGCGCCACTCATTTTCCGGCAATGCAAGCAAATCTTCAATTTTATGCTTTTGCTCGGCCTCTGACGCAGAAATGTTTAACACATCATTAAACGACAAGGCCCCCACATTATTTGTTGGACATAACTCAACGATTCCAAACCCTCGATCATATTCATCTTTCTGGTTATAATCTTTCGGCACAAAGAAATACATCGGGGCTTGGGGTGTAACCGTTTTCCATCTGACCGAATCAAACACCGTGTTTCCCAACCAATCAAATTTACTCGACCTCTTGCCATAGAGATCGCAATACCTAACCGTTGCCAGCGATTCCGAACAGGATTTGCAAGCCCTGCCTCTTTGCAAATCCTGTCCGTAATTCCCTTTCTTCACGAAGATGTTAATGCTGACACCCTGCATGATGTTGAAGACATTCTCGTCCTTACCGCCGTCGGGCGCGGTCTCCTTCTTCTTGGCGTTGCCATGCAGGTTCACGACATAGATTTCATCAAATGTCTTAAGGAGATTCCAGCGCATGCCGCGGAACGTCGGGTTGTCGAGATACCCGTGCGGGTTGATGTAGGCGACGATTCCCTCGCCCCTGCGTTCGATGAATTGCTGCGCATAGCGGATGAACTTCACATAGTCATCGTTCAGCCATTTCGGGTTGCGTTCCTTGAGTTTCTCCTTGCCACCCGGCTCCTTCTTGTAATCCTCCATCAGCTTCCCGATCCACACGCCCTTGTTCTGGCTTTCGCCAGAATACGGCGGGTTGCCCATCACGACCATCACCGGACAGTCTCGCTTGATGAACTTCGCCGCGTTCGCCTCTTCGCCGAGTGCCGCCGCGAAGAGCGGCCCCATCGACTCGGCATGCTCCTCCAATGAATTGGTTAGGAAGATATTGAAGCGTCCATCGCCCGTGTGTGTGTAACCCGTGTTGGCAAGCACCATGTCGAGCTTGACGTGCGCCATCGTGTAGGACGCCATCAGAATCTCGAATCCGTTGAGGCGCGGCAGGAGATCGTCCTTCACATAGCTCTTCCACTTGCCCGCGTGCCCCGCGAACTTGGCGAAGATGCGGTTGACGCACTCGGCGAGAAACGTTCCCGTGCCGGTCGCCGGATCGAGCATCTGCACCTTATGGACAAGCTTCTTCACCTTCTTCGTCGACTTTTTGCCGTAGGCGCTATCCTCCTCGACTTCGATCTCCACCTTGTCGCGGGTGGCAAGTCCGTCGGGAAGTCCGAAGCTCTTCTCCAGAATGAAGTCAACAGCCCGCACGATGAACTTCACGACGGGATGCGGCGTGTACCAGACGCCGCGGTCCTTGCGAAGTCCGGAATCGTAGGCGGCGAGGAAGTCCTCGTAGAAGTGAATCATCGGATCGCCCTGACTCGTTGACTTGCCGTAGTCCTTCATGATCTTGCGGATGTCTGACGCGCCGAACATCGTCACGAGGTCGTCGACAATCCAGACAAGTTCGTCCTCCAGCCCCGAGGCGATGTGCGTAAAGAGCTGCTTCAGGAACGGATTCGACTTCGGGATAAGCGCGGCGGCCTCGTAGCGCGTGAAGTCCTCCGGCGTGTCATCGTGGAGTCGCGCCGCGAACATGCCGTAGGTGATCGTCTGCGCATAGATGTCCGCAAACTCCTTTGCGTCCACATCGGGGACAAGCGTCCGCTTGAAATCGTCCATCAGCCGTCCAATGGACGTTTTCGCGGCATCCTTGCCGGCCAACAGCTTCATCGTCGCCTGTTCGAGGAGACGCGCCTTGCCCGCCATCAGCCGCGCCAGCTGAGTCGCCGACTTTATCTTCTGCGGCGCGGCGTTGCCGAGGTCAGCAACTAATGCGGCAAAGCGCTCGAAGTTCTCCTGCAAGGGTTTGATTCCATCTCCAACAACATCCGCAATGCGAATCGACTCGATCAGAGTATCCTTCTCGTAGAAATGGAAATCGAGATAGTCGGTGAACGCAATATGGTCGAGCGAGGATTTGTAGCGGTCGAACTGCTCCTTGTTGCCAGTTGCCTTGCGTCCGTCAAGGTCGCTCTCGCCGATGTCCTTCGCCTCAATGAACGCGACGGGGAGCTTCGCACGGGTAATGATAAGGTCGGGTGCGCCGCAGGCAATACGCTTCGGCTCGTTCAGCACGACCGTGTCCGGCAGAAGTGCCGCGATCAAGTCCGTCAACGCCCCGCGATAGGTATGTTCCGTCGCCTTGCCCGTCCGATAGGCACGGTCAATCTTGGCGACATACTCCTCAAAGACACTCCCAGCTTTCATCCGAATCCTCCGCGCAAACCGCTGCGGAGATTTCCATGCATGAAAAAGAGCGCATTCTTCCCATGCACTCTCGCAAAGCCCTACCACAGGCTAGATACGAATACACGAAGAGAAAATGCGCCCAGCTGGACGCATCTCCACTTACATGCCGTTCGTATCAAAAAATAGTGGTAGTATTTTGCGAGAACAGCGTGTAGCTTTGATGCTACATTGTTATGCGGTCGGGGGTGGAGCGCGGCGGTTTTGCCACAGTCAGTTCCCAACCTATGGCCCCTACTCGCCCGCCAGGTGACGGGGGTTTCAAGACGGCATTATTATACCATATTGGCGCGGGGTGTCCGGCACCTCGCGCCAATTTTGCAATTTCGCGTTTGCAGTTACGCAAAATCAGTTTCGATGGGACGTTGACCCACCGCTATCGTCTGCGTCTGGCAGACCTCCTTGTAGTTGTGTTGTTGACGATTGAAATTCATTTTTACTTCTTATCGAAGACCCAACGACCTTTTTTCGTAGCACCCTCGCGACGAAGACCCAACTTGAAGCGAAGCGCCTTAATGTGATAGAAAACCCCATCCTCCGAAAGCCCAAGCTTCTTCGCCATCTGAATCATGCTTATCTGAGGATTTCTCTTGATCAGGCAAACGATTTTTGCTGCGGTTTTAGACAGGGTTTCTTCCGTAGTTTCTTCCGTAGTCCTACGACGCAAGATGACGCGGAAGTCGGCTTCCTCGACAAACTCCGGCGGCGGAAGTTTCCATTGGCGGCAATAGTCGATTACATCGCCCGTCCCGGTGCCTGTCTTTTCGATGTATCCCTTAAGGTACATCGGCTTCGCCAAGAGCTCGTTCGGCGGAAGCGACGTATGCGGCCGGAAGAGGTTCTTGACCGTCCAGCCGCGCGGCAACGATCCGGCATTCCAGATTTCAAGCCGGTCGCTGAAAAGCATGACCTGCACGCTTTCATGACTCGTGTAGTCCCGATGGCAAATGGCATTGACAATGAGTTCAAATACTGCATCCAGCGGAAGTTCGTAACGAGTCGGGGCGGAACCGTCCGGTCCATTGTGGCGACCGATTTCGCGCGAAATGTGCGACATCACGAAATCTCTCGCCTGATCTGCCAGCTGAAAGACATCTCCTTGGTAGATCTGGTGGTCCGCCATTGGCTTTTCAACGCGAGTTCCATAGAACCAAGCGCACTTGACCTCGGAGTTGATGAAATACCGCTGGGGCTTCTTCCCGAAAAGAAGAACAGCCGCATTCGTAAGACGCCCGTCTTCACGCATGAGATCAAGATGCGCCAGCAAATCCTTTGCAGAAGTTGAAACCGGCAATTTGAAGCCGCGCCGCTCCCTTGCCACGCGAAATCCTTGCGGATGTATTCTGCAAGTTGCCTGCGCTCTCTCGCGAATTCACGCTGGACGCTTGATATAAATATCCTAAATTTCATCTGCCATTGCGATACATTATACCATATCTCGCCCGACCGTAAAAAATTGGCGCGGGGTGTCAGACACCTCGCGCCAACTTTTCGCTGCAAAAGGGCCGATGTTAGGCGTTGCAGGTGCCGGCGAACTCGTAGCACTCGCGCTTGTGGTAGTGCGTGTGCAGGATGCGCTCCGCCGTACCCGAGCCGGGCTCGCCGAGGAAGTCCTTGTAGAGGGCCTGGACCTCGGGGTTGAGATGGCTCATGCGGAGGGTCGCCTTCTCGTCGTCGGTGTAGAGTCCCTTCGTGCGGAGCGCGCGGACTTCGTCCGTCGCCAGGCACGGCTGGCCGCCGCCACCGATGCAGCCGCCGCGGCACGCCATCACTTCGATGAAGTCGTAGCGCGGCTTCTTGCCGGCCTTCAGGTCCTCGCGGACCTCGTCCAGCACCTTCTCGACGTTGCCCATCTGGTGCGCGACGGCGATATTGACCTTCGTGCCCTTGATGTCGATCGTCGCGGTCTTCACGCCGTCCATGCCGCGAACGGCCTGGAATTCGATCGCCGGCGGCTTCGCCTCGCCGGTGATGAGGCAGTAGGCCGTGCGGAGCGCAGCTTCCATCACGCCGCCGGTGACGCCAAAGATCGTACCCGCGCCCGTATAGGCGCCGAGCAAATCGTCGGCATTCTCTTCCGGCAGGTTCGCAAAGTCAATGCCGGCCGCCTTGATCATGCGCGCAAGCTCGCGCGTCGTAAGAACGACGTCCGTATCCTGCGTGCCTGTCGAGCTCATGTACTCGTCGCGGCCGATCTCGTACTTCTTCGCCGTGCAGGGCATGATCGAGGTGACATGCACCTTCTTGAAGTCGACCTTGTTCTTGTCGGCCCAATAGGACTTCGCCAGCGCCGAGAGCATCTGCTGCGGGGACTTGGCGGACGAGAAGTTCTCCGTGAAGTCGGGAGCGTACTTCTCCATCCAGTCGGTCCACGCCGGGCAGCAGCTCGTGATGAGCGGAAGCTTCCCGCCCTTCGTGAAGCGCTTGACGAACTCCGTGCCCTCCTCCATGATCGTGACGTCAGCGGAAAAGTTCGTGTCGAACACCTTGTTAAAGCCAAGACGACGGAGCGCGGCGTAGATCTTGCCGGTCGTCAGCTCGCCCGGCTTCATGTCAAACGCCTCGCCAAGCGCGACGCGGACGGCCGGGGCGATCTGCACGAGGCAGACCTTCTCGGGATCCTGCAGCGCCGACCAGACCTTCTTCGTCTCGTCGTTCTCGTAGATCGCGCCGACCGGGCAGTGCGCGGAGCACTGTCCGCACTTGATGCACGGCGACTCGGCGAGCTTGACGCCCGCAGCCGGAGCCATGATCGTCTTCTCGCCACGGCCGATGAACTCGAGCGCCCAGACGTTCTGCATGTTCTGACAGACGTCCGCGCAACGGCCGCACTTGATGCACTTGTCGGGATTGAGGACGATCGACGGCGTCGAGTTGTCGACGTCACGATGAATCACCTCACGCGGGAACGGCACCTCGCGGATGCCGAAGTCGGCCGCAATCGCCTGCAACTCGCAGTTCCCGGAACGCGGGCACTGGAGGCAGTCGTTCGGATGGTTCGCGAGAATGAGCTCCAGGACCGTGCGGCGAACCTGCACAATGTCCGGATCGTGGGTGATGATTTTCATTCCCGGCATCGCCTCGGTGCAGCACGCGCGGAGCAGCTTCGGGCTCGGCACGAACTTGCCAGGCTCCGTGCGGCTCGGAACGAGCTGACGGACAACGCAGATGCCGCAGCTGGCGCCGGGCTTCAGGTCGGGATGGTAACAGAGGGTCGGGATCTTGATGTTCGCCGCTTTCGCCGCGACGAGCAGGTTGCTCCCCTTCGGCACGCTCACCGCGACGCCGTTGACCTCGAGTTCAATCATTTCAGTTTCCATTATACATTCCTTTCACTAACAGCTAACAGCTAATAGCTAACAGCTCTCAGCCGTGGCTGATCGCCCCGAACTTGCACGTCGCCTCGCAGGCGCCGCACTTGACGCACTTCGCCGGATCGATGACGTGGGGGGTCTTGAGCGTACCCGAGATCGCACCGGCCGGGCACTTGCGGGCGCACATCGTACAGCCCTTGCACTTCGCCGCGTCGATCTTGTACGTGACCAGCTTCGAGCACTTGCCAGCGCGGCACTTCTTGTCGTTGATGTGCTCCATGTACTCGTCCATGAAGTAGCGAAGCGTCGAGCGCACCGGGTTCGAGGCGGTCTGGCCGAGGCCGCAGAGCGACGCCTTGTTCATCGCGTCGCAGATCTGCTGCATGTCGGCAATGTCCTGCTCGGTGCCGCGGCCATCGCTGATCTTCTTGAGATAGTTGAGGAGCTTGCGACCGCCGATGCGGCAGGGCGCGCACTTGCCACAGCTCTCGTCGACCGTGAAGTCGAGGTAGAACTTGGCGATGTCGACGACGCAGTCCGTCTCGTCCATGACGATGAGGCCGCCCGAACCCATGATCGAGCCGATCTTCGCGAGCGACTCGTAGTCGATCGGGGTGTCGAGGAACTGCGGCGGGATGATGCCGCCCGAAGGACCGCCCGTCTGGGCCGCCTTGAACTGGTGACCTCCGCGGATGCCGCCGCCGATGTCGAAGATGATCTCGCGAAGGGTCGTTCCCATCGGAACCTCGATGAGGCCCGAGTTGTTGACCTTGCCCGTGAGCGCGAACACCTTGGTGCCCTTCGTCGTCGCCGTGCCGATCTTGTTGAACCAGTCCGCACCATTGTTGATGATGACCGGAATGTTGGCCAAGGTCTCGACGTTGTTGATGACCGTCGGACACCCCCACAGGCCCTTCACCGCCGGGAACGGAGGACGCGGACGCGGCATGCCGCGGAGGCCCTCGATGGACTGGAGAAGAGCAGTCTCCTCACCGCAGACGAACGCGCCCGCGCCGAAGCGGAGCTCGATGTCAAACGAGAAGCCCGAACCGAGGATGTCGTCACCGAGGAGGCCGAGCTCCTTCGCCTGCTTGATCGCAACCTGCAGGCGGTGAATGGCGAGCGGATACTCCGCGCGGATGTAGATGAAGCCCTTCGACGCACCGATCGCGTAGCCCGCGATCACCATCGCCTCGAGGACGCTATGGGGGTCGCCTTCGAGCGTCGAACGGTCCATGTACGCGCCCGGATCGCCTTCGTCGGCGTTGCAGACCATGTACTTCTGGCCCTTGGGCTGCTGCATGGCGAATTTCCACTTCATGCCGGTCGGGAAGCCCGCGCCGCCACGGCCGCGAAGGCCGGACTTCAGGATCTCCTCGACGACATCCTCGGGCTTCATCTCGAAGAGCACCTTCTCGATTGCCTTGTAGCCGTCGCGCGCAATGTAGTCATCGATCTTCTCGGGGTCGATCACGCCGCAGTTGCGGAGGACGATGCGGTACTGCTTCTGGTAGAACGGGATGTTCGCCTCGGCGACAAGCTTCTTCGCCTGCTCCGGGTCATAGCAGAGACGCTGCACGACGCGGCCCTTGACGAGGTGCTCCGCGACGATCTCCTTGACGTCCGCATCCTTGACCTGCACGTAGAACGTGCCCTGCGGAAGGATCTTGACGATCGGACCCTGCTCGCAGAAGCCAAGGCAGCCAGTCGTCACGACCTGCACGGTCTCGTCGAGCTTCTGCTCAGCGAGCTGCTTCTTGAATTCCTCGGCGATCTTGTCGCCGCCACCCGAGCAACACGCCGTGCCGCCGCAGATAAGAACGTAACTTTGATAAGCCATGATGTTTCCTTTTCTAAATTGGTAGTTGGTAGCTGTAGTTGGTAGTTGGTAGCTGGAATAGCTGGATCAGGCCTTTCGGCACGACCAACTACCATCTACCAACTGCCATCTTTCACCCCTGCTTCACGATGTCGATCGACGGCTTGTCAAGGATCTTGCCCTCGATCAGCTCGTGGCCGACGATGTGCTTCTCGACGATCTCCTTCGCCGTCGCCGCGTCGACGTGGCCATAGATGACGGTCGGCATGCCGGGAGCGACGACCTCGACGGTCGGCTCGGAGTGGCAGAGGCCCATGCAGCCGGTCTGACGGATGAGGACGTTTGTGAGGCCCTTCTCGGTCAGCGTGTCGACAAGCGCCGCAAACGCCTCCTTCGCGCCGGCGGCAATGCCGCAGGTTCCCATGCCGACGATGACCTGCACGTCCTTGTTGGAGCTGTCGCGCATTTCCATCGCCTTCTGCTTCTCGTCGCGCATCTTGCGCAGATCCGCCAATGTCAGTTTTGCCATGATAAAATCTCCTTAACCTAACTTCCTGTACTTTTCAATGATCCCGGGAATGTCCTTCGTCTCGAGCTTGCCGTGGACCTCGCCGTTGACGACGATGACCGGCGCAAGGCCGCAGCAGCCGAGGCAGCGGACCGCTTCGACCGAGAAGAGTCCGTCGGGCGTGGTGCCGTTGACGCCGATGCCGAGCTCGCGCTCGAGCGTCTTCATGAGGTCGTCGCCGCCGCGCAGATAGCACGCTGTGCCGAGGCAGACCTGGATGATGTACTTGCCAGCCTTCTGCAGCTTGAAGAAATTGTAGAACGTCACGACGCCGTAAATCTTGGCGAGCGGAACGCTCAGCAGCTCCGAGACCTCGATCGCGACTTCGCGCGGGATGTACCCGTAGGTCTGCTGGACCTGGTGGAGAACCATGATCAGATTCCCCGGCTTCTCCTTCCATTCTTCGATGAACGCCTTGAGTTCGGGCGTCAACTGCGCTAACTCTTTGCTCACTGTGCTTCTCCTTTGGGTTTAGAAATCAATACACATATTATATCACGGAACGTGACGCGATTTCAACCGATCCGGGACAGGATCGTCGCCGCCATGCGCCTGGGCTTGCCGTCAGCGTCTATTTGCCGGAATTGGAATATGTCTTGAAGCCGATGCGGATATCGCGCAC
>JAEDMC010000047.1 GCA_016303225.1 Kiritimatiellia bacterium
CGCGGCAAGTACCGGTCGCGTCCGATGTCCGCAATCCTGCGCGAGGCGCGCGCACTCGTTAAGACCGGTTGCCGCGAGTTGAATGTCGTTGCGCAAGATCCGATGCTGTGGCGGGAAGAGAAGGTGGAGAAAAGAGGTGGAGGTGGACATAGGACGCTTTACCTTCCTGATCTTTTATGGGCGCTGGATCGAATCAAAGGGGATTTCTGGGTGCGGGTGCTGTACAGCTATCCAAGCGAAATCACCGAAGATTTCGTGATCTGGATGTGTACGTCGAAGCATGCGGTCCGTTACGTCGACGTGCCGATTCAGCATACGGTCCCGGCGGTTCTGGAGAAGATGAACCGCAAGCGGGCGATTGAGCAGTCGCGCTGCGCGGCGGAGGTGTTGCGCGAGGTCATCCCGGATGTGACGGTCCGTACGACCGTGATGACCGGCTTTCCTGGCGAGAGCGAGGCGAGGTTCCAGGAGTTGCTGGCGGATTTGAAGCGCATGCAGTTTGACCATCTCGGAGCCTTCGCCTATTCGCCTGAAGAGGGAACGAAAGGCGCGAAGATGCGCGGACGCTGTTCGTCTGAAGTCGCCCGCGAACGCGAACGGCTCGTGATGGCGCAGCAGGAGCGCATCTGGAAGCTGAAGGCGAAGCGCATGCTTGGCGAAACTTTCGTCGCGCTCGTTGTCGCTCCCGGGGTCGCCCGCATGGCCTCCCAGGCCCCTGACGTCGACGGTGTCACCTACGTCGACTGCGACGAGGTCGGCGAATTCGTCAACGTCCGCCTCGAAAAGGTCAAGGGCTTCGATTTCATTGGCGTTGTGGTTTGAAGAAGCGGATTCCATATGTGAACGAAGATGTCGCGGATCGCGACTTCAAGTACTACATCTTCGACTGGGATGACAACATCCTGCATATGCCGACGAAGATCAAGATGGAGCACTTGGAGGAAAACGGTGTCTGGAAGCCGGTGGAGGTGTCGACGTCGACGTTTGCGCTCGTGCGGGCGGACGAGAAGCACTACCGTCCGCCGTCCAAGGGCGGCTGGCCTGCGGCGTTCGTCAATTTCGAGGACCGTCCGGACGAGACGGACGACGACCGCAACAACCGCTTCATTCTCGACACATTGGATGCGTTGGAGCGCGTGGAGCATGGCGAGAAGCCGGGGCCGAGCTACAATGCGCTCAAGAAGACCTTGCGCGAGGGACGGCTTTTCGCCATCGTGACGGCGCGGGGACATTCCCCGAAGACGATTGAACGGGCGGTCCGGATCTTCATCAAGTATGCGCTGACGGAAGAGGAGCGCGAGGAGATGATGAGTAACTTGCGCGGTTACCGCCAATGGATTGATGGCGTCGGTGATGCCGAGTTCGGGACGGATGCCGAGGAACTCGATTACTATCTCGGTATGTGCCGGTACTCGGCTGTCACGTATTCGGGCTTCAGGGAGCGGATGGCGAACGATCCGATCTACAAGGAAAAACTGGCGATGGCGACGACGGCGGCGAGGCCAGAACTCGCGAAGGAATTCGCCATCCGCGACTTCGTCGAACACGTCTTTCACATGCTGCGGCGGTCGGGACGCCTCAACCGCTCGGTGTCTATCGGATTCTCGGACGATGACGTCGGTAACGTAAAGACGGTGTCTTCTTTCATAAAAGAAGAGCTTTCAAAGCGTTTCGACGGGATTAAGTTTGTCGTTTACGACACTTCGGACCGGTCGCTCGCGAAAGGGCGCAAGGTTTGCGTGTCCGGTCAGCTGAACCTTCCAGGGTTCTAACGGATTTTTGATATAATATATAAGCATTTTACACATTCCAGCAGGAGGTAGAAGATGAAGGTAGCGATTGGGTCCGATCACGGTGGAGTTGAACTGAAGGCAGAACTCGTGAAGGCGCTCTCGAGCGCGTACGAGATGACGGATTTTGGTCCGGCTGACACGACGAGCTGCGACTATCCCGACTACGCGATCGCCGTCGCGAAGGCGGTGGCGTCGGGCACGGCTGATTTCGGTATTCTCATTTGCCGTAGCGGCATCGGCATGTCGATGACGGCGAACCGGTTCCAGAACGTCCGTGCGGCCATTTGCGCGAATGTCGAGACGGCGAAGGTGACGCGTCAGCACAACGGTGCGAACGTCCTGTGCCTTGGCGCGGATGCCGTCGCGGCTGACCTTGCGCTCGAGATTGCGAAGGCGTTTCTCTCGACACCGGTCGACGAGAGCGAGCGCCATGCGCGCCGCCGCTGGAAGATCGAGCGCGCGCAGCGCCTCTCTGACTGCTCGGGACTGATGCACGACGATCCGGAGGTCTTTGCGGCGATTGAGGCGCAGACGAAGCAGGAGGATGCCGAGATCAACCTGATCGCGTCCGAGAACACCTCGTCCCGCGCGTGCCGCGAGGCGGCGGGCTCGGTGCTGATGAACAAGTACGCCGAGGGCTATCCGGGGAAGCGTTGGTATTCGGGCTGCCTCCCGGTCGACGCGGCGGAAGAACTCGCGCGGACGCGCGCGTGCAAGCTCTTCGGGGCGGACCATGCGAACGTCCAGCCGCACTGCGGCAGCGCGGCGAACATGGCGGTCTACTTCGCGACGATCAAGCCGGGCGACACGATCATGTCCCTCTCACTTGACCAGGGCGGACACCTCTCGCACGGCTCGCCGGTCAATTTCTCCGGCAAGATCTACAATATCGTTCCCTACACGGTCGATCCGAAGACGGAGATGCTCGACTACGACGCGATGGAGAAGCAGGCGATGGAAGTGAAGCCGAAGATCCTCCTGACGGGCGCTTCGGCCTATCCGCGCACGATTGACTTCAAGCGCATCCGCGAGATCTGCGATAAAGTCGGCTGCATCATGATGGTCGACATGGCGCACATCGCGGGCCTTGTCGCGGGCGGGGCGCATCCCTCGCCGGTGCCGTACGCGGACTTCGTGACGACGACGACGCACAAGACGCTGGGCGGTCCGCGCGGCGGCATGGTGCTTTGCAAGGAGCAGTGGGCGAAGGCGCTCGACAGCGCGGTGTTCCCGGGCATGCAGGGCGGTCCCCTTGAGAACATCATCGCGGCGAAGGCCGTGATGTTCCGCGAGTGGATGAGCCCCGAGAAGAAGGGCTATGCGCAGCAGGTCGTGAAGAACACGGCGGCGATGTGCAAGGTCATCCAGGATCGCGGCTACCGGATCGTCTCCGGCGGCACGGACAACCATCTCTTCCTCGTCGATGTGAAGTCCTCGAAGGGCATCACGGGCAAGGACGCGGCGGCGGCGCTGGACGCGGCCGGAATCATCGTGAACAAGAACACGATTCCGTTCGATACCGAAAGCCCGTTCAAGACGTCTGGCATCCGTGTCGGCGCCGCTTCGGCGACAACCCGCGGCATGAAGGAGCCGGAGATGGTCAAGATCGGCACTTGGATTGCGGATGTCCTCGACGACATCACGAACACCGAGGTTCAGGCGCGGGTCAAGAAGGAGGCGGCGGAACTCGTCGCCAATTTCCCCGTGCCGTAAGCGATGGGCAAGGTCGCGGTAGTCGGCGTTGTCGGGCGGACGAACGCGGGGAAATCCACGCTCGTCAATCGTCTTGTCGGCGAGAAGGTCTCGATCGTCTCGCCGGTCGAGCAGACGACCAGGAATACGGTCCGCGGCATCGTCGCGGATCCGCGCGGACAGCTTGTCCTCCTCGATACGCCCGGCCTCCACAAGGCCGTCGGGACGCTCGGCAAGCTTTTGAATCGCATGGCGCGGCGGAGTGCGGCGGGGACGGACATCACTTGCGTCGTCTTCGACGCGGCGCAGGAGCCGCAGCTTGAGGACATCGGTTGGATGCAGCGCATTGCGAAGGAGAAACCCGAGAAGGTCGTGTTTGTCTTGAACAAGGCTGACCGTGCGCCGTTTTTCGAGACGATGTATCGGGAGGCGTGGGAAGACGCGAGACGGAAGACGGAAGACGGCGGCGAGGACATTAGACGGGAAACGTTAGACGAAGAGTCTTCTGTCTCGTGTCTAAAGTCCTCATCCCCGGTCTGGGTCAAATGCATCGCCACGACCGAGGGCGGGGCGAAGGCTGTTCTCGACGCGCTTTTCGATTTCGCCGAGGAGGGCGAGAAGCTCTTTGACGACGACATCGTCACCGATTATCCGCGGAAGCTCGCGATTGCCGATTCGATTCGCGAGAAGTATCTCGCGAAGATGCATCAGGAGGTCCCGCATGAGATGGGGATCTTGGTGAAGAAGATCAAGGAGAAGTCGAAGTCCGCTGTACGACCTGGACTTCTGCCTGCGACTCGTCCCGTGTGGGAGGTCGACGTCGAGGTGCTGGTGAACCGGGCGTCGCAGAAGCCGATCGTCATCGGGAAGGGCGCGGAAACGGTGAAGTACGTGCGCAAGTGCGCGGAACGGGAGCTTTCGGATGTCTTCGGCGTCAAGGTCGAGATGGAAATCTGGGTGCGGGTCGAGCCGAACTGGATGAAGAACGAGCGTCTTCTCGCAGAAATGGGTTATCTTGGCGAGTTGGTTTGAGGTTTGAAGTTTGAGGTCAAGCAAGATAGTCTTTGTCTTTTGTCTGTTGTCCGCTGTCAGGTTGGCGGCGACGACGAACGATCTGTCCGTCGCACGGCAGGCGCTGCGGGACGGACTGTGGGACGTGGCGCGCGCGCATGCGCAGAAAATCGGTACGGACGAGGCGAAGCTGGTGATTCTCGAAAGCCTGGTGGGCGAGGGCAAGTGGAAGGACATTGCTCGACTTCTGGACGGCTGGAAGTCTGTGCGCGGAGACGGCTTTGACTATTACCGGGCCGTGACGAAAGGCGACCATGCCGCGGCAGTTGCGCTTTTGCGGAAGGCAGGTTCTCCCGAGGGCTGCGAGGAGGCGGATTTGTTTGAGGCCGGGGAACTGGCGAAGAGCGGCAAGCGCGCCGAGGCCGAGCGCATCTGGCAGGCGATGGTGGCGAAAACCAATGTCAGTCGGCGGGTGTTCGCCCTCGCAAGCGCCAATCTGATGGATGCCGCCTTGTTGCGCAAGGCTTACGACGAGGTTGATTCAACCTCCTTGCGCCGGATGGTCGGTTTGCGTCTGGGAACAGTCTTGCTGCGGGACGCAAAGACTGCGGAGGAAGGCGAGAAGCTGGTCCGCAAGATCGTCAAGGACTCGCCGGATGCGGACGGCGCGCGCGAGGCGATGCTGGCCGTGGCGGATCGTCTGGTGTCGGGCGGACAGTGGAAACCGGCGTTTGATGCGTTTCACGAGGCGATCGAAATCTGGCCTGACGTGGCCAAGATCGCATCTGTGCAGGAGGGGCGGGCCTGGGCCTTGCGGAAGCTCGGACGGAAGGACGAGGCTTTGGCGGCGTTTCGACGGGCGACTGAACTGGCTGCAACGGACGAGGATCGGGCGCGGTCGATGGTCAATGAGGGTGATTTGTTGCAGGAGATGGGGCGGGATGAGGAATCGATGTCCTGTTACCGCACCGTTCTGGAAAAATACCCGAACACATCCGTCGCCAGCGCGCTCAAGAAGATTGTCGACGTGCGCGAACTGGAGAAGAAGGGTCGCGAACTCTATCGTCAGTTCAAGTTCGCCGAAGCGATAGGTGTCTTTGCCGAAGTTGCCAAAGCCGACGCCATGCGCAAGCCGATGATGGATTTTTTCACGATCCGGTGCCTTTACGGCGAGGGGCGGGACGATGAGGCGTGTTTGCAGGCTCGGAAGATCGTCGCGGAGTGTGCGGATGCGAGTGTCCGGCAGAAGGCGACCGTCTGGCTGGCGAAGTTCCTGTACAATCGGCGGGAGTGGAGCGAGTCCATTCGTCTGTTTGTCGCCTTTGTCGACAGCAAGCCGGACAACGAACAGGCGGCCGAAGCCCTGCTGTGGGCGGCACGCGCGGCGTTTGCCGATAATGACTTCAATCGTGCGATTCAGCTGTCGACGCAGGTCGCCGAACGCTATCCGGAGTCGAAATCCAAGGCGGGGGCGCTCCTTCTGCAGGGCGAGGCTTTGATTGAGCAGACGCGCTTTGACGAGGCCGTGTTGGTGTTTGAGAAGGCTTCGACAACGGAGACCGCGTCATCCGAAGACCGAACCCGGGCGCAGATGCTGAAGGCCGATGCGCTCTATGCCTTGGGGGCTGACAATCCGGTGCGCTATGCGATGGCCCTTGAAATCTATCGGGCCATGAGCTTCGGCGGCAAGCTTGGGGTAGACGAAAAGATTGTCGTCTCCTTCAAGATTGCCAGGGTGTTGGAAAAGCTCAAGCGGACCAACGAGGCGATCGATTTGTATTATTCGCAAGTCGTCTTGGCCTATCGGGATGCCCGACTGTCCGGTCTGCGGTTGTCTGAGGCGGCGCGCACGGCGTTTTCCCGCGCGGCGCTTCGCCTGGCGGACGAATACGAGAGCCGGGGCAAGGACCATCAGGCGACTCGAGTTCTCTGGTTGGTGATGGAAAGCGACGTGCCGGCCGCAGACGAGGCGGCCAAACGCATCCAGAGGCTCTCAAACAAGGGGAAAATGCTATGATTGTGACGCACGGACCTGTCTTTTGGATTCTGATCTTGTTGGCGGTCATTTCCGTCTTCATCTATTTCGCGCGAGCGATTGAATTGCGTCGGGCACGTATTGACTATCAGGATTTCCTAAAGGGCGTGATCAACGTGTTGAGCTCCGGAAGCGACGAGGAGGCCTTGTCTATTTGCGAAGACACCCTCGCGCCGGTCGCCCAGGTCGTTGCGACAGCGATTCAGCACCGACACGGTTCCGAGCGGATTCTGCGCGAATCCGTCGATTCCAAGGGCCGGGCGGAAATCGGACGTCTTGACCGTCGGCTGGCGTCGTTGGCCATCATCGCGCAGATTGCGCCGGCAATCGGCCTTTTGGGGACGATCATTGGTTTTATCAAGACGGTCCTGGCGGTTAACGCACAGGTCCTCGTCTCCCGTGCCGATCTGCTGAATGGAACGATGGAGGCGCTGATGTCCGCGGCGCTTGGCCTCGCGGTGGCCATTCCGGTGACGGTCATGTACGGGAGCTTGCGTGTCCGGCTGGACCGGACGGTCGTGGAGCTGGAGGCGGCAGCCAGCCAGATTGTCGGGTTCCTTTCGTCCATGAAGGAAAAGGAGACGGTCAAGTGAGCGAGTGGGGTTGGACTCCCGAACGCAATCTGGGCATTTGGCGTCATGGTGCCGGATGGCTGAAGCCGGTCATGGCTGCGGTGCCGTTTGTTACGGTTGGGCTTCTGCTCCTGATGCTGTACTTTGTCAGCGGGACGATGGCCTCGTCGTGCGGCGTTCTCTTTGACTTGCCCGTGGGCGCGTTTACCGATGCGGAAAAGACATCGTTGGTTGCGTATGTCATGCCGATGTCGCGCGAGACGACGGTGTTTTTCGACGATTCGAGGTATCAGCTCGGTGACGCGTCGTCGATGCGGAACTTCCGCGAGAGCCTTGTTGACAGCTTGTCTCGCAGCGATGACAAGACACTGCTCCTGATGTCCGACCGGCGCATTTCCGCCGGCAATCTCATGGAACTGATGACGATGGCGCGGGAGTGCGGCGTCACCAAGGTTTTTGTTGCCGGTCGGCGAAATGAGGAGTCCGAATGAGACCATTTGTCGGCGAGCTGGTGTCTGCTCTTTCCATCTGTGCCGTGATTGCGGTACTGACGCTGGAGATGCCCTCTGCCGCCTATTCCTTTAGGGCCCGTCCGGATGAGCAGTCGTCGAAGAAGATCGGTGCGTCCGCCGCCTATGTTTTCATGGATGCGCAGACGGAGGCTTTTTTCCTGCGCAAGGCCAAGGACACATGGCGCAAGGGCGGCAGCGAATATGCGGACTTGTCCGTCTTTGATTTGCCGGAGGAGCGGCGGCAGTCCGTGCTGACGCTGGAATCTCGCAGCCGTCCGCCGTCCCCGCCGATTGCCGAGGGCGGCTTGTCGCCGTTTCTGCCGTCCTGTCGGGCGCCGGCACCGGTTCGGATTCCTGTCGCCGCGGACAGGGAGAAACTTCCGTTTCCACGTGAAGAATTGCTCAAAATCGACTGAAAGGACATAAAATCATGATGACTGAGAAACAGGTCTTAAAGGCTTTCAAGGATACGGGCGCATTGCTCGAGGGCCATTTCGAGCTCCGCTCGAAACTTCATTCCAACCGCTACTTCCAGTGCGCGAACGTGCTCAGGTATCCGCATGTCGCCGAGAAGCTCTGCCGCGAGGTGACGCGTCAGGCCGTGAAGAGCGGCAAGCTCGGCAAGCGCATCGACGGCGTCATCTCGCCCGCGGTCGGCGGCATTCTCGTCGGACACGAGGTCGCGCGCGAGCTGAACGTCAAGTGCGTCTTCGCCGAAAAGGTGCAGGGCGAGGGCGTCGATGCGACGGGTAAGCCCAACACGGTCCTCGCGATGCGCCGCTTTTCGCTCAAGAAGGGCGAGCGTTACGTGGTCGCCGAAGATGTCGTCACCAAGGGCGGACGCGTCCAGGAGACGATTGACCTCGTCAAGGCCGCGGGCGCCAAGGTCGCCGGCGTCATTCTCCTCGTTGACCGCTCCGGCGGCAAGGCGAAGTTCGGACGCATCCCGATGTTCTCGCTCATGAAGATGACGCCCGAGACATGGACGGCCGCCGAGTGCCCCATGTGCAAGGCGGGCGGCAAGCCGGTGCATCCGGGAAGCTGAGATGTTTGAGGTTTGACGTTTAAGGTTTGAGGTTTAATGTTTAACGGAATAGAAGAGTGTCTTGAGGCGTTGCGCAATGGCGAGATCATTCTTGTCACGGACGACGCCGACCGCGAAAACGAGGGAGACTGCATCTGCGCCGCGGAATTTGCGACGACGGAGAACGTGAACTTCATGGCGAGCTATGCCAAGGGCCTCATCTGCATGCCGATGAGCGCCGCCTGGTGCCGCAAGCTCGACCTGCCGCAGATGGTCCGCCAGAACACGGACAACCATCAGACGGCATTCACGGTTTCGATTGACGGCGTCGACACGACGACGGGCATTTCCGCCGCGGAACGGTCGATGACCGCGCTTGCGACGGTGAAGGACGGCGTGAAGCCGTCCGACTTCCGCCGCCCGGGGCACATGTTTCCGCTGGAGGCCCGCGCGGGCGGCGTCCTCAAGCGTGCGGGACACACCGAGGCGACCGTCGACCTCTGCCGCCTCGCAGGCCTCAAGGAAGTTGGCCTTTGCTGCGAGATCATGAAAGACGACGGCACGATGGCGCGCATGGACGACGTGCAGGCCTTCGCGAAGCGCCATGGCCTCAAGCTGATGACGATTGCGGATTTAATCGCCTATCGTCTGGCGAAAGGCGATCAGAAGTTGGAGTGTCAAGTTGGAGTTGGAGAGCGGAACGATCAACTTCTGGTAGAGAAGGTTGAGACGGTGGATTTGCCGACGGCGCACGGGGACTTCAAGCTGACGATGTACCGCAGCCGCGTGACGGGACTGGAGCATCTGGCGCTCGTGAAGGGCAAGGTTGATGACGGCGCGCCGGTCTTGGTGCGCGTCCATTCGGAGTGCTTTACCGGAGACGTGCTCGGGAGCGAGCGCTGCGACTGCGGTCCGCAGCTGCATCAGGCGATGGAGATGGTCGAAAAGGAGGGCCGCGGCGCAATCCTCTATATGCGACAAGAGGGCCGCGGCATCGGGCTCGCGAACAAGCTGCACGCCTACCATCTGCAGGAGAGGGGCTTGGACACCGTCGAGGCGAACGTCGCGCTTGGTTTCGCGCCTGATCTTCGGGACTACGGTGAGGGTGCGCAGATTCTCGTCGACCTTGGCATCCGCAAGCTGCGGCTGATGACGAACAATCCGTGCAAGATCGCGGGGCTCGAGGGGTACGGACTCGAGATCACCGAGCGCGTCCCGGTTGTCATCCCGCCGACCGCGCACGACCGGCGGTATCTGGAGACCAAGAAAGAGAAGATGGGGCATCTGATATGAGGATTACGGTCATCGGAGACGGTGGATGGGGAACGGCGAACGCGATGCTGCTCGCCGGGTACGGGCATGACGTGACCCTGTGGGGTGCATTTCCCGAATATGTCGAGGAGATGAGGAAGACGCGGCGGAACGAGAAGTTCCTGAAGGGCGTGACGCTCCCGGACAACCTGAACCTCGAGTCCGATCGGGCGAAGGCCGTGTCGGGCGCGGAGGTCGTGGTGCTCGCGGCGCCATCCAAGTATTTCACGTCCGTCGTCGAGGGCTTCAAGGGACTCATCACGAAGGAGATGCTGGTTGTCTCCATCACGAAGGGCCTTTGCGAAAAGACGAACCGCCGGATGACTGACCTCGGCGCGGAGATCCTGGGGACGGGCCCCATCGTCGCGCTCGCGGGGCCGACGCACGCCGAAGAGGTCGCGCGTGGCATCCCGACGACGATCGTCGCCGCCTGCGAGGACGCCGCGAAGGCGAAGCGGGTGCAGGAGATCTGGTCGGGTCCCAAGTTCCGCGTCTACACCTCACCCGACCCGGTCGGCGTGGAGATCGGCGGCGCGGTGAAAAACGTTCTCGCGATTGCGGTCGGCTGCTCGGATGGCATGGGTTTCGGTGACAACACGCGTGCGGCGCTGATCACGCGCGGCCTTGTCGAGATGAAGCGGTTTGTGCTCGCTTATGGCGGACTGGAGGCGACGCTCAACGGCCTTGCGGGCGTCGGCGATTTGATCGTGACCTGCACCTCGGTTCATTCACGCAACCATTCCGTCGGCGAGCGGCTTGGGAAGGGCGAGAAGATTGTGGACATCCTCGGCTCGATGCAGATGGTCGCTGAGGGCGTCTGGAACTCGAAGGTCGTCCATGAGATCGCGAAACGCCTCAACGTCGAGATGCCGATCTGCGAACTCGTCTACGCGGCCTGCTACAAGGACTTCGACGCGAAGAACGCGGTGAAGCTGATGATGGAGCGCGAGCTCAAGGCGGAGTAGATGGCAGTTGGTAGATGGTAGGGGGCGTGATGGATAAGGGCTTGATCGGTATTTTAGCTTGTTTCAGCTTCGGACTCGGGGCGTGCATCGCCTCCTTCCTCAATGTCGTCATCTGGCGCGTGCCGCGGGGCGAGTCGGTCGTGAGTCCGCCGTCGCATTGCCCCAAGTGCAACGCGCCGATCAAGTGGTACCAGAACATTCCGATCCTTTCGTGGCTCGCCCTGCGCGGCAAGTGCGCGAACTGCAAGGCGCCGATTTCGCCGCGGTATGTTCTGATTGAGACGCTGGGCGGAGTGCTGTTCTTGGCGGCGTTTTGGAAGTTCTTGCCGTATGTTTGGCCCGCGCGCGACGCGGTGTTGTCCAATCAGCCCGGGGTCTTCGTCAGCCCTCTTGCGGCACTTGCGGTTTCATGGATCTGGATTGCCCTGATGATCGTCGGTTCGATGATTGACTTCGACCACAAGCTGTTGCCCGATTTTGTCACGGTCGGTGGCATGATCCTCGGGGTGGCGGCAACCATTGGCGACACCTGTGTGCTTTACCTGACGTACGGCGGACAAGGGTGGTGGGTGCCGGCGGCGTTTTCGATGATCGGCCTTGTTTTCGGCTTCGGACTCCTTTGGCTGGTTCGCTGGTTGGGCTCGAAGGCGTTCAAACGCGAGGCGATGGGACTGGGCGACGTCTTTCTGATGGGGGCGGTCGGGGCGCTGTTCGGCCCGGTGGCGGTTTTGGTGACGCTGATTCTCTCGTCGGTCTTCGGGTCGATCGTGGGCGTTTCGATGATCGTGCTGTCGAAGACGAAGTTTGGCAAGTTCGTTGAGATTCCCTACGGGCCTTATATCTGCATGGGCTGCCTTGTGTGGATGTTCTGGGGCCCTGAGCTCGTGAACTGGTATCTGCGGCTGATGGGGGTGCGTGGATGAACAAGCTTTTCATCATCGACCTGATGCCGTTCCTCTACAAGGGACACTTCGTGTTCCTGCGCAATCCGCGGATGACGGCGAGCGGTATCAACACGTCGGCGCTCCTCGGGCTGGCGAACGGGCTGCAGGCGATTCTCAAGAAGGAGCAGCCGACGCACGCGGTCCTCGCAATGGACCCGGGCGGGCCGACGTTTCGTCACGAGGCCTACGCGCCCTACAAGGCGCAACGGCAGAAGATGCCAGAAGACCTCGCGGCCTCGATTCCCTATGCGTTCGAGCTCGCCGAGGCGCTGAAGATTCCCGTCGTGCGCGTCGAGGGATTCGAGGCGGATGACGTGATGGGCACTTTGGCGGTGAAGGGCGCGGCGGCGGGATTCGACGTCTACATGGCGACGCCGGACAAGGACGCGGCGCAGCTCGTCCGCCCCGGCGTGAAGCTGTATCGTCCCGCCCACGCGGGCGACGCTGCTGAGATCTACGACGAGGCGAAGGTCTGCGAGCATTGGCATCTCCGCGATCCGAAGCAGATGATCGACTACCTCGCGCTCGCGGGCGACACCGCGGACAACATCCCCGGCATTCGTGGTGTCGGCGAGAAGACGGCGACGGACCTCCTCTCCAAGTACGGCAGCGTCGAAGGCATTCTCGAGAACCAGGCGAAGCTCAAGGGCAAGCTTGCCGAGAAGGTCTTCGCTGGACGCGAGGATGCGAAGATCTCGAAGTTCTTGACGGCGATTAGAACCGACGTGCCGATCGAACCCGATTGGGACGCCTATAAGCTCAATGGCGTCGACAAGGAGAAGCTCGCTGCGGTCTGCAAGAAGTTCGAGCTGAATCGGCTCGCGAAGGAGCTGCTCGGTGGCGAGGTGGAGGTGGAAGGTGGACAAAGGAATCTCAAATCCCTTTCTGACGTTCCCCACGACTACCGCTACGTCTCCACAGAGGCGGAGTCGCAGGAGCTTCTGGAGACGCTGATGGCGGCGTCGCGCGTCGCGTTTGACACGGAGACGACGGCGCGCGAGCCGGGGATGACGGCGACGGATGCGAAGACGTGCAAGCTGATCGGGTTTTCGTTTGCGACGGAGAAGGGCAAGGCGTGGTATGTTGACGCCGGACTCATCGACATCTTTCGTCCGCTCTTCGCTGACCCGACGAAGACGCTCGTGGGCCTCAATGTGAAGTTCGACCGGGCGGTCCTGCATCGCTACGGCATCGGGTTCGCCTCGACGCCGCACGACGTGATGCTCGCGCATTACTGTCTCGATGCGGCGGCACGGCATGGAATGGACATGCTCGCCGAGCAGTATCTCGGTTATCGGACGATCCGCTTCAGCGAAGTCGCCGGCGAGCAGGAGCGCGGCAAGCCCGAGCCGACGCTTTTCGGCAAGGACATTGCGAAAGTGACCGACTACGCGGCGGAGGACGCCGATGTTACACTTCAGCTCGAAGATGCGATCAGGCCATCGGCCTTGAGCCTTTCGTCTTCCGTCTCAAGCCCTTCGGCGCTTTCAGAGGTCGAGGAGCCGCTTGTGAAGGTGCTCCTGGAGATGGAGCGCGAGGGCGTGAAGATCGACGTTGGCGCGCTGAAGGAGTACGGACGTGAACTGGACCGCGAGATCCTCGGCTTCACGCAGGAGATCCTGAAGTATGCGGATCCTGGGTTCAATCCGGACAGTCCGAAGCAGCTTGGCGAGCTGCTCTTCGGCAAACTCGGCTTGCCTGGAGGGAAGAAGACGGCGAGCGGACAGTGGTCGACGGATGAGAAGACGCTTTCGAAGCTCGCGGGGGAGCATCCGATCATCGCGTCCATTCTCGAATACCGGGCCTGCACGAAGCTCAAGTCGACGTATGTGGACAAGTTGTCGACGTTGATCGACGACCAAGGGCGTGTGCACACGACATACGCGCAGGCGTTCACGGAGACGGGGCGGCTTTCGTCGTCCGATCCGAACCTGCAGAACATCCCGATTCGGACGGAACGCGGCAAGTTCATTCGCAAGGCGTTTGTGGCGCGGGACGAAGACCATGTCATCATTTCCGCCGACTACTCGCAGATCGAACTTCGGCTGATGGCGGCGATGTCCGGTGACACGGCGATGCTGGCGGCGTTCCGCAACGGCGAGGACATCCACCGCGACACGGCGAGCCGCGTTTACGACGTGATGCCGGCGTTCGTGACGCCCGAGCAGCGTTCGGCGTGCAAGATGGTCAACTTCGGCATCATCTACGGCATCAGTGCGTTCGGCCTTTCCCAGCGGCTCAAGGTGCCGCGCAAGGAGGCTGCAGATCTCATTGAGACCTACTTCAAGCTCTATCCGTCCATAAAGGAGTTCATGGGCAGGGCGATTGCGAAGGCGCGCGAAAAGGGCTATGCCGAGACGGTGCTCGGACGCCGGCGGACGCTTCGCGACATCAATTCCCGCAATGCGACGGCGCGGCAGGCGGCCGAGCGCGACGCCATCAACACGCCGATTCAGGGAAGTGCCGCGGATCTCATCAAGATTGCAATGGTTCGGGTCGACCGCGCGATCAAGGCGGAGAACCTTCGCGCGAAGATGGTTTTGCAGATTCACGACGAACTTGTCTTCGATTGTCCGAAGGACGAGACGGAACGCCTGAAGGAGATTGTCCGCCGCGAAATGTCGACGGCGCTCGATTTCGGCGTTCCGCTGGAAGTCGGCATCGGCGAGGGGGCGAACTGGTTGGAAGCCCACTGATCTTTTGGTATAATTCCAAGCATGAGAAACTATCTTGCGGTTGACATCGGCGCGTCAAGCGGCCGTCACATCTTGGGACGGGTCGAGAACGGGAAGATCGTTCTTGAGGAAGTGTTTCGCTTTGACAACTCACAGGTCCGACAGAAAGGACACGACTGTTGGGACATCGACAAGCTCGTCGCATTTGTTCAGACCGGCATTGACGAGGCGATGAAGAAGGCGGAAATCGACTCCATCGGCCTCGACACCTGGGGCGTGGACTTCGTCCTCTTGGACGAGAACGGCGACCGGTGCAGCGATGTGGTCGCCTATCGCGATACGCGGACGGCCGGGACGGATGCCGAAATCGAGCGTGACGTCCTCTCGTTCGCCGACCTCTATTCGCGCGTCGGCATCCAGAAAACGAGCTTCAACACCATCTACCAGCTCTGGGCGCTCAAGAAGGAGCATCCGGAGCAGCTGGAGCGGGCGGCGCATTTCCTGACTGTGCCGGAATATCTCAACTACCGGTTGACGGGCAAGATCGTCCACGAGTACACCGACTCCTCGACGACGGCGCTCTTGGACGTGAAGAAGCGCGACTGGGACTTCGAGCTTATCGAAAAGCTCGGCCTTCCGACGCGCATCTTCGGCAAGCTGGAGATGCCGGGCGCGACGGTCGGCGAGTACAAGGGGGTCAAGGTCGTCCTGCCCGCACTGCATGATACGGGTTCTGCCTATCTGGCGGTGCCGGCGCGCGACGAGCGGGCCGTGTATCTCTCGAGCGGCACCTGGTCGGTTCTTGGTGTCGAAAGCGACCATCCGATCATCTCCAAGGCCGCCCGGCTCGCGAATTTCACGAACGAAGGCGGTGCCTGGGCGCGGTACCGGTTCCTCAAGAACATCATGGGTCTGTGGATGATTCAGTCCATCCGCCGCGAGTTGAACGGCACGAACTACGTCGAGGGCAAGGACGGCGAGGCGACAAAGGAGGCGCTGGCGAATCTGACGGACTATCGGCGCGGCCATCAGTATTCTTTCGCGGAGCTTTCCAACGTCGCCCGCGGCGAAAACGACTACAATGTCCTCGTCGACGTCAACGAGCAGCGGTTCATGAACCCCGACTCGATGATCGGCGAAGTGATGAAGGCGGCATCCGAAGACGGCCGCATGCCGACGACGATCGGCGAACTGATGCAGTGTGTCTACAAGTCGCTCGCCGAGTGTTATGCGCGCGAGATCCGGAGCCTCTCCGAGATTACGGGCGTCAACTACACGTCGATCAACATCGTGGGTGGCGGTTGTCAGGACCTCTATCTCAACGCACTGACGGCCGAGGCGACGGGGCTTGAGGTCTTCACCGGACCGATCGAGGGTACCGCGATTGGCAACCTGATCGTCCAGATGATCGCCGCCGGCGAATTCAAAGACCTTGCCGAGGCCCGCGAGGCCATTCAGCGATAACAATTCCAACCTCAGACATCAAACGACCATGAGCTACAACGAAGCGAAGAAGAAGTATGCCAAGATCGGCATTGACACGGAAAAGGTCCTGAAGGATCTCAACAAGATCGCCATTTCCCTCCATTGCTGGCAGGGCGACGACGTCGGCGGGTTCGAGACCACGGGTGGCGCCTCGGGCGGCATTCAGACGACCGGCAACTATCCGGGCAAGGCCCGCACGCCCGAGGAGCTGCAGAAGGACCTCGAGTTCGCGCTCGCGCTCATTCCCGGCAAGCACCGTGTGAACCTGCACGCCTGCTACGGCATCCACAAGGACAAGGTCATTGACCGCGACAAGCTCGACATCGAGAACTTCAAGCCGTGGGTCGTGTGGGCTAAGAAGGTCGGCGTGAAGCTCGACTTCAATCCGACGTTCTTCTCGCATCCGAAGGCTGCGGACGGCCTGACGCTCTCCAATCCCGATCCCGAGATCCGCAAGTTCTGGATCAAGCACGGCATCCAGTGCCTCAAGATCGCCGAGTACTTCGGCAAGGAGCTGAAGAGTCCGTGCTCGATCAACTACTGGATGCCGGACGGCTACAAGGACGAGCCATCTGACCGTCTCGGGCCGCGTCAGCGCATGGCGGACTCGCTTGACAATATCTTCAAGTACAAGTACGACAAGAAGACCTGCATTCCGCTGCTCGAGTCGAAGCTCTTCGGCATTGGTGTCGAGAGCTACACCGTCGCCTCGCACGAGTTCGTGATGTGGTATGCGATGAAGGCGAAGATCCTCGGTCTTTTGGATATGGGACACTTCCACCTCTCGGAGAACGTGGCGGACAAGATCAGTTCGTTCCTGATGACGTTCGGCAAGGTCGCGTTCCACATCTCGCGTCCGGTCCGCTGGGACTCCGACCACG
>JAEDMC010000048.1 GCA_016303225.1 Kiritimatiellia bacterium
CAACTGTCTAACTTTGCTCGCTCCAACCTGTCTAACTTTGAACGCCCGGCAACACACTAGGCGACGCTTAGCCAAAGTGTCGGAAAGTGCAATATCCCGCGCAAGTCAGTGCATCTTCTTAATGCTTCAGATGTGATATAATTCTCACATATGACAACGGCAGAAACATCTCCTCAAAGTCTGAGTTTCCGTTTCCCAACAATCGGAAGCGACGAGCGGCTTTGCATCGTTATACCCGTATACAACGAACAGTCCATAATCGGCTCGGTGCTTCAAAAGTGGTCTCAAACGCTTGATGAGCTTAATGTCGACTATACAATCCGCCCCTACAACGATGGGAGTAAAGACAGCTCCCTCAATATCATGCGCGATATGGCGAAGCTTCTTCCGCACGTTGATGTTCGCGACAAGCCAAACGGCGGTCACGGGAACACGATTCTCACCGGATACCGTGAAGCAGCAGACGATGGTTTCGGCTGGATATTCCAAGTCGACTCCGATGACGAAATGGGACCAGAAAAGTTTTCCGATCTTTGGGACAAACGCAAGGATTTTGACTTCCTCGTTGGCATTCGCGACGGCCGCATTCAAGCTCTACCGCGAAAAATCATCAGCTTCGTCTCACGCTGTTGTGTAAAAGCATTTTACGGACGAGCGACTATTTGGGACGTCAACACTCCATATCGACTGATGCGGACAGACGCCTTTCACGACATCTTCAAGCAAATCCCCCTGACAACCTTCGCCCCGAATCTCATCTTGTCCGGAATGGTCGCCCGCCGTCATCTTCGTTTTTTTGAAACGCGCGTACCGCAACACGACCGCACAACTGGTGAAGTAAGCATTAAAAAGTGGAAGCTCTTCAAGGCTGCCGCGCGAAGCTTTGCACAGACCATTTCCTTTGCGCTTTTCCGCAACTAGGAAATCAACGCCAACGCATGAAACGGACAATACTACTGCTCTTCCTGTTTGCGCTCCTAGGCATCGTCCTAGTGACATTCGTCCTCACGCCCTTCACCGGCGACATCTATGTGTTCATGGGTAGCGCCCATCAGATGGAATTTTTCGACGGCAATTTTCTTGAGCGAGCTTTCCACACATGGGACGTGAAAGGTATCTTTGCCCGAACTTTTATGTGCCTGCTCTATCGTTCAGCCGTGTCATTTGCCGATTTTGCCAGTCTAAGATTCGAAATCATCGTCCGATCGATTTACCTCACCCTTTCGCTTGCCGTCCTGTTTCTTTCAGCGAAACTGATATATCCGAAAACCAAGCAATGTCTAATTCTCTTCTTGTCGCTATCACTCGGGCTTTTTGCGACCCATTACGCCTCGCATTTGCAACACGAGATGACGACAGTCCTACTAATGATCCTATCCTATGCCTTACTTATTTCGGAAGGAACACACCCAAAGACGCGATTGCTAAAAGACTTTTTCGCTGGACTCTTGTTAGGATGCCTACCCTATTTCAAAAGTATTTTTATTATATTGCCACCAATGGTCATATCCGCTGTCTACCTTGTTCAGCCGAACATCATATCCATTTGCAGGCGAACCTCTTACAAGCGCCTCTACGCGCTTATTCTAGGCGGACTCATTATGGGACTATCAGGACTATCGCTAATTCTATTTCTCTACCCAGAGGAAATACAAGACATCCTTGATGTCAGCGCCTTTCAAAACACTTTGTTAAGTGGCGGACTCATTACAATAGCAAACTCGTTATACTTTTTCATCTACGGATTCTTTTGCCAATGCCTTCCAATGAATCCTATCGTTACAATTGGATCCGTAACACTTCTCATCAACACATTTCACGCCATCAAAAGCAATGACAACCAATCTTTATTCCACCACTTCTTCTTGTGGACAATTCCAATGGGATTTATTTTGTTATCTAACCGCTTTTTTGCTTATCACTACTACCTTTTTATTTTCCCCGCCCTAATTGAAAGTCTTGTCTATGCCAAACACCTCAAACATGGAAAGTTCAGTGTCAAAGTCACAGCCTTCACCATTTTCGCGATTGCGATACTCTTTTATATCGGAACCATGTCGATCTTCTCTGCAAACTTCAGAAATTACGTCTTTGCCAACAACCTTCAACACCGCTATCATTTGTCATTACACAAACAATTTCCCAAGCTTCGATCCAACACAATCTTATATCTTGACGGAGGCGCAGGAAGTTACCTTGCAGGCGGCCAATCCCACCTGAAATACATTTACCCCCTACCCTTGCAAAGGATCGGTGAGAACTCCAAGTTTCACAACCTCCCTTGCCGTCTGGAATGCAAAATTCAAGCATTGCGCTACAAAGGAAAATATGTCATCCTTGACGAGCAATGGTTTGGCGGAAACGAAAAGAACCAAGAAATAATTGAGAAAATTAAAAATGAGTACGATCTAGTGGGATATCTCCATTATGTTCTCAGGGAATGGAAGATATTCGGCAAGCCTGAATACACCGATCGAATCTTAGGTCTCTACGCGAGAAAACCTGATACATAATCCATCTTCACCACAAAGCACCGGCATTACGGCTGAGCAAGCCAAACCCACCAATAAAACTTCATTGGCGCCCCAACAAGAATTCCGCATACTGAAAATCCTCTAGTGTATCGATATCAATGCTGCGGTTTCGCGGCATCACATACGCGAAAGACTTGTTGGTATAATACATTCCTGCCTTGATGACTGCCGTACGGAAAACATAGACAGCACCATTGGGATAATACGACGTGCGAAGTGCCTGACGATTGTCGATCGTCTGCTCGAATATGTCAACGAACGCATTGTCTGCGTCAAGGTACTTATGCCAACGGACCGGATGAGCCTCCGGCGTATACGACACAACCGAATCTGCACCCCTCGCATAAAACAGTTCAATCGCACCATCAACATCCGCACTCGACCGAAGAGGTGCCGTTGGCAAAAGAACCGCGAACTCGTCTATTGGTTTGTTCCATTCATGCGCAAGACGATCGACCGTATAAACATAGGTGTCAATCGCCTTTGCCTCGTCTGTTGCAAGATAATCAGGCCGCAAGAAAGGAACTTCTGCTCCGAACTGAAGAGCGACATCCGCAATTTCCGGATCGTTTGTTGACACAATCACCCGATCAATACGCTTCGCACCTAACGCACAATCAATCGAATGAGCAATCAGCGGCTTGCCGCACAAAGGTTTTATGTTCTTTCCCGGCAATCCTTTTGAACCGCCGCGCGCTGGAATAATCGCTATCATCTCACCAAGTCTTCCCAAAGCAAGGTCTTGTTCGCGTCGATGTCGCGGCAGACGTGGCGGCCGATGATTTCCTTGTACTTGTCGGCCGGAATGCCGGTGCCGGGACGCTTGAAGAGGATGTCTTCGTAGCAGATCTCTTCGCCGGCCTTAAGCGCGCGAGCCGTCGCGATCGTGCGGCGGAACTTCTTGCGCTTGGCGAGCTCGTCATCAGAGACGCGCTTGATGCCGTCGCCAAGAGCGTCGGCAATGCGCTTCGCGGCAGAGCAGATGATCTTCATTTCCGCCGGATCGGCCGAAACGCGATGATCCCAGCCCGGCATGTTCTTGTCGAGCGTGAAGTGCTTCTCGATGACACTCGCGCCCATCGCCATCGCCGCGAGCGGAATCTCAAAGCCGAGCGTATGGTCCGAGTAGCCGACTGCCATCCCGAAGTTCCGCCTCAGCGTCTCGATGAACTTGAGATTCACCAGCTCGTCCTTCGGCGGATACAGTGAAACGCAATGCAGGAGCGTCACGTTGCGGCGGCACTTCTCCGGGATCAAATTGACGATCGCCTCGATTTCGGCGAGACTGGCCATGCCGAGCGCGATGTGCGTCGGATAGTCCTTGGAAATCACATACTCGATGAGATCAAGATTCGTGACATCACACGAGGCGACCTTGAGATTCGCGACCTTCTGATCGATGCAGAAGTCGACGTCCTTCTTCGTGAAGGTCGACGTGCCGTAGTCAATGCTGCATTCGCGCGCACAGTTGAAGAACTCGATGTGTTCCTTTTCCTGGACGGCGAACTTGTCGACTTGCGCAAAGATGTCCTTGAGGCCCAGCTCCTTCGTCTCCCACGCGCTGACGTTCTCCAGCTTGACCAGTCCGTCGTTGAGCTCCTTGAGATGGTCTTCGGTCCAGAGGTCGCACCGACGGTAGAGCTGGAACTTGACTGCATCGGCGCCACAAGCCTTCGCCTCGCGGATCATGCGCTTGGCAAGGTCAACGTCGCCGTTGTGGTTCCCGCCGATTTCGGCAACTATGTAAGGTAATCGACTCATACCGTATTTGCCCTATTACAACGAATTCGAACTTTCAAAAAAACGACTGACGGGAATGAGCATGTCAATTCCTCCGTCCTCCGCTATACCGGGCGCAAGCCTACCTTCATAAACCAGAGCCGTCCGAACGGACACCCCCCGCCTAACCGGCAAACGCCTGACCTTCTCTGCGATTTGGTCTACCACGGACTCGTCAATCAACTCCCTGCGCCACGGCAAGTAACAAGAGAAGCTGTCTTTTTCGTCAAAAGACCGCCTAATTGAGCCAACACCGATTGCCGTCCGTAAAACACAATAAAACGTCCTAAGATTTCTTTTCTCCACCATTATAGCACAACAAACGCTCGGTGCGCAACATCGATCGGGCGGATTATTGATGAAATTGCAATAATCCGCCCACATCGAGATTCTGTTTCGCCCTCGGATTTATACCGCATACCGCTTGATGTAGAGGAATTCGCTGTCGGGGTAGACGCCATAATACGAGAAGCCCATACGCTCGTAGAGGGCGTGTGCGCGGACATTGGCGGGGACAGAGGTCAGCATGAGACCACCGTAGCCCTTCGGCTTCGCCCAGGCATCGAGATGATCGAGAAGCTGGCGGCCAAGGTGATGTCCCTTCCAGTCTTCGCGGACGGCAATGCCGAGCCAAGGGAGCTTCTTGTCAATGTCCCAGAGAAAGACATAGCCGACCATCAACTCGCCGTCTTCGGACGGAACGACCGCGGCAAAATGGATCTCTTTGTCGGGCTGAGTACACTTCAGATGCTCAATCGCGCGCAGCCGGTTCACGTCGTTTCGGTTGAACATCGCCCGCGTATCGCCCGCCATCTGATCGAAGAACTCCATGACCATCGGCAGATCAGCCGGCAGAAGCTCGCGAATCTTCACATTGCCCAGATTGACGGTATCGTGCATCGTCACGACATCGACGAGCCGCATCTCCTCGTCCACAATCGGAAGCGCGTTGAACTTGGATTCGGCCAGGACCGATTCCGCATTGCGGCGTTCGGTGGTGAACACGTAATGCGGCTTGAAATTGGCCGCCTCGGAGACGGAGGCGTCCAGCGTGCCGTCCTTCAGCAAGAAACGCCGAACGTCGCCGTCTGTCAGCGAAGCGCGCAAAACGCCGTTCTCGGTAACGAACAGTATCTGCTGCCCGTTTTCACACAGCCGTTGCAAAGCCGTGCGCACGGTTGTCTCGGCAGAGATCGTCACCTTCTCCAATTCCGTCGTCAACATAGCATCGTTTCCTCGAAAAGACACTTCATAGAGCGTATTTTACCATTTTCCTCGGCAGTTAGGGGCGAAATTGCCGCGGAGCAGGGAAAAGAGGGGGTGCGATTGTAAACTGTTGACCGCCCGACGCGTGAAACCTCGCATCCGACCGCCGCTCCGGTCCGGTTGGCGATCTTGTCCACGACGTCCACGCCCTTCGTCACCGTGCCGAAGACGGCATAGCCGTAGCCGCCAGTTTCTTCATATTCTCTCCTTTAACTTCAAACGTCAAAACTCAAACCTCAAACCTCAAACGTCCCCCGTCTCGTCAGCGGATTATGATCTTCAGCCCGCGCGGGACCTGTCCGAAGATGTAGATGCTCGTGACACCGTCCGCGACCTCGGTCCGCGCGGCGAAGCCGTCGCTCCACCCGACACCAAGCATCATCAGTCTTTTCATGTTTTTTCAAGCGTGTAGCTGTCTGCTTCTTTCGACGATTCCTCTGACTATGAGCTCGTAGCATGGACTCGGGAATCGGGCGGACATCTTCTCCGCGATTTCCGGAGCCTGTTTTTCGATACGCTTTTGCATGCGCGCGATTTCCCTGTCCATTGTCCACGGCGAAATGCCAAGATTCTCCGCCATGCGCAGGAATTTGCCCCAGCCTCGGCATCGGACAATCGTCTGAAACGCGGTTGTCCCGACGAAGGCCGAGTCCCTTCCGCATAGAATGCAATCGCCCCAGCGCAATCTCCTCCGATGGCCTTGAGAAAGGCGAACGTGTTTTCGCGCGGAATCTGGAGAATGCGTCCAAGTCTCGTGCGGATAATGTCCTCCGGCAAGAGTCCGGACAGGAACGGCTCCATCACTTCTGGTCCAAACGTCTCATTAGAAAGAGGAATCACATGCGACAGCGGCTCGTTCCGAGCATCATCCGCATAGGCATGGTCATACGAGAACGACAACCTGCCTTCGTCATCCGTCAGCCGTCCAACCGGAACGTCATTAAGATAGACTATCAGCGAATCCATTCAACCGCCTCGTCATGCGATAAGACATACACGCCAGCTCCCAGCGCATTCAACACCTTGAGCATTTCACCAAGCCGCGCCGTTTCCTTGCCGCGTTCAAGTTCAGAAATGTAGCGTTGACCTGTTCCGGCTAGTCCCGCCAATGTCTCCTGCGAAACGCCCTGAGCCTTGCGAATCTCTCGAATACGCGCACCAACATCTGCCGCTGTGACTTGCTTTTTCATTACCGATTGGTAATATATCAAACTTATTACGCCATTGTCAACGGGAAACATTACCGTTCGGTACTGAATTTCCCCATTCACTTCACGCCCTGCAGCCGAAGGTCGAACCGCGGTGGCGGCAGCTCGTCGAAGATCGACTTCGGCCCTTCTCCGCTTCCGGGCTGGTGGACCCAGCCGCCGCGGGTTACTTGCGCGTGCAGGACTGGCCGTCCTTCGAGTCCTTGACCAGCCAGCCCTTCGCGGCGAGCTCGTCGCGAAGACGGTCGGATTCGGCCCAGTTCTTCGCCTGGCGCGCCACGGCGCGCTGGTCGAGTATCGCCTGGATGTCAGCGGGAATCTCAACGGCCTTCTTCTCGTTTTCGAAGAAGATGACGCCGAGGACCTCGTCCATGCGCTTAAAAACCGGCAACACGCCAGCACCGCCCTTGCCGTTCGCATCGCGCACCAGCTCGAAGAGCGCGGCAAACGCCTTAGGCATGTTGAGATCGTCGTTGACGGCCGCGGCAAAATCGTCCAAATGCTTCTGCGCCCAGTCCGGCGTCTCACCATCAGTTGCCTTCTCGACGCACGCGTCGATGCGCGCCAGCGCCTTGCGGGCGTCCTCCAGCGCATCAAACGCGAAGTTGAGGCCGCTCCGGTAATGCGCGTTGATAAGCACGTAGCGGATTTCGCGGCCCGTATAGCCCTTGTCGAGAAGGTCGCGGAGCGTGAAGAAGTTGCCGAGAGACTTGGACATCTTCTCGCCGTTCACCCTGAGGTGCGCGCAGTGCATCCACGTCTTCACGAACTCCTTGCCCGTCGCCGCCTCGGCCTGGGCGATCTCGTTCTCGTGGTGCGGGAAGAGGTTGTCGATACCGCCGGTGTGGAGGTCGAAGGTCTCGCCCAGGTACTTCATGGACATCGCCGAGCACTCGATGTGCCAGCCGGGGCGTCCCCGGCCCCACGGCGAATCCCAGCCGACCGGGCCGTCCGACTCCTCCCACGCTTTCCAGAGCGCGAAGTCGCCGACGTTCTCCTTGTCGTACTCGTCGTCCGCGCACCGAAGGCCCGTGCGCTGGTTGTCGAAGTCGATGTGCGCGAGCTTGCCGTAGCCGGGAAACTCGCGGACTTTGAAGTAGACCGACTTGTCGTCGCTCTGATAGGCGATGCCCTTGTCCATCAGCTTCTGGACGAGCGCGATCATCTCGGGAATGTGATCCGTCGCCGCCGGATACACCTCGGCCGGCTGGACGTTGAGCTTCTTGAGGTCCGCAAAGAACGCGTCCTTGTACGTCTTCGTGTAGTCCGTGAGCGCCACGCCCTTCGCGTTCGCGCCCTTGATCGTCTTGTCGTCGACGTCCGTCAAATTCATCACCTGCTTGATCTTCATCCCGTTGAACTGGATGACGCGGCGAAGGATGTCCTCGAACGTGTACGCGCGGAAGTTCCCGATGTGCGCAAAATTGTAGACGGTCGGTCCGCACGTATAGAGACGGATCGTGTTGTTCTCGAGGGGCTTCAGCTCCTCATTGCGGCGAGTCAGACTATTAAAAACATTCATATTGCGTATTATATCATAATCGGCCCGAGGCCCAGCGCTCAGCGGACGAAGCGCTCGGACAGGTACTTGGTGCGCAGCTCCGAGGCGTAGTACCTGAAGTCGTACCACTGCGGCACGACCTCCGCGAAGAGACGCAGGACCGTCGCGTCATCCGGCTCGCCTTCCGCATCCTTCGCCGCAGCGTCGAGCTTCTCGACGAGCGGCTTCAGGCACTGCTCGTAGAATTCGGGATCGCCGAGCTCCGTGTCCTTCCACTTGCCGATCACGCCGCCCGTGGCGATGTTCTTCTCGGCATTGTAGCGCGCGAGCGCCTTGTACATGAGAACGCGGCAGATCTTCGCCTTCACCTCGTCCGTCAGACCCTCGAACTTCCAGTGCCCCCAGTTCGAGACCTGCCAGATGTCCGTGCCGCCCCAGGTGACGCCGCCCGAACGCGACCAGTGGATCATCTCGAACGGCCATTCCGTGCCGTTCTCGGGCAGCACATGGTACGCGAGGTCCCAGGAGATGTTCATCGCCGTCGCGAAGCCGTAAGGCGTCGGACGCGAGCTGAAGTCGGCGTAGTCGGAGAGCCGGCGGAAACGCTTGTGCGGCGAATTCCAGTCGGGACAGTAGTCGAACTGGCGCTTGAGCGGATTGACGCCGAACTGGTACACCTGCTCCCCCTCGCCGATCGCCAGGTACATCTCGTAGTCGGTCGGACGCGTCTTGCCGCGGACGACCTCGTCGATCTTCGGGTCGTTGTGCTCGAAGAGGAGGTGCACGCCGTGCTCGTCGTAGCACACGTAGAACCAGCTGTCGATTTCCTCGGCCTTGGCACCCTCGCCAGTCTCCTTTCCGCCGCGAATGACGTTGACGTCCGTAATGAGGCGCTCGGCGGCCTCCTTGCCGATCTTCTGGTTGCTGACGTTGCGGTTCTCGGACGTCATCAGCCCCGACGCGAACCACGAACCCGCGTCCGTCGGCGCATTCGCGACGTAGCGGACCGGCGCGATGTTGCGCGGCTGGTGGACGAACAGCGCCTGGCGCATCTCGCCCAGCATCTTCGGCTCCTCGTAGAGACCGACCTCGACGAGCAGCCCCGCGCCGTAGGGAATGCCGTCGCGGACGAGCTTCGGGTCGAGTCCGGCGACGATCTTGTCGACGTCGGCCTTCGCGAGCTTGCCCGTGCGGAAGCATTCCGCCGCGATCTTGCAGCCGAGTTTGCGCTTCGCGTCCACTTTCTTCATGTTCTGGACGGTCTCGCCCAGGAGCTTCGCGAGCTCGGTACGCTTGCCGGCACGCCAGTAGGCGATGACCGCCCCCTTCATCTCGTCGATGTGCATCCAGCTCGTCCAGCCCGGCTGCATCGGCCACCACAGCTCGTAGAGCTCGACCGCCTTCGCGTACTGTCCGCGTCCGGCGAAGCGTCCCGCGAGATCGCCGAGCTGCTTCGCGTTCTGCGAGACGAGCACGAGCTTGCGCGCGCCCTCGAGGTCGTCCTTCGCAACCGCAATCGAAAACTCGAGTTCCTGCGCCTTCTGCTCGATCTCCTTCGGATACCCCTTGTCGTTCTCCGGCACTTTCGTCGCGCGCAGTTCGGCGACGGCCGCCGCGGCAGACTGGTAGTCCTTGAGCGTCAGATAGGCCGGCACGAGCGCCCCCGCAACCAGGACCTCCTTGTGCCGTGGCGCAATGGTCTTGTCCGCCTGCGCCGCGCGCAGCGTCTTCACCGCGTCCGCCGTGCGGTTGTCGCGATTCATCAGCTTCACGATTGACTCGACCGCCGACCAGCGGTTGCCGCCGATCTTCGGGTCCTTGAGGATGCGCTCAAACTGCCGAACGCCCTCCGCGAAATCGCCCTTGCGAACGGCGAGATCCGCACGGGCGCGGATCACGTCGAAGAGATTGACGCCCTTGACCTTCTCGAGGCCGGCGAGACGCTGCTCCGCCTTCTCGACCTGGAAGTTGTCGAACTCGAGGCCGGCGATCGCCGTCGTCACCTGGACGATGGCGAACGCGTCCGTGAAGTCCGCGCGCGCCAGCGTCTCAGCGACCAGTTTCTCAGCGTCGGCAAAGCCCTCCTTGCCCTTGGCCGGATAGTATTTCTTCACGAGGTCACTGACGGATGCCGCCCGCCGACGGGCCGAAATCCCCTCGACCTGAAGCGCCTCCAGTCCGAACTTCCCCTGACGGACGTCGCCCCTGCCGTTCCAGTAGAGGTCGCCCTTGCAGAAAAGAGCCTCGCTCTTCTCGTCCGGCGTCTTCGCGAGCGCCACCGCCTGGTCGGCGGCGGCGGCGGCGGCGCCCTTGTCCTTGCCGCGCAAGGCCCAGATCGCCTGCATCGCCGCCTTGTAGTCCTTATAGACCTTTGCCTCGGCCTTCGGCGCCGCTCCTTCGGCCGACGCCTTCGACTTCGGTTCCTCAAGCTTCGGCTCCTCGACGCTCGCGCACCCGGCGACCAGCGCCACCAACAACATCGAAAGTCTCTTCATCTTCACTTTCTCCCGCCTCTTACTTTTTCACTTTACACTCTTCACTTTTCACTTAACACCGCGTCCATCTTCTCGATGTGGTTCAGCATTTCGAGCCGCACCGCCGCGAGATCGCACTTTTCCTCGTCGACGTTGGCGAGGAACTGCAGGGCCTTGCGGCCGGTGTAGTACTTGTCGACGTTCTTCTGCTTGCCCTCCTTGACGCAGCGCTCGGCGAGCGTCTGCAGCAAGGTCGCGTAGCGGATGTCGTCGATGCCTTCGCGCATGCCCTCCCACGGGAGCGTGTCGATGAAGCCGTCGCGCGTCTCGTACACGAGCGTGATGCGGTAGCAGTAGGCCCTGAGGTCATTCCACTGCCCCTCGATGTACCCGTAGTTGTACATCATGTCGTAGTCCTTCTTGTAGAGGTTCATGCCGTGCATGCGGCGCATGTAGTCAGGGTTCTCCGGGCCGGTATGCGGACCCGCGTAGTTGCCGATCTTGCCCTTGATGCGGTGCATGAAGTCGCTCTCGTGCTTCGAGGCGAAGCCGCCGCCCACGCGGAAGTCGTCCGCATAGCCGCAGAAGTGACGGCGGTCCCCGCCGTTGCACATCACGTTCTGCCCCGCCTCGTGCGCAGCCCGCCAGCCGTTTCTGCTCGCGACCACGGTGCGCGGCCCCGGCTCCTCGCCGCCCGCCGGATAGAGGTTGGTGTGGCCGAGCATCCGCTTGTACTCCTTCGACGTGATCTCCGCCTGTCGCTTGCGCGCGTAGTACTCGCCCGCCGACGCGCCGCCCGAGCAGCCCCACGCCTCGAAGAACGGATCGAGCTTCATGCCGATCGCCCGGGCCTGCTTGATCGCGTTCTCGACGTACTCGAGGTTCTGGTAGTCGTTCCACATGCCGAAGTAGAGCGGATACCGCACGTTGTGGTCGTACTGGTTCTTGAGCCGCGCGTACTGCTTGGCGTCGGACTGCCTGCGGTCCTTGCCGTTCTCGTCGACATAGCCGCTCATGCCCGGCACGCAGTAGAGCATCGTGTAGAAGTCGGCCGTGGTGTCGTAGTAGGTCTTCGGATCGGGCAAGACGTACTTCATGACCCTGAGGCGCACCGGAATCTCGGCGAGCGCCTTGCCCGCGTGTGCGACGGAGATCTTGGCCGTGTAGAGGCCGGGCTTCGCGTCCTTGTCGATACGGAACGTCGCGAAGAACTGCTTGCAGCGCCCCTTCTCCAATGCGAACGGCTGGATCGTCTTCGCGTCGTTCACGGGCTCGGTGCGCGTCCTAAAGCCGGGATCGATGTCCGCCGGCGGCGAGACCCACACGTAGTCCTCCTTGCCGTCGTAGCGGACGCGGACGAAGTTCGCCTTCTTCTGTTCGTCGACCTTCACGAGGTTCTCGTCATTGAGAAGAAGTTCGGGACAAAGCTTCAGGCCCACGTCGTTGAAGTAGCTGTACCAGGCGTTGCAGTTCTGATACCACACCTTGATGACCTTGAGGTCGACCTTCGCCTTCTGGATGACCGCGCCCTCGGCGCTCTTCAAATCGCTCGCGGAAACCGTCACGCCCGAAAGGTCCGCATCGGACTTGAGGACGAAGCTTGCCGGCTCGAACTCGTCCCGGCACGCGACGACGCGCAGCGTCCCGCCCTTCTCCCCGTCCGTCGGCTCCCGGTCGGGGAGCCTCATCTCGTTGCTCAGCGCCGGAACAGCCCAGTAATCAAGCTGCGCCGCCTGCGCTTCACCCGCGGCAAAAGCCACGCCCGCGACGCCAAGCGCCGCCATCATCCCCGCCTTCAATGCAATGCATGTTTTCATGCCCCATATTGTAGCAAACCTCCCCCGTTCGTACAACCAGCGGTAGAGTCTCACGAACGCGCGGCCCGCCGTCGAGCGAAGCCTAAAACGACGCCGTCGCCAGGGATGCAATGAGAAAAGTTGTTATTGTCATGTTCACCTCACGATCAGCATGAGGCCCGTCACCGGCACCTCGTAGCAGCCGATGTCGACCACCTTGTTGAGGATGCGCGGATTGCCGTTGAGGTCTGTCGCGCCGTTCATCCACTCGCGGCACGTGCCCGCATTCTGCGCCGGCGAACCGTCGCGGAAGCGGTAGTCGCCCCGCACCGGATTGCGGAACTTCGGGTCGCGGTCAAAGAGGCATGTGGTGCAAGTCGCCGTCCCGAGTGAATTGGTCGTCGTACCGACATTGCCCCAGCCAAGCACGTTGTAGAGCTTCGCCGCACCCGTACAGGTCACGCCCGCCACATATCCCTCGCCGGAGGAGACGTTGTTCGCGACCGTGCAGCTCTCGACCGTCGCCGTCTCCGCCTTGAGTCCGACCGCGCCCTTGCTCGCATTGTCCGCAACCAGGCAGTTGCGTACGGTGCCCGCCTTCGCGAAGAGCCCCGCCACGCCGCCTGTCGAGGTCGCCGAGCGGTTGCCAACGATCCGGCTGTTGAACAGGTTGCCGGAAAGGACACGGACAATGCCGCTGGCCTGTCCGCCGCCATGCGAATTGAGCACGAACGCGCAGTTCGTCACCGTACCGCCCTTGATCGTGCCAGCAGCCTGACAGTCTGCCGTGCAGTTGGAGACGACGCATCCGCGCATCGTGCCGCCGGCAATGTAAAACCCGCCGTTCGAGTAGCCTTCTCCGTACCCAGCGTCGTTGCTGTTTGAATTGCGAATGATCGTGTTCTCGAGCATCCCATTGTCCATGTAGATGCCGCCGGTCTCGTTCCAGTTGCCGCCGGATAAGACGCAGTTCCTGATCGTTCCCTTTTCCAGGCGGGCGACGCGCTGATTGAAGCTCTTGTTGTCAAAGGTGATGCCCTCGACAACCGCATCGTCGTGACTGACATGCAGCAACTGTGCGGACTTCCTGTTGCCGTCGACAATCGTCCGCTCCGCACCTTCGTCGCCGATCAGCCGCACGGCCTTCGCCACCAAGATCTCCTCTGCTGCGGCACGGGCATACGTACCGGCCGCAACGTGGACGACGCCCAGACCGCCAGCAGGAACAGCGACCATGTTGATCGCCGCGTTGAAGTCCGGCGTGGCCTTCGCAGGCTCGTCATAAGGCGGCGTGTTGCTGCCGATTGTCGACACATAGACAACCGCCGGTTTGATCGACACGGCCCCGGGAATCGAGAACGGAGACACCGTACCGCCAGAGCAGTCCAGCGACAAGGTTACGGCATGGACTCCAAAGGCCGTGTACTCGTGCGAAACGGTGTCCGTATCGCTGGTGACGCATGTACCGTCGCCAAAGTCCCAGATGTAGCCGTTGACGGTTCCGACCGCGCCCTGCGTATACGCCTTGAAGGACGCCGTCGTCGGCAGGCCCGTCCCGACCGATCCTCCTGTCACCTCGAAAGAACAGGCGGGCGGCGCCTTGTCGGGATCGTACTCGAAGGCGCCGATGTCGATCACGGCGTCACCGTCGCCATCTCCGTCGAGAAGGCGTCCGTTGCCCGCAAGATCCAAGTCCTCAGTCCCCCACGCTCCGTTCAGCCCCTGGTCCACGCAGGGCGACGCTCCGTTCAGCCGATAGTCTCCGTTCGCCGCATCGGCGAACATCGGATCTGCGCTGATGTTGCCCGCACCAGCGACAGGATGGTTCCAGGCACAGGTGTAGGTGACGGTGCCTCCGATCACCGCAAGCGAATCGTCCGTCTTGTCGGTGATACCGTTGTAGACGATGATGCAGTTCTCGATCGCACCGTCCTTCTGCACGACGCCGCCGTTGGCAGTCGTAACGCTGTTGGCCGTCACGGTGCAGTTGCGGAGCGTGCCCTTGGTCTTGTAGACGCCGCCGCCCGTCTCGCCCTTGTTGCCGGTGATGAGACAGCCGACCATCGTGCCACCCGTCATGTAGACGCCGCGACAGGAATTCTGCGTGTTGCAGGTGATGACGCTGTTCGAGACGACGCCAGACGTCTGGTAGACGCCTCCGCCCATACCCGTGGACGAATAGCAGTTCGAAATGACGCAAGCGTCGACCAATCCGCCGTTTACCCGCAGTCCGCCGCCGTGGGGGGCATAGCAGCCTGCGACCAGACACCGGCGCAGCACGCCGCCATTCATCTTCACTCCGCCACCGTTTGCGGCGCCCGGTCCGTAATTGTCGGTGTTCTTGCCGTTCCAGATCTCGCAGTCGGTGATGATGCCGCCATTGGAGATGCCGATCGTGTCGTATTGCCCCTGCATCGACTTGAAAGTGCAGTTCGAGAACGTGCCTCCCGCCGTAAACGCAGATCCGGCGTAATTGGCGTTAATTCCCTCAAACTCTCCGCCACCCGAAACCTTGCCGTTCTGAATCGTCACGCCATGCACGAACGCCTTGGCATGCTTCGTGTAGATGACGCGCCGGGCACGGCCTCCGTCCAAGACGACCTTGGACGGGTCGGCATCATTGCCGATAAGTTCAATCGGTTGTCTGAGCGCGATTGGCTCTGTCACGAAATACGTATCGTCAGCCAAATGCACCTTGCCAACCTCGCCCTCGACCAAAACAAGTGCGCTGACGGCCGTGGCAAGGTCGGAGGCCGCCGTCTCGGGCGTTGAATAGGGAAACTTGTTCGACCCGTTTTTGTCAACATAGACCTCTTTCGCGCCAAGATTCACCGCCCGCTTGACCGTGAACACGAGCGGATTATCCGCCGTCATCACCGTCAGCGTCACATCATAGCTGCCGGGTAACTTATACTCATGCGATGCCTCTGCGCCGCTGGTCGTGTCCGCCTCCGATCCGTCGCCGAAATCCCAGATATAACCAGTCGCCGCCGCAACTTCCACCTTCGCGACGAAAGTCGCCGTTACAGGCGCGAGGCCGTCAACCAGCTGATAGACAAAGGAACAACGAGGCTCGGTCACCGCCGTGAAAGGAAACGCTCCCATATCCACGCCGTCCACCCCAGTGCCGATGCACGGCGACGCACCCAGGAGCGAGTAGTCGCCGCCCTCTAGATCGGCGAAAACTGGCAATCGGTCGGTGATGTTGCCATTGTCGTCCGGCGCCTGCTGAGCGCAGGTGTAGCGACATGTTCCGCCGGTCTTGGCGAACGACAGCTCGGGTTTCAGGAATCCCGCCGTACCGTTGTGCCAGATAATGCAGTTTTCGACTGTGCCACCCGTCTGGCTGACGCCCGGCGCCGAAGTCGCATTGTTGCCCGCAACCGTGCAGTTACGGAGCGTGCCGCCGGAGATGGCCACACCGCCGCCTATCCCACTCGCTGTTGCCAGTGAACAGCGAGTGGGTGCATGTTCCGTTCGACATAGAGAGCCCTCCTCCCCCACTGCAACTGCGGATAACGCAGTTCGAGACCAGCGACGCGCTATTAAGCTTAATGCCACCAGAAGTGCAGGAGGTCACCGTCGAATTGATCAGCTGGGCTTTCGGGTTATTGTTGAAGTAGACGGCATAACCGCCGCCCTGCCAGCAGTTGGAAATGATGCAGTGGTCGACCATGGCCAGCTGACTGCCCATAAAACGAAGACCACCGCCGATGCCCGCGCCACCGCGGTCGTTTCCCGTGCAGTTATGGATGATCGAGTCCTTGAGATAGGCCTCGGCACCCTCCGCCGTCGGGTTCAGGCAGAGCGCACCCGCGTAATTTCCACGCCCGGCGTGATAGACGCAGTTCGAGACCGTGCCCGCCGTGATGTAAACCGGCCCGTGCGCATAGCTGTCTGTCAGTCCGGAATAACCGTTGGCGAAAGTGATGCCGTGGGCAAGGGCGCCGTTGTGAGAGACGTCAAGAATCCGGTATTTTCCAGCACCGTCAAGGACAACCTCTGACCGGTCGGCGTCGTTGCCCCTGAGTTCGACTGCAACGTTGAGGACGACCGGTGTCGTCAGGTTGTAAGTGCCGTCGGCGAGCTGCACGACGCCGTCGCCGCCTTCGCCTGCGGCCCGCGCAATCGCCGCATTGATGGCTGCCGCGTCATCGCCCGTTCCGGGCACGACCTGCTCAACCGCATTCGCACTAAACGAGCACGACACCGCAACACACGCCGCGGCGAACCTGACAAACTTTGTCATAACGACCCCCTTCTTGCAAATTGCACTTTCTGCAATCAATCACTCTTGAGTGCATTATATGCCAAAAAGCACCGCGCGTCAAGTGCCGTACT
>JAEDMC010000251.1 GCA_016303225.1 Kiritimatiellia bacterium
TTTCTGCGGGTTGATTAAGCTGATTCTGGCAGCTTTGCCGGAGTCGGCGATTCTCGCTTCGTTTTGTCGCGTTCCGGCGGAGGTCGCCGCGTTTTATTATGGTGTTCCGCTGGAGGTGGAGGCGCTGTCCTTCACGGCGAAGGGCGTGACGCTCGCCGTCACGCGGGCGTGTGCGGCAACGGACTTCTTCGCGCTGGTCGCGGCGGTTTTGCTGACGGCGCAGATCCTGCGCGAAGGGTGGCGGTGGCAGCAGTTGGTGCAGCTGCCGATTGCCTGGGCCATTACGCTCGCGGTCAATTCGCTCAGGATCGTTGCGCTCGTGCCGGTCGATGCGGTCTTTCCGAAGGATCACGCGCCAGTCGTTCATCTGCTGGCGGGGGTCGCGTTCTTCCTGCCGGCTTTCGCGGGTGTTTGGTGGTATTCGTTTAACCGTGTTTCCTACGGGAACCACAAAGAACGCAAATAAACGCAGAGTAGTTAAGGAGGTAGTGGTATGAGTGACAAGGCAGAGAAGGTCAATCTGTTTGCGCATCCAATTACGTTTGTGCTGACGCATGTGGTGTTTCCGCTCTTTGCGGTCGGAGCGCTGGGGTATGTCTATTGGCTGACGGTCGAGGCGCTTGCGAAGGCGGAAGGGGCTCTTGGCACGAAGATGCTTGTCGCGCTTGGCGCGGCGGCGGCGATCCCCGTTGCGGCGGCGTTGCGGCTTGCGGTCGGTCCGAAGCGGATTGGCGTCGGGACGCAGATCGGCTTTGCGCTCCTGATCGTCGCCTTCGCCTACTTCGCGTTTCCGGTAATGGACGAGGCGACGGGCAAGGTCGATTCGTGGATCATCGGACCGACGGCGTTCCTCTCGTTCTTCATCGGCATCGTGCCGCCGATCTTCGCCGGCGTTGCGCGGATTGCGACAGCGAACTGGAAGCTGGACTTCGGTCCTGATCTTGGACTGACGATCGGGCTGACCGTCGGTGGACCGTTTGGTGTCTACGGGATCATTCAGATTGCCGAGGCCATTTGGCGTTGGGCTTGGAAGGACGGCCATGCGCTCTCGAAGACGACAGAGGCCGTGACGGGACATCTTGTCGCAGTAGGTGTCGTGTTGGGGTCGCTCGTGCTGTTTATGGGCTTTCTCCGTCTGATGCATTTGATTGCCAGCCGATTCTTTACCAAGAACGAGCGGCTGAAGCGGATTGTGACGGCGCTTGTCTTCGGACTCGCCCTGCCGTGGGGCGGCCTGGCGCTCAACCTGCACGTTCCGTTTCCGGCGGACTTTGCGAATCCGTGGCCATGGGTGCTCTCGGCGGTGACGACACTGGCGATGATCGTGGAGACGAAGCCGTCCCGCGGCGGACTGGCGCTGTGGTTCCTGAAGCTTGCGATGGCCCCGTTCGTCCTTTACTTCTTCTTGCTATTCGTGCCATTCCTGCCGCTCGCCGTGCTGGCGATCCTGGCGATGGGTGCGGGATTCCTCATCTTGGCGCCGACGATTCTCTTCCGATACTACACGGCCAACGTCTTTGACGCGTGGAAGGTCTTGCGCGGCACCTATTCGAAGGCTCGGCTTCTCACGATTGCCGCGCTCGGGTTCCTCGTCATCCCGCTCGGATTTGTGGTGGATGTGGAGATCGAGCGGGCGGGCCTGAAGGCGCTCGTCCGGTGGCACACGGAAGAGGACTTCGACGCGCCGCGTGCGCCGCTCCCGGTCTCGAAGTGTCAAGCCGAGCGGATCGTCAAAAACGCGAACGCCTTCGCGGACGGCGCGGAGATTCCGTTCCTTTCGGCTTGGCGCACGTTCCGCGTCTATGACGGGATGTACATGGCCGATCGGCTGCGCGAGGAACTGAACCTGCGCATTCTCGGCAAGAAGCTTTCGAAGGACGAGCTGGACTGGAATCGTCGCCGGAATTTCTTCGGGGCGGGAATGTTCGGCGGCAATGCGGGACGGCGCTCGAACCGCAATATGTCCAGCCGATGGACAACGCGTCCGCCGCGGACGAAGGACTTCACGGCGTCCTGCGAGTCAAAGGGCTCCGGCGAGTATCTGCTCAAGGTTCATGCGAAGAACGATCCTTCGTCAAAGGGCTGGGGCGATCAGGAATTCATCGCGCCGTTTCGGCTCCCGGCCGGTACGTGGATCGAGGGGATGCGCCTCAAGATGGACGACGGCACGTGGAAGGACGCGAGGGCGAGCGAGCGTAAGGCGGCGGAGTTCGTCTACCGCCACATCACCGAACAGCGGCGTGATCCGTCTATTGTCACGCTCGATACGCCGACGAGCGGAACGCTCAAGATCTTCCCCGTCGGCGAGAAGGGACGCGACGTCGAGATCACGCTGCGCACGACGGCGCTCGCGCCGCTTTTGGAGCCGATCGTGATCGGCGAGCAGTCGGTGAAGCCGTCTGTCGTGTGGGGCGGTCAGGTCGCCGAGTTGGTGACGGCGAAGGACGCGGACGTGACGCTCGTTTCCGCCGCGTGGATGGATGCGCACACGAACGAAATTATCGAGGTGTGCGTGGATTGGGATCCGCCGGTCTTTTCGCTGGACGATCCCGAGTTCAAGAGTGATTTGCGCCGGGAAATGAGGCAATTTGCAAAGGCGCAGTTGTTGATAAGAAACCCGTGCGTGGTGTTCACCTATCACGTTCCGGCGCATCGTGGATATGGGAAGAACGGCGGGTATCAGATCCCGGCGACGAATATTGTCACTTCGTCGCTTATCGATTTGCCGAAAGACCATCGTCTTTCCGAGGCGTTCCTGACCACGCTGCGGCGCGAGTTCCCAGGTGTGACGGCATTCGGGGACCGTCCGCTTGACGGGTGGTACATGCTGGAGACCGAGGACGGCGGCAAGGTGGCGGTGCCGTATCGGAAGGGCGAGGGCGCACTGGTCTTCGCGAAGGTGAAGGGCGCGACGGTCGATGACGGCAAGTGGTCCGAGGGCGCGAAGCTCTGGGCGCGGGAGCGCGAGGCGTTCCTGAAGCCCGCGCTTGATCTCCGCAAGGAGCTTTTGGACGGTACGCGGAAGACGGGTGTGCTCACGACGCAAAGCGCGTATCTCGCGGTCGAGACATCGGCGCAGGAGAAGGCGCTCAAACAAAAGGAGATGGAGGCCCTCTACGGCAATAAGGCGTTTGACTTCGAAGAGCCGCCCGAGGAGTCGCCGACATCTAGCGATGCGCCGGGTCTGTTCCTCATTCTCGGCGGGTTTCTGGTTGTTTTGCTGCTGCGGCGGAAATGGTCTAATCGGATTCAGAGACAGAC
>JAEDMC010000252.1 GCA_016303225.1 Kiritimatiellia bacterium
TCAGGCATTGCCGCGACGGTGAAGAGCGAGCGGAACATGCGCATCCATCTCGCTGCTGCCGTTGCAGTAGCTGTGCTTGGCGCGTGGTTGGGACTCGACGGACGCGAATGGGCGGCTATTGTCATCTGCTGTGCGCTTGTCATGTCTCTTGAATGTCTGAATACCGCCGTTGAGGCGGTGGTCGATCTTGCTTCTCCGAACATCCATCCGCTCGCGAAGAAAGCCAAGGATTGTGCGGCAGGTGCCGTCCTTGTCGCGGCTATCGGCGCAGCAATCGTCGGTTGCATCATATTCGTGTCCAAGCTTTTGGCCTTTGTCTGGGAAGGTTGAGTTAGGCAAATGAAGAAATAAACAATAACGGCAGAAATTTGAGTTAGGTAGTGTCGCGCCTCAGGAGGAGAAAGCCGAGAGTTTCTTTGTGGGTGGTGATAGCACGTGTCGAGTCGTGGCTACCCTTGCCGATGGCCTGGTTGTGTCGAATAGCTATGGATATTTATTGTTACGGCATGGATTGCGGCGTCATACGTGTAACTGCTACGAAAGACAGACGCATCAAAATCGCAGACAAGTACTACAAATACGACCCCCATTACGATTGATGTGATACACCCGATATGGTATAATTCTGCGCGTTTGTTTAAAACTATACCCGAAAGGGGTTGAGTCGCATGTCTAATAATGAATCATACCCGAAAGGGTGCAGCCTGTCGACGTTCGTTAAGGCGAAGCGCCGAGAGCAAGGCTGGACGCAAGTCCAGTTGGCGGACTATGCGGGCGTGGGGCTCCGCTTCGTGCGCGAACTAGAGCAAGGCAAGGCGTCGCTTCGGCTTGACAAAGTGAATCAGGTGCTTGATCTTTTCAGCGCGTGCGTAGGCCCGGTGTCAATCGACAGGAGCATCTATGCGGACAGCTGACATCTATGTGTTTGGGAAGTTGGCAGGTGCGCTGACGGAGAATGATGACGGCAAGTTCTCATTCCTCTATGATGCGCAGTATCTGAGCGATTCGTCTGCAGTTGCCGTAAGCTGCACGATGCCCCTGCGAAGCGAGGCGTATGTTTCCGACGCGCTTTTCCCTTTCTTCGACGGACTCATCCCGGAAGGGTGGCTCTTGGACATCGCCGAGAAGAACTGGAAGCTTGACGGACGCGACCGCATGGGGTTGCTTCTCGCGTGCTGTTCGTCTGCCATAGGAGCAGTCAGCGTCCGGCGGCCAGGGGATACCCCGCCGTCCGTTTCCGCCGAGACTTCGGTCGGCGGATGGACAGAAGAGGAGATGACATTTGAATTTCCGTACTCGGACGAGGAGATAAACGAGATGGCGCGGCGGCTTGTCGCATCGCGCGTCAGCGTCTGCGGCGTGCAGCCCAAGCTGTCCGTCCATCTTGAACGCGACACCGGCGATTCGCCGCGCATCACGATTGTCGGCTTCGAGGGCAACTACATTCTCAAACTGCCGTCCAAGGATTATCCGTGGCTTATCGAGAGCGAGCATCTGACGATGTCGCTTGCCCGGAAATGCGGAATCAGGACGGCGGACTTCTCGCTTGCGTCGCTTTCCGGCGGACGCCGCGCATACGTGACGCGGCGCATGGACAGGACGCCGCACGTGAAGCACATGGAGGACTTCTGCCAGCTTACGGAACGTCTGACCGAGCGCAAGTACTTCGGCTCATACGAACAGATCGCTAGGAAGATCAGGCTGTATTCGTCGTCGGGCGGCGCGGATGTCGTCCGCTTCTTCGAGGTCGTCTTGTTTTCGTTCCTCACCGGCAACTCCGATATGCACCTTAAGAACTTCTCGTTGCTGCGCGAGGACGACGGATCGTGGCATCTTGCGGACGCATACGACCTTCTGCCGGTGAAAATGCTCATGCCGGACGACTCGGAGGACATGGCGCTGACGCTGAACGGCAAGAAGGCGAGAATCGACGGCGGAGACTTCCGTGCGTTCGCAAAGGGAATCGGACTAAACGAACGTCAGACTGCCAATGCGGTTTCGCGCGTGGCGGATGCGCTTGCGTCGAGCATTGACGTCGGCCTCGGCGATTCACTTGTTTCAGACGAATTCGCATCGGGCTTTGCGCGGCTTGTTCGCGCAAATCTGGATCGGCTCGTTTGAGTTTTGGCCGCAAAGAAAGCAAGGGCACAAAGAAAGGAAATAGAAAATGAAGAGAAAATTAATTGCGTTAAGATGTGCGGCGCATCGACGCGGCGCGAAACTGGAAGGAGTCAAAATGAAAAAGCGAATGACGATTGCCATGCTTGCGATTGTTGTAGGAGTGCTGGCTGCCTGTATCGGGACGCTTGTTGAAAAGATAGATTATGTCGTCTGCGATGGCGTTCCGCATATTGAGTCAAGTCAGTTCTGGGGGTTGCAGAAATCGTCATGGCAATGTCCGATAAAAGACATAACCAATGTGCGACCGCGCGTACGTTCTGCTGGCGGAAGACGCGGAGGAGTAATTGCGATTCTTGTTGGCGATTCTCCGTCCGGCGAAGTTAGACTTGGCAAGTACCGAGTAACAAAGGAATTGGAACGATGCTGGTCACCGGATTACGATGGGGGACGAGTTGAAGTTTCGGAATTCCCTCATTTGACAATCCTGCCGTTTCTGCTTGTAGGTATTGCCATTGTTACGTTCAGAGAGATAAAGGACATTTTGCGATTGGATAGTTAGGCTTGTCAAATGAATAATAGATTGGCAAGTTGCGTTTACCAAATGCGAAAGTGCGTGGTTGCGAGGTGAAATGTGTAAATTGGCCCGCGATGTTGACTTGGGTTTTATGCGTATGGTAAAATGCCTTTCGGCATAGAGGATAACATATCGTGAACACAAGAAGACAGTTCGTCGCCGGGGCGGCATGTGTCGCGATGGCTTTGCACAGTCGAATTCTGAAAGGAGAATCCGCCGTGAAAGAAATTACTCTTGCACCTCTTCCCTACGCCGACGACGCGCTTGCGCCGACGGTTTCCGCAAAGACGATCTCGTTCCACTACGGCAAGCACCACGCTGGCTACGTGAAGACGCTGAACGGCCTTATTGCAGGAACAAAATACGAGGGGCTTTCCCTCGGGGAGATCGTCGCCGCATCTCGCGACGCGGGCGATACGGCAATCTTCAACAACGCGGCGCAGATTTGGAACCACGACTTCTACTGGCGGTCGCTTGCGCCTGCCGGGACGGGCGGCGAGCCGTCTTCGGAACTGCTCGCGGCAATCAACGCGTCCTTCGGCTCGCTCGACGCCTGCAAGACTG
>JAEDMC010000049.1 GCA_016303225.1 Kiritimatiellia bacterium
CGAAACTGTCTAACTTTGATCGCTCCAAAAGTCTAACTTTGAACTTCGGCCAACATGGATGAAAAAATGAGGTGCCAGCCGTAGACGCGACGCGCAAAGGATGGTATAATAAACCCCAATGGCGAAGATTAAGCTGACGAAAACGGAGCTCAAGGCTCAGACGGACGCGCTGAAGCGATTTCAGCGCTTTCTGCCGATGTTGCAGCTTAAGAAACAGCAGCTTCAGGGAGAGATCGCCGGTATCGTGCAGAAGGCCGAGGAGACGACGGCGAGGGAACGGGCGGTTCGTGACGATTTGGACCGTTGGGTCGGCCTGTTCGCGACGGATGAGGAGCTTTTGGCCGGGCTCGTGAAGGTGAAGAGCGTCAATACCGGCATGGCCAATGTCGCGGGCGTGACGATTCCGACGTTTGAGTCCATCGAGACGGACGTGAAGGAAGTCGACGCCTGGTCGACGCCAGCCTGGGTCGACAATGCCGTCGACACGACGACGCAAATCCTGTCCCTCCAGTGCGAGCGGTCGATTTACCAAGAGCAGAAGGCCCTGATCGAGAAGGAGCTGCAGCTCACCAGTCAGCGTGTGAATCTCTTCGAGAAGGTGAAGATTCCGGAGTGCAGGGAGGCGATCCGCAAGATCAAGATCGCGATCGGCGATGAACAGACCGCAGCGGTGACGCGCGGCAAGATCGCCAAGGGGAGGGCGCCGCAGTCATGATTGTCCGGATGAAACATCTCGATCTCGTGTGCGTCGCATCCGACAAGGAGTCGACGCTGGAGAAGCTGCGTGCGCTCGGCGTCGTGCACCTTGACCTCGCGGCGGCGGGCGGTGCGGCCGTGGCGGCGGCGAAGGGCGAGCTGGATGAGGCGGAGAAGGCCGTGCGCCTGATCCGCAAGGCCCGCGGCAAGGATTTTTCCGACGAGGTGCGTCCGTGTTCGGTCGCTGACGTGCTGGCGCTCGACGACGATCGGGCGACGCTCGTCTCCGAAAAGGAACGGCTCGAACGCGAAATCAAGACGTACGAGCCCTACGGTGACTTCGATCCGGTGCTCGCAAAGAAGCTTCTCGACAAGGGCATTGACCTCACTGACGAGTTGCTGGCGAAACTTCCGGAGATGCGGCTCGGGAAGATGCGCGAGAAACTCGCGCGCGTCTTGAACCGCATCGCGGTCGACGACGCGAAGACGGCCCGTGCCGACGAGCAGGCGATTCTCGCGAAGTATCCGACCCTGCGCGACAAGATGGCGTTCGAGCAGGCGAAGGAACTGATGTCGGAGCAGGGCTCCGTTGCCGTGATTTCCGGCTGGATTCCCGTGTCTCACGTCGCTGGTCTTACGTCCTCCGCCCGTTCGTCTGGCTGGGGCCTGCTGCTGCGTGACCCAGCCGAAGGCGAGACGCCGCCGACCTTGATCGAGCCGCCGAAGATGTTCCGTCCGATGAAGGCGCTCTTCGCCGGGCTTGGTATTGCACCGGCCTATGTTGAAGACGACGTCTCGGTGCCGTTCATGTGCTATTTTTCGCTCTTCTTCGCGATGCTCGTCGGCGATGGCGCGTACGGGGCGATTTTCCTGCTGATCACGTTCCTGATGCGCAAGAAGCTGCCGAAGAGCTGGCTGACGCTGCTGACGGTCTTTTCCTTGGCGACGATCGCCTGGGGAACGCTTTCGAACACGTGGTTCGGCGCGGGCATCCCCGCCTGTGCGGACTGGCCGACCGTGCGTTGGCTGGGGGACGTCACCTACAAGAACATCATGTTCCTGTGCTTCACGATCGGCGTCTCGCATCTGATGCTTGCGCGGCTGTGGAACGGCGTCTGCCGGTTGCCGGATTCGACGGCGATCGCCGAGTTCGGCTGGGCTGGCGTGTTGCTTTTCATGTACTTCGTGACGAATTCGCTTGTCGGCATCTTTGCGTCGGTTCCGTCCTTCATGATGTGGGTGTTTGTGGCGTCGCTCGTCCTGGTGTTCGGCTTTTCGGTAAAGCCGAAGGAACTGAAGACGAACGGCATCGCGCTGGGAATGCTGCCGCTAAACATTATGTCCGCCCTCGGCGATATTATCTCGTATGTGCGTCTGTTTGCGGTCGGGCTCGCGTCCGTGAAGGTCGCGGAGAACTTCAACTCGATGGCGCTCGGGCTCGTGTCCGGGGACAATCCGCTGTGGCTTAACGCGCTTCTCTCGGTCGGCACGGTGCTCATCCTCGTCTCGGGGCATGCGCTCAACCTGGCGATGGCCGCGTTGTCGATCCTCGTTCATGCCGTCCGTCTCAACACGCTCGAGTTTTCGAACCATAAGGGCGTCAGCTGGGCGGGCTACGCCTTCAGTCCATTCAAAACCAACAAGGAGACAGAAAAATGAGTGATGCAGCAATGATTGTCGCGGGCGCCATCGCCTGCATGGGGCTCGCGGGTGCGGGCAGCGCGTTTGGAACCGGCTTTGCCTCGGCGGCGGCCGTCGGCGCCTGGAAGAAGTGCTATGCGGCGAACAAGCCGGCGCCGTTCCTGCTGCTGACGTTCGTCGGCGCTCCGATCACGCAGGTCCTGTACGGCATGATCGTCATGAACAAGATGCTGGACTTCCTGAAGACGCCGGACAAGGTCGCGGGCTTTGGTCTGCCGCTTCTGATCGCCGGCATCTTCGCGGGGCTCGCAATCGGACTCTCGGCACTCTTCCAGGGCCGTGCGGGCGCGGCGGCGTGCGATGCGCAGGCTGAGACGAATCAGGGCTTCTCGAACTATCTGGCTGCGCTGGGTATCGTTGAGACGGTTGCGATTTTCGCGCTCGTTTTCGCTTACCTCGCCATCGGCAAGATTGGCTAAGGGGATAATCTAGCAACGAAAGGCGACTGGTTTTGAACAATCAGCCGCCTTTTTGTTTGGTTACGCCAAAAAAATTCTATAGATAGTGCGTTGCTTGCGGTACTGACACGAAATGTGGTATAATTGTGTCCCGTTATGTGGAACTACTCCGAGAAGATGATGGACCACTTTCGGAATCCCCGAAACGTGGGTAAGATTGAGAATCCGGACGGGACGGCGACAGTCGGCTCGCTGGCATGCGGAGACGCTCTCCAGTTTCAATTCAAGCTTGGTCCGGACGGTAAGATCGCCGAGGCGAAGTTCCAGACGTTCGGGTGTGCGAGCGCGATTGCGTCCAGTTCCGCTTTGACGGAGATGGTGATTGGCAAGACGCTCGAAGAGGCGAAGCAGATCACTAACCAGCAGATTGCCGACTACCTTGGCGGACTTCCTCCGCAGAAGATGCATTGCAGCGTGATGGGCCGCGAGGCGATGGAAGCGGCGATCAAGAACTACGAGACGGGCGAGAACGCCGATCGCAACCTTGAGGACACCACGCTCTGCACCTGCTACAACGTCTCCGAGAACGAAGTGCGCCGCGTCATCACCGAAAACCAGCTGACGACCGTCGAGGAAGTGACGAACTTCACCAAGGCCGGCGGTGGCTGCGGCAAGTGCCGCGAAAAGATCGAAAAGATATTGAAAGAGCTGGGCCGTTGATCCGCACGACCATCTACCAACTACCATCTACCAACTCATGACCTTAGGTTTCGACAACGAGAAGTACCTGAAGGAGCAGTCGGAAGAGATTCGCCGTCGCGCCGGAAAGTACGGTCGCCTGTACCTTGAGTTCGGCGGCAAGCTGATCAACGACTTCCATGCGGCGCGTTGCCTGCCGGGCTACGATCCGAACGTGAAGCTTCGTCTGCTGCAGACCTTGAAGGACCAGGCCGAGGTCATCCTCTGCCTGTTCTCGGGCGACATCGAGCGCAAGAAGATGCGGGCGGACTTTGGTATCTCCTATGCGGATGACGCGCTGAAGCTGATCGACGACTTGCGCGGACTCGGGCTGACCGTTCGCGGCGTCGTCATCACGCGCTACCAGGAGCAGCCGGCCGTGATGCAGTTCCGCGCGAAGCTGGAGCGCCGCGGCGTGAGGGTCTACTACCACTACAAGACGGCGGGCTATCCGGCGGACGTCGATACGATCGTCTCGGACATCGGCTACGGCAAGAACGAGTACGTGCAGACCGAGAAGCCCATCGTCGTCGTCACGGCGCCGGGCCCAGGTTCCGGCAAGTTCGCGACGTGCCTCACGCAGATCTATCACGAGTACCGCGCGGGCAAGACGGCCGGATACTCGAAGTTCGAGTCGTTCCCGGTCTGGAACCTCAGCCTGGACCATCCGCTCAACATCGCCTACGAGGCGGCGACGATCGACCTTGACGACAAGAACATGATCGATCCGTACCACAAGGAGGCGTACGGAGTCGAGACGGTCAACTACAACCGCGATGTGGATGCGTTTCCGCTCTTGGTGGCGATCTGGCAGAAGATGACGAAGGGGGTCTGTCCCTACAAGTCGCCGACGGACATGGGCGTCAACCGCATCGGCTTCGGCATCATTGACGACGAGGTCGTCCGCCACGCCTCCAAGCAGGAGGTGATCCGCCGCTTCCTCCGCTACCAGTGTGCGTTCGCCGAGGGCTCGTCCCCGCGTTCGATGGTCGAGCGCGCGAAGGAGCTGATGGATTCGCTGGGCCTCAAGACCGAGGACCGCGTGGTCGTCGAGGCGGCGCGGCGTGCGGCGGAAGAGGCGCAGCTCGCGGGCAAGGGCAAGGCTGGCGGCACGATCGTGTCGGGTGCGGCGATCCAGCTGAAGGACGGGCGCATCGTGACGGGACGGAACTCCGACGAGATGCATGCGGCGGCGGCAATGGTGATGAACGCGGTGAAGACGCTTTCGGGCATCCCCGCGCAGATTCCGCTCATCGGGCCGAACGTCATCCATTCGATCACGCACATGAAGCAGGACATCCTGAAGGTCGGCTACACCTCGCTCAACCTGGACGAGGCGCTGATCGGCCTCGCGATTTCGGCGACGACGAATCCAGCCGCGCAGATCGCGATGGAGAAGCTCAACGAGCTCCGCAGCTGCGAGGTGCACATGACGCACATGGTGACGCCCGGCGATCAGGCTGGTCTCCGCCGCCTCGGCTGCCGCTTCACGTCCGATCCCTATTATGCCACGAACCGTCTCTTCACGGGGGAGCGGTAGTGTTTGAAGTTTGAGGTTTGAAGTTTGAGGTATGGTATGAAGATTGTTGGAGAGCGAATCTTTGCGAAAGATGCGGGCGGGAAGCTCCTGAGCCGCATCGGGACGATTTTCTTCAAGACGCCCGGGCTGGTGACGAAAAAGGGCGTGCACGCGATGCAGCGCTTCCTGTGGATCGAGGAGATCAACGCGGAGCGGACGAAGAACGGCCAGCCGGCGCTGACGATGGCGGAGGAAGACGCCGAGATGGCGGAGTCCGTCGACCTCATCTTCGCCGAAGACCAGGTGCTGATCCGTCCGAATCCCGACCGCATGGACCTCGCGTTCCGGGCGGACGAGGAACTGCAGAAGCTCGTCTCCAAGCGCGTGATTCGTTTTCTGAACACGAGCTCGGCCAAGGTGCGCACCGCCCTGCGCGAGCGCGGCGAGAACTGGCGCATGGCCCGTCAGCCGATTTCGCAGGACGACATGGCGGAGCTCATCGAACAGTCGAAGATCCCGCTGGGGGAGCGTCCGATCTACTACTACAACCGCGCGACCGGTACGCGCTACATTACGGCGGGTTGCTACAACGAGATCGAGAGCCTGCCGGCGGACGCGTTCCGCCGCCAGATCGTCGAGATCGTCACGGGACTCCAGAAGCGCAACCGCGTCGGATTCCCCGAGGTGGACCTTTTCCCGACCACGACGCCGATTGAAATCAAGAAGGCGCTCAAGGAACTGAAGCCGGACGAGTTGGATGACGCCGCGCTCAAGGCCGCGTGCGAGAAAATCGCGCTCGACTGGCGCATGGCCAATCCGGCGGAACTGCGGGACGAGACAGTCGTCAACTTCGAGTGGCGCAATGCGATGTGCCATGCGATCACGAAAGAACCGAACGAAACCTCCGTGGAGGAGCAGGAGCTCGTCGCCGGCATCTCGCCCGAGTTCTACCGTCAGATCGAGTGGCTTCCCGGCGCGCGCATCGACAAGGGCAAGGTGATCTTCGACGAGATCTACGACGAGGCGGCGCGGACGCAGGATCCGGAGCTCCTCGCGATGTGTGACAACCGCGTGAAGAGCTTCCTCTTCAACACGACGCGGCTCTTTGGCAAGGTCTCCTTCATCAACATCGGACGGATCGCGAACTCGCTGTCCCGCAAGCCCGTCGAGGGCAACCGCCGCGGCAACGTGTACATCATGCAGTACCGCGAGGAGGGGGCCGATACGGTCAAGGTGATGATGATCCGCCTCCAGAAGTGGGGCGTCGCCGAACACCTCGACGAGGGCAAGAGCCTTTTGCAGTCGATCGTCGAGGCCGACGAGTATTCGGACTACATTCTCGATCGCCGGCTCATGTGCCTTCAGCTCGGCATGAACCTGCCGCGCCGGCTCGGGTACGGACACTTCACCGAGAAGTACCGCGGCATGAACCAGTACAATGGCGTCGCCGTCCGCACGTCTTACTTCGTCCGCAACTACGTGACCGGCACGGCATCGGACAAGCTTCCCCTCGCGAAGTACCGCAATCCCGCGTTCGCGCAGGCGTTTGCGTTTCTGATGGGACAGGCCGCCGCGCTCGACATGATTGTCGGCCGCCGGAGCTCCGTCACGAAGGAACTTCTCTTCGACAAGAACTACGAGGTCGTGAAGCTGGACGCGGAGGGCATCCCCGCCGAGATCTTGATTACCGACCATGCCGGCAGCTTCGTCAATTACGAGCATGACTTCGAGGACTACGTCGCGCAGTACGCCGGCGTGGTGCGTCGCCGCCGCGACTACGTGTCCGAATACGCCAATTTCGCCGCGGCCTACGTCGAGGGCTTCCGCCGGAAGCTCGCCGAGACGCAAGCGGCCTACCGTGCGCGGAAGACCGCTTTCGACGAGCTCTTCTCCGACCGTCCCTACGACACGAACGGTTCCGGCGCCTACCGCTGGGCGAAGGCCCTGCAGCGTCTCGACGTTTGCGAACCCGAGCGCGTCGCATCTATCCTCAAAGAAGCGATCGAGTGCTGAAATACGTCGCGAAACGCCTGTGGGAGACGATCCCGACGACCATCGGGATTCTCCTGTTGACGTTCGTCCTCTTCAACGTGGTCGGCGGATCGCCCGCACAAGTCGTCCTCGGCAAGAACGCGACCGCCGAGGCCGTCGCCGCCTTCAACCACAAGTGGGGGTATGATAAGCCCCTGATCATAGGAATTAGGGATCAGGGGGCAGGGATTAGAGGATGGTGGGACAGTCAGTTCTTCAATTTTGTCGGAGGGCTGTGCAAGGGGGACTTCGGGTATTCGATTGAAAACCAGGAGCCGGTCGTCGAGGTGCTGAAGCGCGGTGTGGGACCGTCCCTTTCGCTCACGGTGCCGATCCTGATCGGCGGTGTCATTGTCGCACTGATGCTTGCGCTGCTTGCGGCGGCGATGCGTGGCGGGTGGGTGGACAAGGCGGTGCTGGTCTTTTCCGCGGTGCTGATGAGTGTCAACTACGTCATCTGGGTGCTGGCGGGACAGTTCTTCCTCTCCTACAAGGCGGGGTTCTTCCCCGTGTGGGGCTATGAGAACGCCTTTTACCTTGCGCTGCCGGTCTTGATTGGGATATTCTCCTCCCTCGGGACGGACGTCCGCTTCTTCCGGACGGCGATCCTGGACGAGGTCTACAAACCCTACGTGTTGACGGCGCGGGCGAAGGGTCTCTCGGTGTGGACGATTATGACGCGGCATGTTCTCCGGAACGCGCTTATCCCGATCGTGACGTACGTGTCGCTCTCGATCCCCTATCTGTTCACGGGCTCGCTGCTCCTCGAGAGCTTTTTCGGCATTCCCGGTCTCGGTTCTGTTTCGATTAACGCAATCCATTCGGCGGATATGGCGGTTGTCCGTGCGATTGTCGTCCTCGGTGCGCTTCTCTACCAGTTCGTCAACCTGTCGACGGACATCCTCTACGCCGTCCTTGATCCGCGGGTGAGAATCGGCCGGTGATCGGTTCCAATTTGAGCATCCCCGCTTGTCTCTGATCAAATATGGTATAATAGCCATCTATGAAAGTTGGGTGTCACTTGAGTTCGGCGGGAGGTTATCTCGCCATGGCGCAGACCGCCGAGTCCATCGGCGCGAACGTCTTTCAGTTCTTCACGCGCAATCCGCGCGGCGGTGCGGCGAAGCCGATTGACAAGGCGGACGTCGCGGCGTTTCTGAAGTATGCCGAAGAAAAGGGCATCGGACCGATTCTCGCCCACGCGCCCTACACGCTCAATGCCGCCGGCGCCGAACCGCGCGTCCGCGAGTTTGCCGAAGAGGTGATGGTCGACGACCTGAAGCGGCTGGAGCTGACGCCCGGCGCGATGTACAACTTCCATCCCGGCAGCCACGTCGGACAGGGCACGGAAAAGGGGATCGAGCTGATTGCCGGTCACTTGAACCGCGTGGTCTCGCAAGTCGGCAAGGTTTCGACGACGATCTTGCTGGAGACGATGGCGGGCAAGGGCAGCGAGGTCGGACGGAGTTTTGAGGAGATCCGTGCGATCATCGATGCTTTTGAGGGTCAAGTCAAACCATCGAACAATCCGAACGATCAAACAATTCTCGGAGTCTGCTTGGACACCTGTCATGTGTGGGATGGCGGGTATGACATCGTGAACGACCTCGACGGCGTGCTCTCTGCGTTCGACAAGATCATCGGGCTTGACCGGCTGAAGGCGATTCACATCAACGATTCGATGAATGTCTTCGAGGCGCACAAGGACCGGCATGAGAAGATCGGCAAGGGCAAGATCGGACTCGAAGCCTTCGGCCGCATCGTGAACCATCCGAAGCTCCGCGACCTTCCGTTTTATCTCGAAACCCCTTGCGATCTCCAGGGTTACAAAGAAGAAATCGCGCTGTTGAAAGGGCTGCGCAAATGAAGATATTCAAGGAACCGAAGAAGCTGCAGAAGTGGTGCGCCGCGCAAAAGCTTGCCGGCAAGAAGATTGCCCTCGTCCCGACGATGGGCTATCTCCACGAGGGACATCTCTCGCTCATCGAGAAGGCGAAGAAGAAAGGGGCGGACGAGATTGTCGTCAGCGTCTTCGTGAACCCCGTCCAGTTCGGTCCGGGCGAGGACTACGAGAAATATCCGCGGGACGAGAAGGCGGACCTCGCCAAGTGCCGCGCGGCGGGCGCGACGGCGATCTTCTTCCCGACGCCGGCGAACATGTACCTCGACTGTCATTCCGTCTACGTCTGCGAGGAGGACCTCTCGAAGGGACTCTGCGGCGCGCGTCGTCCGGGGCACTTCCGCGGCGTCTGCACGGTTGTCGCCAAGCTCTTCAACCTGACGCATCCCGACTTCGCGGTCTTCGGACAGAAGGACTACCAGCAGGTGCAGGTCATCAAGCGCATGGTGCGCGACCTCAACTTCGACCTCGACATCGTGATGGCACCGATCGTCCGCGAGCCGAGCGGACTTGCGCGCTCGAGCCGCAACACCTACCTGAGCGCCGAGGAGAAGGAGAAGGCGCTGGCGATATCAAAGAACCTTCTGTCGTTGAAAGCTAGTTTTTCTAGCGGGTCTAGAACGACTAGAAGGCCGAGTCTGGCGACGGTCGCGGCCAATATTGAAAAGGCCGGTCTCAGGCTTGACTATCTTTCTTGCGTCGACGCGAAGACGCTGGAGCCGCGCAAGACCGTTGCGAAGGGCTGCTGTGTGCTCGTCGCCGCGTATGACGGCAAGACGCGGCTCATTGACAACGTCCTGATCTGACAGGCGATGAAACGCGCCGCGCTGACAGCTTTTCTCGTTGTTGGCCGGAACAGGGGTCTGGTTGGCAGGTGAACAAGGAAAGGAGAAAGGGCCGATGATGGGGTTTCTCGTAGCGGCGACGATGGCGATGCCGTTTTCGTTCGGGGAAGTGAAGGTCTCTTGTGCGGAGCCGGGCGACTGGAAGGTTGCCTGTGTGCGCGAGGAGCTGGAGAAGGGCGTTGAGATCGTCACGGTCACGTTGGACGCGCCGGGGCGCCGCCAGCCGCCGAAATTCACGGTCGGGTTCCAGGTCCCGCAAGTCGAGATGTTCTACCGCTGGTCCGTGAACGACGGGAACTTCGCGCTTCCGCCGAACTGGGGCGGCGCGTGTGTGTCCGAGTTCGCTCGGAACATGCCGCTTTACGCCTTCCTGAACGGCAACGACGAAAGCGTTCTGGCGCTCGCGGCGAGCGAATGCACGCGGGTCGTGGACTTCAAGGGCGGCGTCCGCGAGGAGGGGAGCCTTCTGGAGATAGGCTTCCGCTATTTCGAGAAGCCCGAGGCACCGATCTCGCACTACCAGACGTCCGTCCGCATTGACACGCGCCGCCAGTATTTCGGCAAAGCCGTTTCAGAGGGCGCCGCGTGGATCGAGAAGGCTGGCGGCTACAGGATCGCGTCCGCGCCCCCTGCCGCGTTCGACCCGCTTTATTCCAGCTGGTACAGCTTCCATCAGGACGTCTTTGCGAAGCCCCTTGAGGAGGAGCTCGAGATTGCCGCGAGACTTGGGATGAAGACGGTCATTCTCGATGACGGGTGGCAGACGGATGACACCGGACGCGGCTATGCCTTTTGCGGCGACTGGGAGGTCTCGCGACGCCGATTCCCCGACATGGCTGCGCACGTGAAGAAGGTGCACGACCTTGGAATGAAGTACATGGTCTGGTATTCTGTCCCGTTCGTCGGCCTCAAGAGCGCCAACTACGCGAAATTCAAGGGCAAGTATCTCTTTGACGAGGTGCCCGGCCAGGGCGCGGCTGTTCTCGACCCGCGTTTCCCCGAGGTGCGGGCGTTTCTCGTCGAAACCTACGTGAAGGCGGTGAAGGCGTGGGACATCGACGGACTGAAGCTTGACTTCATCGACTCCTTCGGCCTGCCGGCGACGGGCGACCCCGCCGAGAAGGAGAACTACGCCGGACGCGACGTCCACAGCGTTCCGGAGGCGGTCGACCGCCTGATGCGGGAGATTCGCGCGGCGCTCGCCGCCGTCAAGAGCGACATCCTCCTTGAGTTCCGGCAGAGCTATGTCGGGCCCGGCGTCCGCCAGGTCGGAAACATGCTGCGCGTTGGCGACTGTCCCGGGGACATGCGCCGCAACCGCTTTGCGATCGCGAACCTCCGCCTCGTCTCGGGCGACACGGCCGTCCATTCCGACATGCTCGAGTGGAACTTCGCCGAGACGCCCGCCTCTGCCGCGCGTTATGTCATCAACTCGATGTTCGGTGTCGTCCAGTATTCGCTGATGCTCCGTTCGGCCCCGCGCGAACACCGCGAGATGATCGAGAAGTGGATCCGCTTCTCGCAGGAGCATCGCCAGACGCTCCTCCACGGGAGATTCACGCCTCGCCATCCCGAACTTCAGTATCCCGTCATCGAGGCCGAGTCCGACAAAGAGCGAATCATCGGGCTTTACGATGACGGACGCGTCCTCGAGATTCCCGACGCGAAGAAGACGATCGTCATGAACGCTTCCGGAAAGGACACCTTCGTCATCCGGCGCAACGGTCGCCTGTCGGAAGTCGCCTGCAAGTCGGGCGACTGGATCGAACTCAGGTAGGCGCGCCGCCGCCACGCGTTCCGTCTCGGCGTCCACACACCCCGCCGCGATGGGCGCCTGATTTTCAACGAATTAAAATGAGGCATACTCGGTCAGCAAGCGCCAGCGGTGTTGACGCAATACATACTTGACCCTTCTTGGCCCCTCGCAGCAGAAATGATATACTAACGGCATTTCTGTATTTCAAACACAGAGGAGTGGCATGAACAACGACCGAAAAGTGGCTATAGGCGCCGCTGCCTTTGCCCTCGCCGCAATGACGGGGGTGTCTTTTGCCGACGATGTAGTCGGCGTGATGAGCGTAGACGTCGGGACTAACGGACTGGCCGAAGTAGAGATGCCGTTTTCTCCCCTGTGCCCCGACCACGGGCCCATCGGCTACGTCGCTGGCGCGTTTCTCGGCGACGGCAGTGAATTGAGCGACCGCCTCGTACGCTTCGACGCCGATTCCGCCACGTCCACGAACGCCGTCTGGGACGGAGACCGCTGGCTTGATCCGGCGACGGGCATTCCCTCCCTCATGACCGCAAAACCGGGCGACACTCTTTTTCTGCTGCGGTACGACGCCGATCCGTTCGGACTTTACGCCTTCGGACGCGCCGCGTCTCACCTCGCGCCGTTCTCGCCCCCGTATTTCTCGTCCCTCTTCGTCGATTCCACGAACGCGACCGTCTCGCTTGGCGTCTCCGCTGCGACCTTGCCCTACGACATTCTTTCCGCCGACTCTACGAATGCCGTGGCTCCCGGCACCGGCTGGCTGCACCTCGGCCGTAGTGCAAGCGATTGCATCTGGTTTGACGACGCGCCACCGGCCGGATTTATCCGCCGCTATCTCGTCTCCGACGCGACGCGCGATACGGACGGCGATGGTCTCTCCGACGCACTGGAAATCCACGTCCACGGCACATCGCCGTTTCTTGCGGATACGGACGGCGACGGTGTCCAGGACGGACTCGAAATCGCCTGGGGTTCGGATCCGGTTGTCGCAGACCAAGGCGTACCGTATGCTTGGACGGAAGGGTTCGAGCTTCCGGACGTCAGTCCAGGCGTGATTGACGGACAGAACGGCTGGATGGTCTCGGGCTCGGTGACGGCGAACGTCCAAACGTGAGTTGTTCATACGGGATCCGCTGCATTGCAGGTGAAGGGCACGGAAGACTCGGAGAGTGTAGTCTCGCGAAATGTATCGGTTGATGCCGATGTCGTTTGGGTGGATTTGAATCTATTATCCGAATTCGCTGGCCGACTTTGTCAAGAAGATCCAGGGGCGGTTTCATTTGCCGTCGGCCATCAAGGCGCGGTCCTTGTCCGCGACGGAGACCGGATTCTGACCAATGAGCTGTTCCGTATAGAAGAAGATGCGTGGACGAGGTGGACGTGCCGATTGGACTATGGGACGCGTCGCTGGGACTGCTATGTAAATGGCGTGTTGGCATTCGGTGACCTATCCATGCACGGGGCGGCGGAACGCTTCTCGGGGGTCGATATGCGCGGCGGCGGCGCGTATATCGACGATATAAAGATAACGACGGAGCGTCCGCTCGGGCTTTCGTCAGACGGTGACCCGCTTCCCGACGAATGGGAATTCGCCGCCTTCGGCTCACTCGACCGCGACGGAACAGGCGATGCCGACGGTGACGGCCTTACTGACGTCGAGGAGTGGCGCGCGGGAACGGATCCGTTTGCCGCAGACACGGACGGGGACGGCATGCCCGACGGCTGGGAGGTGCAGAACGGGCTCTCGCCGACCGATCCCTCCGATGCCTGCGGCGATTCCGACGGCGATGGGCTTTCAAACGAGATGGAATATCAGCGTGGAACAGATCCGCATTTCTTCGAGCCTGATCCGCGTCTTGCGCGCCCCGGGCTTCGCGCCGAGTTCCGGAAGACTGCCGGCAATTTGCAGGCCATGCCGGATTTTGATGCTTTCGAGCCGTTTTGCGTGTCCGTTGCGGAGACTGTGGATTGCGGCAACACCACCTGGCCGGAGGCCGTGGTCCGCAGGGCGGACAACTTCACGTGCCGGATGACGGGATTCATTCGAATCCAGGAGTCTGGTCGTTATACCTTCTTCGTGACTTCGGATGATGGATCTGAATTATCCATCGATGGGGTGGTCGTGACGGCGGATACATCTCCCCATTCTGCACGTGAAACCTCCGGGAGCTTGGTCTTGTCTGCGGGTTGGCATCCCGTGACGTTGGCATATTATGAGAATGGTGGCAATGCTGTCCTGTCCCTGCGCTGGAGCGGTCCCGGCATCACAAAGGAACCCGTCCCTGCTGCGGCACTTTGCCATTATCCTGAGAATTTGGCACCAAAAGTTTCGCTATCTGTGGAGGATTCGGACTGGATGGCGGGTGAAACTGTGAATATAATTGCGGAAGCGTCGGATGTCGACGGAGAGATCGTCTCCCTCGATTTCTATGACGGCGATGTGTTGATAGAGCATATGGAATCATCCTCGGGTTCATTCAGTCTCGTGAATGCAATTGCGGGAAAGCATCGCATGCGGATTGTCGCGACGGATGACTGCGGGACAAGTGTAGAAGCATCGCGGGTGATTTTTATCGAGCCCTGGCCGACTGGCTATGCGCCGGGACTCGCCGCATCGTATTACGCTTTCTCGAATGAAATATCTCGCATGCCGGATGTTTCCGGTGTCGCCGTTGCTGCCTCCGGTGTGATTGATCGCGTCGTGTTCGCGAGAACGACGTCAGTCTGGGAAGGCATGCCAGATGACCTGACTAATTGTTACGCCGCCGTGTACGATGGCGCGCTGCGCATTCGTGATGCAGGGCGTTACACATTGACGCTCAATTCAGACGACGGGTCCAGATTGTGGCTTGATGGGCGCATGATCATTGATAATGACGGCGCGCATTCGATGTGCTCAAAGTCGGTTTCGTTGCCGCTCTGCGAGGGTTTGCACGACCTAAAGATAGAATACTTCGAGAATGCGGGCGAGGCTGGACTTGAGCTCTTTTGGACGCAACCTGGTGGCAAGAAGGAATATGTGCCACGGCGAAATCTTTTCCATATCGTCGGCATCGTCGATGAGGATGGCGACGGCATACCCGACTGGTGGGAGGAGCGGCACGGACTCGATCCCGCAGACGCTTCCGACGCGGCGCTCGATCCCGACGGCGACGGACTTCCCAATCTTGCCGAATTCCGCGCCGGGACGAATCCGCATTCCCCCGACACAGATTGCGACGGCATGCCCGACGCGTGGGAAACTGCAAACGGCACGATTCCGTTCCTTGCCGACGCGATGGAAGACCCTGACGGCGACGGCCTCATCAACATCGAGGAATTCCACGCGGGGACAAATCCGATCATCGCCGATACGGATGGCGACGGGGCGTCGGACTATGCCGAGTTGCGCAACACGCGCGGCAATCCGCTCGTCGCGGACATCTACTGGACGCCGGTTGCCGCCGGGTCTACGGTTGCGGGTGCGTCGTTCGCCGCCTCGACGGGAACGTGGCGCACGGATGCTGAAGGCGTCACATACGCAGCCGAGCGCGCGGGCTCGCTCACGTGGAGTCTCGACGTCCCGCAGGGCGGAGCGGACGCTCTCGCAGTGCGCGTCGGACAGCACAACTTCTACGCCAAGACGGATTCGTTCGACCTCTCGCTCTTCGTCGACGGACTCTTCATATCTCGGCAGGTCGTCTCCGCGCCCTACGGGACGAGCGAGGCAGCCTACTTCTTCCTTCCAGAGATTCCAGCAGGGGAACATGAGTTCCGCCTCGTCTGGCACAACTGGGAGGTGAACACGTTCCTCGCCGTCTACGACCTCCGGTTCGTCAGCTTCGGCGGACCGGATGCGGACGGCGACGGCGTTGCTGACTGGAAGGAACACAGGGCGGACGAAGCGACCGATGTCGCCGACCTTCCTCTCGAGAGCCTCGTCTCCCCGCTCTGCGTGGAAGGGCGCGACCTCTGGCGCGATGTGCTCGAAGTCGAGGTTGCCTATCCAGAGACGAATGCGACGTTCGCGACCGTCAAGACCATTGGCGACGGGTTCTACTCGGACATCCCGCTTGCCGAAGACGGTGTCGCGACAATCTCACTCCGCGATCGCTCGCTCGCCGGGTCGTTCAACGTCGCATGGAAGCCGCTCGACGTCTTCACGGAGGACTATGCGACGAACGCGCTCGTCATCCGTGTGGGCGACGCGCTGAGAATCGCGCCGTATGAAAGCGCCGAAAGCGAAGTGGCGATCAGCGTGGCCGACGGAACCAACGGATGGACCGCCGTCACCAACTGGACCGAGTCCGCCGCGACGCCGTATGTCTTCGAGGCGGAAGGTTTCTATCTCGTCTCGGTCGCGCACGAAGGTCTTGTCTTTGGTGACGCGGCCTATGCGCTCGTCGAGGTCGTGCGCTCACGCTTCCCGAAGCGCAACCCCGCGATCCTGATGGACGCCGAGCAGACGCTCGCTTGCCCGGAGCTGTCGCCCCGCAACCTCATCGAGCACGACAGCGAGCTCCAGCTAGAGGCGGAGGCGTCCGATAGCGGCGTCAGGCTCTCGCTCCTCACGCACGTCGACCGCGACTTGGGACTCGTCTCACGCCTTGACGACGGCGGCGCGATATCCGACGCCGTGCAGGTGACGCCCGTGTGGGCGGACAACGGCACGTACTACCGCGTTGCCGAGACGTACCCCGACGGCTCTCAGCTCGTCGAGGTGTCGCTCCTCCTCGGCGCGGTTCCCGAAGGCACTACCGTCAATCTCGAGATCTTCGTCTCGGGCGTGACGTTCGACGACGGCACGCGCTTCAGGACGCTGACAGCCGACGACTTCGACGCCAACGGGCACGTCACGCTCCGCTTCATCAAGGCGCGCGGCGTGACGACGTCCGTCTGCCACCGCACCTACATCTACCAGGACGGCAAGCTGATCTACACGAACAAGGAAAACTGAGTTTCACGCTAAAATGAAGACGATGACATCGAACATGGACACCACGACAATGGACACGACTCGGACAATGAAGAAGGGC
>JAEDMC010000253.1 GCA_016303225.1 Kiritimatiellia bacterium
GAGGATCACCCTGCGCAGAGCGTCCCCCTTCGCCAAGGCTACGGAGGATAAAATGGAGGACAAGTTGATTCGTGCAAATAGTTTCATGGGTTTGCTCCTTTCGGTTTACACAGTTCTAACCTACCAGGCACAGTGCCATCGCCGCAGAAAGCTGTCATTGTCACCTGAGTCCGAACAGTGATCTACGCGGACACCTTCTTCATTATAGATGAATACTGCGGGACCAGACGGCAAAAAGCCGATCCATGAAAGGACAACAGCCGTATAGTTCGTTCCGTTCTGGCTGAAATCGACGACCTTCTTCACCTCATCTGGCTCTGCTGCCAACAAAGCATCCTTGTTGGGGTAATCGCAAAGGCGATTATATTTCCTCATGCCGGGGAACTCCAACGCAAAAACAAGAACGACGAAAATCACCGCCAGCAGCAACAAGGCTGCTATCACCTTCGCCGCTACCGCAACACCCCGCGCAATCATCATCGGCAATTCTGTTTTGTTTTTCATCCTCACGTTTCTTTCTTAATCCTGTCAATCCTGTAAATCCTGTCTAAAGACTCTTCTGCGCCTCGGCGTCTCTGCGCGAGATAAATTTCCTGTCAATCCTGTCTAAAACCTTTCTAAAACTTTCCACTCAACGCAGTATTGATTTCATTACAGAGATTCGGATACCACTTGAGCGGCGAGCGTTCCAGTTCCGGCTTGCGTCCTTTGCGCATGTCGTATGGCGCGATGACGACCGAGACGTTCTTTATCCCCACCGCCGACGCGAGATAGAAGATGTCTTCGATCGCATCGTCGCCGACAGGAACGCACCCTATCGTCACCGCCTTGCCGTGGATCATGATGTCGCCGCCGAGATTCGCGCGTCCGTCCGCCTTCGCGCGCAACTTGTCCGACGCGTTCGGATATGTCACCTTGAGGGAAAGATAGTAGCTCGAGTTCGGGTTTAGGTATCCAATCCCGTAGATGCCCTCCGGAATCTGCCCGTCGCCCTCGCGCAGCTTCGGGCCGAGCGTCCCGCTGAACGCCGTCATCGGATAGATGCGAGGGGCTTTCCAGCCAGGTGCGTGGACTTCGACAGTCCGCTCGTTCTTGAAGACGAGTATCCGCAGCTTTCCGCCCGCGCTTGCCGCAATTCCTTTCAGCTTCGGCTTCTTCGCGAGAATCGCCGTCGTTCGGTCCGCGATCGTGTGCCGCGACGTCTTCGACGCAATCACGCCGGCGCCAAGCTCCACCGTTTCGCGGATAGACCAGCCCTTCTGCCACGCCACCGCCGACACGCCGCCGGCGAAGATGACGCCGCCAACAACGACTCCAATTACAATGCTTCTGATTTTCATAACCATTCATCAGCCTCTGTTTTTTCTGCTCTTTGCGTTAAAGCGTCTCGATAAACGCAGGGAAGCGCGTCACGAGTTCCGCACGTTCGCGATGGAAAAGCAGATGCTCCACATCGCGGCGCTTGAGCTCCAGGTTTACGGACTGTGCCTTTGCCTTAAGCGCCGCCTTGAGAGGCTTGAGGTCGGTGACTTCTGGATGCACTGCGGACAGGAACAGATAGTCCGGTTCCGTTCGCTGCAGCAGAAAGATCGCATCGTAGAAGTCACGTCCCTTGCCGCGTGTCAAAAGCGCCGACAGCTTCATGGCACAGAGCGTCGCCTCGTTCGGCACTGTCACAGGAAAGAAGAATCCGCATCGCCGGATGTCGGCCGAGACCCGCTTGTATTCCCGCCCCTGGTCTTGCGCCTCAATCTTCATCATAAACCGCTCGTCCTTGAAGGCCGAAAGCCCCAGTTCGTGCAGAAGGCCAGGGAAAAGAATGCTCCGTCGCATCGCCGTCAGGCGTGAGGACTCCTTCTCCTTCGCAACGACGTTCAGTCCGTTACGCACAAGATAAGCGATGAGCGCGTCGGTAAAACGAATGAAGTCATCAGGGGTAAGTCCCTTGCAGTCGAAATCAAGGTCTTCCGAGAATCTGTCGATATCCTTCGTCAAACGCAGGTTCGTGCCGCCGATGAACGTCAACTTTGCCGCCCACGGACTCCTGGCAATCCATTCAAGCGCAAGGCACTCGACGTACTCCTTCAGGATATGCTTCGCGAACTGTCCTGCGCGAAGTTCCTCTGGGAAGAATCCCCTTATCGACTCAAGCGAAATCATATCGCATACACCTCCTTGACAAGCTTGATCCTTCGCACAAGCGCCCGTGAACCGAAGCGAGCCACAACGCCGTCAAGCGCGCTGTCGCGCGAAATCTCCTCCAGCACGTCGGCATCAAGGCGCAGCGCCTCAATCTCCTCCAGCGTGTCGTACTGTGAATTGAGATACAGAAAGTCGCAAAGCGCCTTCGCCGGCGTCGCGACATTGACCGGCAGTCCATCGCCCACGTGCTCCACGCCATAGCCGAACATCAGCCCCGGTTTGACGCTGCGGTACGAAAACTCCCCGAAGTCGTTCTTGAACGAGGCCGTCTTGAGCGAAGTGACGGACGTGAACTGCACGACAGATTCGGGGATCAATCCCGCCCTTGCCATCACATACTCACACGAAAGATAGCTTGGCGAATACATCCTGCCCGCAAAGTAGTCGCCTATCCCCGGCGTACCTGCGACATCGGCAAAGGCATACCACGAACGCCTGAGCCGCTTGATGTAGCCCTTTCCCAGCCATGTTGAATAATTTCCCCTGTCGAAACGTGGAAACGCCGCCACTACCTGCTCGTTGGAGAAGCAGGCAAAATCATGAAATCGCTCTCTGAATGTTATGTAGTTCATTTTATTTCCGAAACGCGGATATTATACCGCGGTTCAGAAACGAAAGTCAATGCACGCATCGAAAACATCTTTTCTTATCGTGCCAGTCCCGGACAGACTTCAGCGGAGTCTGGATTGGTGCGTTCGTCAAGGTCTGAACGCACCTTGTTCATGTACTGACCCTGTTTAGCGTAAATCGCCACTTGCGGTTTTGGTCGCGCTTAGAGGCGTAGGCGATGCCGATGCGCGGGGCGGAGGTGAACTTGACGCGCGCGCCGTCGCTTTCAAGCCAGAGGCGATTGGAGCGAAAGAGGTCTTCGCGGTTGAGCGAGCGGTCGATCTTGAGAAGCTTCGTCAATCGCCCTGGGCCTTCCGCTCCTTCGACACCGCGAATGAGCACGGCCTCGGGACGCCCTTCCGGCCCCGTCACAACGTTCAGCATTTCGTGCATCCCGTAGCAGAGGTAGA
>JAEDMC010000050.1 GCA_016303225.1 Kiritimatiellia bacterium
GTCGTAATGCCCTCCTCATTCAGGTATTCCCTGAACTTGGCCATATAATCGGCGTGGATGCCGAACACGTTGATCGTCTCCAGCTTCTCGAGATAGCTGTCCTTCGGGCGCTCGTGCGGACGCGAACGCTTGAGCGAATAGCCCTTCCCCTTGAGTCGGACGCCACGCCCGACAACGCGGTAGACGCCTGGTCGAGCAAGTTGAATCCGTTCGCATTGACCAGTACCGCCTCATTCCGCAGGAACTTCCCGAACAACTGCTCGGTCCGCTTGCGCTCGTTCAGAACCACAGCAAAGAAACGCACGACCGTCTGCACGTCCGAAAGCGACGCCTCTTCCTCTTTTGTCCCCGTTACCGTGTTCCCGACGAACATCAGCAGCGGCTTCTCGATATGGCGTGATAGAACTTCGTGTGCCCGTCGTTCTCGTCAATTCCCTCCAAGCTCGGATGCTTCAGCGTGGCGGAAATGTTCTCGAAGCTCACCTCGTTGAAGATGCCGAGCGCCCACTGCGCCAGCACCAGCATCTTGTGAAACGCCGGTATCGAAACGGACGACTTGCTTTCCTTTGCCATTTTCAACCTACATTATGGAATCCACTATACTTCTGTCAACTAAAAAAGGTATCACGCCAACATGCAACATTCCGTTCTCGTCCAGTCGGGGCGATTGACTATCTCCGACAATCACAATCTTCCGGAAGAAATCACCCGTACGCATAAGGGATTCCGTCTCCTGCTTCAGTTTCACCGGATCCGCGATTTCGTAGGCCGACTGGATATACAAGAAGGTAACTTTTTCCGGCACGTCGGATGCCTGTAATCACCTTCACCAGCCCATTTCCACTGGTCTTGAGAAGCTTATCTACATAAAACTCGCGATTTATTACCATTTCACGCCTCCCGTTTTACACTTCCGTAGAAATCTACGAATCTGCAAGACGGAGATATTGTACCATAATTCACGCATCCTCGAACATCCGGTCCATGAATTCGTTCTCGATCTGGCGGACCTTCAGGACCTTGCCGTCGTCATTGCCGTCGAGAGTCATGTTGGCTACCGCATGATCACCGTTCACATAGACGACATCGAACTCGGTGTTGGACGGATTAACGCCCAGCTTGTCGAGCAGCTTGTTGAGCGCCGCGTTGTCGACCTTCTCCACGTCCCGCCAAACGACAAGCGTCTTCTCGCCCTTCGGCGACGTCCCCTCGACAGTGACATAGCCCTTGTCGATCTCACGCAAATACTGTGCAACCTTAAGCCCGATCAGATAGTTGAAGGTCTCAACAAGATCGATCTTGCGCGCCTCGCTTGCGCCGCTCGAATCGACGGCGATCTTGAGCTTGTAGTCAAACGGATGCCGGAAGTCATCGGTCGAGATGAGCGACCCCTTCGACTCAAGATCCATCATGTACCCGATAAGATACTCGTCCCTCATCGCGCCCATCAGTCCCTTGCTCTTGTCCTCCAGCTCAATGTTGTTCAGCGCATCCTCGTAGCTCTCCAGCGTCATGTACTTGAAGCAGTGCGAAATGCCGGTTTCCGCCGCAGTCGGTTTTCCATCTTTCCAATCTGCGGAACAGACAACCTTCTCAATCCGCGGCTTCAGAACAGTCTCGAAGTGATCACCCATTTCGACAAGAATGTACTTGCGCTTCCCGCCATCCTCACGGTTCAACGCAATCACCGCATGCGCCGTTCGTTCTCCCAGTTCTTCCGACGCAGTTCTTCTTTCTCGCGCTCTTCCTCCTCGCGACGCCCCCACTCATCCAAAAGTGCCGCGCCAACTACCCAACCCAGCAAGCTCATCTTACACCTCCTTGGATTTCCCTAACAAGATATAGAGGCATCCATGACCAATTATCGAATGTCGATAATCATCACGCCGCCAGCCATCCTAAATCATTCAAACTTAACATCCTCTTCCGCCTTCTGATACAAATCAAATTGGTGTTCTATGTTCAAGTGGCGAACCCGCCAACCAGAAGCTATGCAATTCTGCTCAAAGTTTACAATCCTATTCTCGTCATCCATGGACCTCAATGTCACCACGACACCGAAAGTCAAGGCGTCCCTGCTACCATCCATCCGCCGATCTTTCGACACAATGCTCAAGCCCCACATTCGATCCTCACCAATCGGCTTGGGATACATGCGCGTCTTTAATCGTTCGGCAATGCGTTTTACATTGTCCCACTTTCGATAGATTTTCCTCGCATTCTCCTCTTTGACTCCAGGACCGCCCGCTTCCCCTTGCGTATCGTTATTGATCGACTTGACCTTTTTCACATTCATCTTGCTGTCAATGTAAACTCGACCAAGCTTAACGTCCAGTTCAGTAACCGTATAATCAACACCCTGATTACGATCACAGCGTGGGAAGTAGACGAGCGTCGCCCGTGCAAAATATGGATGTCCCTTCCCCTCTATGGCAGGAACCGGGATGCTAAAATTGTACGTCTCGTAGGCCTCTGTTTTTGCCGTCAGCACAAAACGGATTTCGTTCTTCTTGCATCGAAGGATTTCGGATATTCGCTTGGGAACGACACCAAATCCCATTTTCGGCATATTCGCGCAAACATCCCATGCTGCGGCAGAGTCAATCAGCAAAGCTTTCGTCTCTTCCCGATTCAATCCCATGATGTGAATCAAATATGCCGCTTTCCGTGCAATCCATGGTGCCGCGTAGGACGTCCCTGCCGTACGATGTCCCATATTCAGCCCTTTGCGAACACGGCAAACAGTCATCAGGTCATACTGATCTCCCGCACACTCGCCTCCATAATAGCTGATATCCGGCTTATTGAAAAATGCAAGCACGGGTCCGTGCCGGGTATACGACGTCGGCGCACCTTCATAAGTCACGGCATTGACAACCAACGCATTCAAGGAATCGGCCGGTGCGCCAATCTTCATATCCGTCCGAGCACTGCCAGGAGGAATGTTCGTTCCGGCCACAACAAACAGCACATCATACTCATTTTGGATCTGATCAAGGGCAGCCGCCTCCGGCGAGATGAAATCCTCCTCAATTTCCAAATCTGCCCCCAAGGATAGGTTCCACACCTTTATATCCCGGTTCTCCGATACGATTCTGCGAATCTGCTTAAGCACGCTGAACGCCCGAAATCCGTCTTTTGTCGCAACACCGAAGAATCGGACTTTGAAGCGTCCGCATTCATCCTCCAGATCCTTGTTTCCCTTTGGCCCATCCACGATGATGGACGCGACAGCGGTTCCATGATCACGATCCCGGTCGTCAATCTCAATCTCATCGCTCAACATGTTGTGCGCCTCCACCCATTCGTGGAAATAGGCCGCCTCGTTGAATTGCGTATCAATGACCCCGATCATCGGCTCGTTCTTCGGCTTGGGTATCAAGGATTGCGCTTCCTCTGCCGCCCGATCCGTTTCCTCCCCCTCGCACTCATCTGCAATCTTCCTAAAGTCAACGACATCCATGGCAATTAGGTAAGGTGCGGCATCAACCAACTGGTTGATTTGCCCCGCCGTCAACTGAACCGTTGTGGAGTTCAGCACCTTGTCCTTATCAATACGAATATCGAATTTAGCAAGCAAGTCCTCAGGCGTCAAGCCCACATCATAGAGCGAGACAAGCATATCCTCGTCAAACTTCCGGGCGGTTCGATCGACTTTGAACGAATCAACGTAATAAGCATCGTGGACAAGCTGGCGAAAGTCGCTTTTACTCATCTTCTCCCGCGCCTCAGGACTAAGATCGTCCTTCCTGATTTCCTCCACCTTCTCGCAGTCAACCCGTCCCTTATAATCCGAATCCATGATCTCTGCCACCTCTTGCAATCTCGAGATGGAACGGCGCAGGGCGTCAAGCGTGACAAAATGCGTGAAGACGTGAACGCGTCCATGCTCTTCCGTACGTGCAAATCTCGCTCCTCGGATCGTTTTCTCGGCATCCGTATTCCCATCGAACAGAAGTTCGTTCACGCGGTTGCTTTTCGCCACGATGTCAATGTAATGGACACTCACCAGTGCCCCGCCAAGAGTCTTGTTCTTTTCCCAAAACTTCAGCACCCCCTCAAGATCTTCCCCCAGCTTCCGCACATGGGTTGATGTCGTGTCGAATTCCCGGGCGAAACCAAGCCCTCCGCCATGCTGAAAATTCGGACGGCCATCGAAATGACCCGTAAGCTTTAGAACGTCATTTTCCATCGTTCACAGCCTCCTGCAACTCCCGCGCCACGCCGCTCTTGGACTTACCGACCATGATGCCGATTTCGCGCACGGTAAACCCCTTGCCTTGAAGTTCCTTGATGTCATGCTCCTTGCCGTTGCAAATCGTGACATACAACCGGTGCATGTAATCCAATCCGTTTTCCGGATCACTGAACGCGACGGATGTCTTAATGAAGTTCTGCAGGTCTCCGGGGTACGGCAACGGATCGACAAGATTCAGTATCTTTCGAAACAGGCGCACATCCCGGTTCGCCAGCTTCACCTTGTCGAGATACCGATCAAGCATCTTCTCGGCAATCCGAAGCAAATCCTCCTTCGAATATCGGTTGAAATCGACCGTGAAGTCGAAACGGCGACGCAACGCCTTGTCGAAATACTTGTAGATGTTGGTCGTCGCGACCAGTACGACATTGGGGTTCAGACCATCCAGTCCCCGCAGCATCGCCGTCGTTGCACGGCCCATTTCCCGGATGTCATTCGAATTCGTCCTGTCGAGCGCAATCGCATCAAGTTCATCGAACAGCACCAACGCCTTCTCCGGCTGCACGAAATTCCCGATCTCGCGGAACAGTTCGGCTATGTTCTTCTGCGTCTGCCCAAGCTTGCTGTCAACCAGCATCGCCGTATTGACCATGTAGATCTTACGCCCGAGGATATGCGCAAGTTGCTTGACCGCCTCCGTCTTGCCCGAACCCGGATCACCCTTCAGCATGAACTTGTTCACGCCAATCCGATGCTTGACGGCATTGACGATACCCAGCAAATCTTGAACAATCGCACTCGGCAACAACAGCATATCCGTCTGGTCTGGCATTTCCTCAAAGAACTTCGAGGCCGAATCATCGAGTGTCGCGGAGTCGAATTGCTGCGGAACAAAGGTGTTCGATTCTGCAATCAGCGTCATAATGTAGTCCGCCAACTGCTCATCACCGGTCCGATCCATCTCCTTGGCAATTTCATGCGCCTCGTTCCGAAAAGCTATTTCATTCTTTTCGGCGTGATACTTGATCAAATTGATGATATTGCGCTTTTTCATCTTTCCTCTCTCCTTTAGACGCGCCCATTATACCATCATTGGGACAAAAGTGTCAATAGCGGGACAAATGTCAGCTTGACAATCACGATGCACATTTGATAGAATCTCAGCAAAATTCAACTATACGTCTGAACAAACCATGTCATCAATCCTTTCCGCATACATTGACGAATCCGGCTCAACAAACCTTCTTGATCGCGAAGGAGAAAACAGATTTTATGTCTCGACGGCTATCGTTGTAAACACCAGCGACATCAACCTACTTATTAAACGCCTTGACGATATTTCCGCTTCCTTTAACAACGGAGCCGAATTCAAAAGTGCAAAAATCGGGAAAAAGGTCGATAGACGCCTTGCATTGCTTAAACAGCTCGCGCCCCTGCCCTTTAGGTATTTTTCACTCGTCGTAGACAAACAACGAATGCCCCTCAATTCTGGATGGCGTTTTCGAAGTTCGTATTATAAAAACATCAACAACCATCTCTATACCCAGATTGAAAATGCAACAGTCGGGGATGTTGACATATACGTCGACCAATACGGCGACCACGACTTTGAAGCAAGTTGCATAGACTATTTCGAACACCGAAACATTCTATTTGCACGTGCTACCCCTCATTATGTAAACGATAAAAGCAACCGTCTGATTCAACTTGCAGACATTGTTTCGGGAACCTTGCGACAATATTATTTCGGAGCATTCAAGGCAAAGGAGGAAAAGGAAATCGCTTCAACATTAAAAGTCGCCGACCACGAGATCAGTGTTTGCGTTTTTCCTCCCGTTTACACCTCACCCCTCGCAATTCGAGAATCAACCAACTCCGAATTAGATTCAAAGATCGCCGGTCTTATGCTGGAGAAGACCGGGACCTTCATAGAACACAACCTCGACGCCAACGATGACATAATAAAAATGCAAGTCAAAGTCTTGCAAGAACTCATTGATGCCTACACCTTGGAAAGCGGTCCCTTATTCAGCGATTACCTTTTGTCAAAAGCTAACAATTGCGTCACCAAGCCAATTTCAAAACAGAGATTTCACTCCGAAGTCATAGGAGGAATAAGACGGCAAGGGATTGTCTTGACCGGCATCAAAAAAGGATACAAATTAGCCGTATCAGAAAAAGACATAAACGCCTATCTTGATTTCGACAGAACTGTCATTCTCCCGATGCTGTCAAAACTACATCAAGCACGCACTTTCATCAAAACGAATTTAAACCACGACATTCTATCGGATGGTCGCTTTAAGGAACTCACCGACATTCTATCCGCATATCAAAACATCGTTTCCGAGCAAAAGGATCAGCAAATCTCAGGAGCCAAAGAACGAGACGAAGGCACCATCACAGATCCGTGCATCAAATAACGACACCTATTGTTTTCCTGTCACGATATCCAGCAGATCCTGATAGGTGCGGACGACATCGTAGGTGATATTCGTACCGGAGATTGCCGCGAAGTGTTTGCGGGCACAGGCGATCTTGGCGTCTTCGATGCCGCGCAGATCGAGCGAATCAAGCGAGCCCTTGGTCTCAGCCACGAAATAGACGTGTCGCTTGCCGAGCGCATCGGTCACAATCGCCCAATCGGGATTGTAATCGCCGACCGGCGTTGAGATTGCGAACACCTTCGGAAGCTTCGTGTAGACCACGACCTCCTGACGATGCTCCAGTTCCGCGGCGAACTTGACCTCCACATCCGAATCTAGGACCTGCAAATCATAAACGCCCTTCTCGCTCGGCCCGTACTTGAACGAGTCGCCGTAGGCATGGCGCAAGTTCTCCGGATCGGTGAAGATGGACATCTTGTAGCTGTCATCGATCTTGTCGTAGGTGATATGCTCGATGATTGCCGCGGCGACCTCGCCCTTGATCAGCTTTGCGGAATTGAAGATGAACGCCTCGGGATTCTTCCGGAACAGCTGGAACACCTGCGGATGTATGCCGGACAGGATGGTCGCGATTGTCTCGCGTTTGAGCCCCGTAAGTTCCGCGACACGTCCCAGCAGGTCGCACCGATAGCCGCTGCCGACCGTCGCATCGACCGTATGCGACGCGACATTCGTCTCACGCGCCGCATCACCATGCGCCAGCTCGTCCTTTGACATGTCCTCCTTGAGTTCGCCGGTCGTGACCGTAATGACAACATTCGGCACGGTCATCTTCTGGTTGAGCGTCGTGATGCACTTGTCGCAAAGCTGTTTCTCGTCAAAGTGGACGGTGTAGGCCGTTTTCGCATTGATGCGCGTCCACAGCTCCTTGAACTCCGCGAGTTCCAGCTGTCCCTGATTAACATGCTGATCCGTGACGTCATCCCCATTGGCCGGGGCGTTCTCGCCCGGATTGTAAACCCGCTCGATGATCTTGGCGAGAGAAGCAGACGAAATGTCCTCTCCGACATCCAGCGTCCCGTTCGACTTGTCGGCATTGAACTTCTCCGTCGGCAAACCGTCCTTGTCAATATAACCGTTCTGAATGAGGGCAATGAACACGCGATAGGCCATGTCGTCCGACATCGGCTGGTCGGCGACTGCGCCGGACTTCGTCTCGTATTCGACGCCCTTGAACAATTCAGGCGTCACCTTCGTCGGACGGTCTCCCAGCGATTCCGCCAGTTCCTTTTGGAGCCCGTTCGCAAAATCGGCGTAACTTTCGCTCGCCACCACCGTCAGTTCGTTGACGGCAAACACATCCGCCAACACATTGGCGTCCTGACGCTCGCCGCGCTGGTTCACGCAAAGCCGCAGACCGCGTCCGACCTCCTGCCGCTTGCGAATCGCCGCGGTGGACTGCTTCAAGGTGCAGATCTGAAAGACATTCGGGTTATCCCATCCTTCTCGCAACGCCGAATGCGAGAAAATGAACCTGACCGGCTCGGCGAACGACAGCAACCGTTCCCTGCCCTTCATGATCAGGTCGTAGGCGCTCACATCCGAACTCGTCGCCTCTTCCTTGCGGCTCTTGGCGACACGCTCGGTCTTCGGATTGACCAGATGGTTCTGCTTGTCCACCGAGAAATACCCCGCATGGATCGCATGCACATCGTCCAACGTCCGCTCAAGATACCGGCGGTAGTCCGGTCGCATCAGATTCAGCTGACGATGCAACTTGTCCTCGACGGCCAGCGCATATTCCTCTTCGAAGATGTCCGCGTATTCGCCGTTCGCGGCGTTACCATCAGCATACTGCTTGTATTTCGCGACTTCGTCAATGAAGAAGAGCGAGAGCGCCTTGACCCCTCGCGCAAACAGCCGTTCCTCCTTCGCGAGATGCGCCAGGATCGTCTCACGGATCTGGATGCGGCGGATCATGGACTCGTTGACGTTGCCAATGGGGCGCCCGACCCGGATCTCGATCCCATTGCGGAATCGCAACACGCCCGTCCGCGCGTCCATCGCCTCGACGATGAACGCGCCGACCTTCTTTGGGTCATATTCGGGGAGGCGTCCCGACTGCTCGAACACGTCGAAGTCCCGTCCCGCCTTGACCGCGGCGGACACCTTGACCCCGTTACCCGTCTTGCGGTCGAAGCGAAGTCGCGCCACTGGCGGCTTGCCGGGCGCGGTCTCAATTCCCTCAAGGCAGATGAAGCCCTCGGTGGCCGTCGAGGTCGACTGGGCGACGCCTTTCACGACGATCTTCTTCACGAGCTTCCGCCGGTAGGCGTCCACAGCGTCTAAACGAAAGACGAGATTGTACACGTCCTTGTGCGTCGCCGAGTACCGGAGCGTGAAGAGTGGCTTGAAGTGCTTCAACGCGGTCTTCGTGACCTTGCCCTCGACGCTCTGCGGCTCGTCGATGATGACAATCGGATTCGTATGGCTGATGACGTCAATCGGTTTGCGTCCGTGGAACTTGTCCTGACGCGAGAAGATCGTCCGCGCCTCCTTGCCGCCCCTTGCCGCGTTCGCCTTCTCCGCGTCGAACGAGACCGCGAACGCCTGCGAGTTGATGATCATCACCTGAATGCCGCCGTCACGGGCAAAGGTATCGACCTCCTCCAGCCGCGCCGAATTGTAGATGAAGAAGTTGATCTTGCGCTTGTAGATTCCGGCGAAGTGTTCCTGCGTGACCTGAAAGGACTTGTACACGCCCTCGCGGATGGCGACCGACGGCACGACGACGATGAACTTCATCCATCCGTACCGCTCGTAGAGTTCGTAGATGGTCTTGATGTAGGTGTAGGTTTTGCCGACGCCCGTCTCCATTTCGACCGAAAGGTTGAGTCCGTCTCCTTCCAATTTCTCCGACGGCCGGATCCCCTGCGCCCGCTGCACCTTGCGGATGCGCTCCAGCATCACGCTTTCGGGAACCTTGATCCTGACATTCTTCCAGCCCTCGGCGTCAAAGGCCAGCGATCCCTGCTGCTCGTCGCCGAGGTCGCGGCGATACTTCGCCTCGCCCGTCGCCATCTCCTGTCCCTCGAAGATGTCGCAGACGGCCTTTGCGGCCTCCGCCTGAAACGGCTGCTGTCTGAACTGGAGTTTCACAAAAACCTCACTTCGGTCGGCGCGTCCTTGCCGCAGACCGCCTTGAAGATTTCGCGGGCGTTGATCTTCGCCGCGCTGTCCTTGAAGTCGATGTCGCGGAAGATCGCAAACTGCGGCTTGCGCATCGCCAGCTTCTTGACGAACGCATCCGTAATGCCCGTCTCGAAGCACGCCAGCATCTGTCCGCCGTCCACCGAAAAGACCGTCTTGCCGTCCACCGTCTCCTCGTCAATCGGACAGTCAATCGACAGTCCCCATTCCAACCGCGTGGAGATCAGGAGATCAAGTCCGGTACGTCCCTCCTTGACATTGTTCACCATGCCCGGCAACATCGTCTGTGTGACTTCATTCGGCGAATAGAACACATCCTCCATATTCGAATCGGACACCTTGAACACGCGAAAACCAATGTCCGGCGGTAGGGCGCTGACTCCGGCCGCGCCGTCCCCACCCAACGCCAATTCATTCTCTCTGGATTTCAGTTTCTCCGTCCACTCTGCCAGAATCTTCTCTCCTGCTCTCCGAATCCGCTCCTTGCCAATCTCGCAAACATTACATGGAAGACCATGTTCCATCAGAAACTGAACAGCGGCTTGTGTAACTTTTCTTTCCTTATTACTTTGACGTGACGACTCTTCTATCTTCTCAGGAAGTTGGATAAGAATGACTTTGCGATGTCCATTGTCCATACAATTCTGCGACAAAACGGCATGAAATGTCGTGCCACTCCCAGAAAAGAAATCCACTACTAACATATTTGCATCACTACAGTTCTCAACAAATGTCCTAATCATTTCCATTGGTTTTGGATTTGAGAACGGCGCAACACTCGTTCCAAACAACTTCTTTAAAGCATCTGTATCTTTGCGCGTCTGCACCTTAAAGTATGCCCGCATCACATCAAGCCGATCCGAAGTGATATACACTTTTCTCGATGGCAAATGCTCATCATCTTTAGGGAACAATATCTCGCCATTTTTCTTCCACACCTCCCATGTTGCTGGTGAACACCCCCACCCTCGTGTCGGCGTCATGCATTTATTACCAGTAAGAGGATTAATTCGTTCATCTTTTGGACCTGAACTTTGTGGGTCGTCTAACGGTCCCGTACGGAATACACCACGCTCATCCGCATACTTATAATTGGCGATATTATCATCCTGTAAAGAAGCATCTTTATAAAACTTCTTCAGCTCAACTTCAATTTGCGCGTAGTTCGCGCCCCCATTATTGTAAATTTGTACAACTTGATCATACAATGGATTGTGTACACCATATCCCGCCTCTTTTATTTTGCCAACATTTTTGCAAAACACAACACAATACTCATGAGCCGTTGAAACGACATAAGGGTCATTTTTAGGTGTAGCGTCTACAACAATTTGCGCTATGAAATTTGTTTCACCAAAAACGTAATTACCCAACTCACGGACGTTTTTAACTTCATTGTCATCAATAGAAATGAATATCACACCATCATCACGCAGTAACTTCCTCGCCAGCACTAACCGCGGATACATCATCGAACACCAGTCAGAGTGATAGCGGCCGTTCGTTTCTGGGTTTATCGTGAAACGTTCATCCGTCTCTTCATCAATTTCACCAGCCACTATCTTTTCCTCGTGTTTGGAACGAGAGGTATCATCATGGTAGATGAAATCCTTACCCGTATTATACGGCGGGTCGATGTAGATCATCTTCACCTGACCGTGATAGGTGTTCTCAAGGATCTTGAGCGCTTCGAGATTGTCACCCTCGATGTAGAGATTCCGCGTCGTGTCCCAGTTCTTCGATTCCTCCTTGCAGGGGCGAAGTGTCTTGCGGGTTGGACGCGCCGCCTCGCGCATGGCCTCCTTCTTGCCCGCCCAGGTGAAGTCATAGCGTTCGTCATTCTCGGACGTGTCATCGCCCAGCAGCTCCCGGAGTGCGACAAAATCGACCGAGCGGACAAGTCGTCCGTTCCCATCCTTGGTCTCGGTCACGACCTGCGGAAAGAGCCGCATCAGTTCCTCGATGTTGCCCTGCGTCCCGTCCTTCGTCTCACCGGTAAAGTCGCTCATGACAGCCCTTTCTCAAGTTCTTTGATCTGCCGACCAATCTCGTATTTGCGGTTCATCTGGCGCTCGCTCTTGAACTTCCGCTTGAGCGCGGCCAATTGCTTCTCCTTTGCAATCCGTCGCGCATCTTTTTCAAGCGCAGTCTTGAGCGTATCGTCGCCCTTTGCCTCAAACCTGTTCTCGGACAGCTGGCGGAGGATACTCACGCAGAGCGCATCGGCGGAATTCGCCGAGAGGTCGAGATCGAAGTCCGTCGCGAACCGCCAGGCCCGATGGTAATACCGCCGCGTCTTCTCGTCCGGGAGCCGATAGCCGAACCACGCCTCGACGCCTCGCGCGGTCGTGAAGACATGGAGAACCGTCACCTTGACCGCAACGTCAATCGCCCGCACGATCCGCTCGTCCACGGCGCGGGCGGACAGCGTCGTCTCGAAGATCTCGACTTCCGGCACTTCACCACCCGCCGTGAAGTTCACCGTCTTCGGTGAGAGTTTCCATCCCCAGCGGATGCGCTCCACATCCCGCGTGAAGAGTTCCTTCAGTTTCGTCGCACCGTTCACACCCTGGTAAAAGCGTTCCTTGGCGAGCGGACGGTTCACCCGTGCGGTCTGCGGCAGGTTGATCATGTCCGCCCCTTCCGCACAACAAGAAAGGTGATTAGCTCGAAGTCATCCAGACCCTTGATGTCATTCTCCAAAGCCGTCGTCGTGCCATCGCCGGTGAAAAGCGACTCGACGTCCTTCTCGCCCTTCACGTCCACAAGGGACGCAATGGCGGCCGTCAGCAGATCGGATGCCGCGCGCATGTCCTTGCCGCTGCGCGTTTCCCGGTTGTAGGCGTCCGTCAAGGTCTTGTCGAACTCATGCTTGCCCTTGCAGAGTAGCCGGAAGTCGTCCAGCACGCCCTTCGGATCGGTATGCCGCGCCGCAATCGTGCCGTCGTCCCCGATGTAGACGAGATAGAACGGATGCAGACGGTTCGCGGAATTCACGTTGACCGACTCGTTGACGTTCCGAAGGACGAAGATGATGCCCGGCGGCAAGCCCGCGTTCGCCTCGACGACGGCGTTGATTCCCCGCGGCAGTTTCTCCACGGCGCCCGGATGCTCCCGCACGAACGCAAGCAAGTCCTGCTGGAACTCGGCAAGCCCCAAGTCCATGATCGAAATGCCGTCGTTCATGTCCTCAAGGTCGACCGCCTCGTCCTTAAGCCGCTCCAGCTGCTTCTTGCGGAAGTCCAGTTCGGGATCATCCAGCGCGATCGGATTGTCGTCGCCCGTCGCTGTGATGTTGACGATCTTCATCCGCGCCTCGACGCGGTCGCGGAGCTGGATGTAGCGGTCGAGCGTGACATTTGGCCAGAAGTTGACGAGCTGGATCCGTTCGTTCTTCGTGCCAATGCGGTCGACGCGGCCGAACCTTTGGATGATCCGACACGGATTCCAGTGGATGTCGTAGTTCACGACCATGTCGCAGTCCTGGAGGTTCTGGCCTTCGGAAATGCAGTCGGACGCAAACACGACGTCGATCTCGCCTGGATCGTTTCGTCCGTTGAAGAGCAACGCCTTTTCCTTCGCAAGCGGAGAGAAGCAGGCGAGGATGTCGTTGAAGTCCGCCGGGCACTTCGGCAGGTTTGTCCGGGACCCGCTGCTGTCGCCGGTGATCAGCGCGGAATGGAGTCCGTATTTCTCCAGCAACGGCTGGGCGAGATTGCGGTAAAGGTAGTCAGCAGTATCGGTGAACGCCGAGAAGATGAGGAGCTTGCGGTTCCCGGGATTCAGCGGCTCGGTCTGCTTGGCGCGGATGACCTCGCGGAGCCGCGCGAGCTTGAGGTCGTGTTCCGGCGTGATCGGCTTCGTCAGTGCGATCAGTCCGTCCAGAACCTTCAGGTCATCCCGAATCTCCTGCCGGTAGGACATCCAGTCCATGTCCTCAAGGCGAATCTTCACCTTGCGTCCGACGCAATAGCCGCCGGACGACTCTTCCGTATCGTCCGCCGACATCGAGTCGTCCGAAACCTCTATCGTCCCGCCGACACGTCCCTTTGCGAGGTCGCTCTCGTAACGGTTGATCCGATCCTCGGTCATCGCCATATACAGGCGAACCGCCTTGAGCGTCTTGACGAATGCGCAAATCGAAGATTCCAACCGCTTCAGCAGCGCAATGCCCATCAGCTTGCGGATTCCGGTTTCGCGTCCGAGCTGGGTCAGCCCGCCGGGACCGTCCGTCAGGATGTCGGAAAGCTCGTCCAGATACTCGAAGTCAATCGTGAAGCCCTTTTGTCCGACATAGTTCTTGAGCTTCGACTCATGGATGTAGGCCGACGGAACGTAGACCTTCAGGTTCAGCCGCTCCAGCTCATCGTAGATCCGCTCGTAGGTCGGGGCATCCGCAAGATCGGACAATTCTGGCGAATGCTTCTGCGGCGGCAGCCGGTCGGGGAACTTCCCGATGGCATCCATGTTGTAATAGGCGCGGATGTGCTTGCGCGAACGGGCGATCGTCACCGCGTCCAGAACGGAGAAGAAGTCCACCGACAACCGGGACAGCAACGCGGGCACCGTCCGCTCCTCCGGCGGCAGTTCCGACCAGGACGAGAATTGGATCTGGGCCTGGCGGAACACTTCCGCGACCGTCGAGGTCTCCTGCAGACGGGCATCAATCCGCGAGGAGTCGCCCTCGTAGGCGAGTTCCAGCTGGTTTCTGAGATCGGTAAAGCGGTTGTTGACCGGCGTCGCCGATAGCATCAGCACCTTGGTCGGAACGCCGCGGCGGATCACCTCGTCCATGAGCCGCGCATAGCGGTTCATTTTGACGGTGCCGTCCTCATCCTCCTCCGTATGTCCGCCGTTGCGGAAATTATGCGACTCGTCGATGACCACCAGGCCGTAGTTCTCCCAGTTGATCATCGCAAGATCGACGCCGTTCGACTGTCCGGTCCGACGCGAAAGGTCGGTATGGTAGAGAACGGTGTAGCCGAACCTGTCCGCCACCAGCGGATTGTTGCGGTAATTGGCGCGGTAGGTGTTCCAGTTGTTCGTCAGCTTCTTGGGGCACAGCACCAGTACGCTCTTGTTCCGCTTCTCGTAATACTTGATGACGGCGAGGGCCGTAAAGGTCTTGCCGAGTCCGACCGAATCAGCGAGGATGCATCCGTTGAACTTCTCAAGCTTGTGGATGATCGAAAGCGCGGCGTCCTTCTGGAAGTCGTAAAGCATGTTCCAGATCTTCGTCTGCTTGAAGCCGACCGCATCGTCCGGGAGAACATCCTTGTTGATGTCCTCAATGAACTCGGTGAAGATATTGTAGAGCGTCAGGTAATACACGAGTTCCGGCGCATTCTCGCGATACGCGGCGGTAATCGTGGACAGGACCTCGTCCGTGACGTCCTTCACCTTCTCCGCATTGTTCCAGATCGGATCGAACGCCGAAAGGAACTGCCGTGTTTCCGGCGCACCTTGCTTGATGATGAAGTTCGTGATGTTGTTACCGCGTTCCGCGCCAAGCCCAACGGTTGTGAATTCCGGCACGGGGAAATACGATTCGGACGCATCCTGTCCGCGATCTAGTGCGACAAAGGGCGTAATGGCCTCGCTCGTCATGTTCGTGCGGAACCTGACCTTCTCGCGAATCCATTCCGCACACTCACGTGCAATGGCCTTCTGGGTCAGCTCGTTCCGAAGGCGGATCTCAAACGGGCTGCCGCACAAGGAGGCCTCGTTGCCGCGATTGGGGATGAAGTATTCACGGGACTCCTTCGCGCCCTTCTCCGGCACGGCAAAAGTCGGCGAGGTGAAGAGGAACCGCAGTTCGTCAATCTGCGCAAGCTGCGCCTTCAATTCACGGAAGGCGTAGATCGAAAACGCCGCCGAAGCGACGGACAGCTTCTCATGCGCCCTCAATGACGCCTTGAGATCGTCCACCGCCCGGTCGGTCGTATTGTTGAACAGTTTGCCCATGCTTCCCCATTGCCGGAAGCAGGAATAGAGCGGGCGTGCCTCCCCTCACCCGTGCTCTCATGCGAGGCCGACCAAAGCCATTGGCGAAAACATGGATGCAAGAAGACACGCCCGGCTGATTGGTCAGCCATAGCGTATCCCCTCGCAGGACATGTTCGTTCGCCTTGAAATTGGTCGTTTCGCATGAACGAGCAAGTCCGCGTGGTTACGCGTTCTTTATGTATCCCGCTTGGGGTGGCGGGAGCACCTTCGTGTCCGCCGCAGCCCTTTCGCAAGATGAGTGTATTATAGCAAAAACCGCCGCAGATGGCGCGGCGTATTTGACATGTTGCCGCGACCGGCACATTTCACCCGCCGCCATTTCGCGCACATTCGCCCGATTCGCGCCAATTCGCGTTGCGAGGCCGCGCTGCAAATGCTGGTCAGAACTGGCAGAGAGTGTCGGACACCCTTTGCCAAAAGTGCTGGAATTGCATACGCTGACACGTATCCACCGCCCTTTCGCAAATCCCCTACCGCCCATTCCCCCGCCACCTGTGATCCGTCCCATCGAATAGAACATCAAGGCATTGGCGTCATCGGCTTCCCCGTTGTCCCTAAATGACATCGCAAATGTCAATGACCGCATCAAAATACACGCTTATCCCGGATTTTCAGGGATAATTTATCCCGGATTTTCACGAGACCCCCGAAAACATTGGGCGAAAAACATTTTCGGGCGGGTCCGAAACCGGTCGAGACTTTCCGTCCGAACC
>JAEDMC010000254.1 GCA_016303225.1 Kiritimatiellia bacterium
ATGCAGAGGCGGAAGCCGAGATGAGGCAAGCGGTCGAAGAACGTAGACCAGACCTCATCTCCAGGATAATCTGGTGCAAAATAGGCTCCGAGCATCGTCGGCATCGATCCCGACCGCCCGACAGGATCGACCAGTGACAGTCCTTGCTCAGGATACGGATTCCTGACCTGGAATCCGAATTCCGATGCGAAATAGCGAATGTTATTCGTCGAAACGCAATCAGCACACATCTCGAAGCAATTCCCGTGCATGTCGTAGAGCCCCAGCATGTTGGGAGCTTTCAACTTGACCGGTACCGGTACAAACTTCGATGACTGACAAATCCAGTTGCTCTGCTTCCGACGGACCTGTCGCGGCGGGAAATCCGGCCAGGTCTCGCTCACGAGCTGAACCTTCTTATTCCGATCTTCGAAATAGCGCTTCATATTGGAGGTCTCCCACTGTCCGTTAGTGCCCTGCCCGAACCATCCGACTTCGCACCTCGCGCGCCGGGCCGAATAGACATCACCTTCCGACTGGTTCGTAACCGTCTGTCCGACCTGATACGCCAAACGCCACTCAGCAACCGTCGGCAGGCGGATCTCATACCCTTCTGGCAGCTCCTTTGCAAATCGTCGCGTCAAACGCGAACAAAAGGACATCGCCTCGTCGTAGGTAAGGTAGGTGGCAGGAGCTCCACCTCGGCCGTTCCAGCCGCCCTCATAGGTCTCGCCCCTCACGGCCCGCCACTGCCGCCATGTGACCGGCGCCTCCCCAAGCCAATACGGACGCGTCACCGCAAGCGCAATCTTGCCAAGCGCGTTTGTCCCAGCCGGACACTGACAAAAGGCGAAGTCCACACCCTTGCAGTAATGGAGGGAAAATGAGGTGGAGGTGGAGGCGTGAGGTGGAGTGTATGGGGGAGGTGAAGATGAAGGCGAAGGTGAAGAAGAAGAATCAGGCGAAAAGCAAAGCCACGCCGAAAGGCCAAGAAGGACGAAGAACAGTACGCCAAGAATCGCCTCTACGACGCGGGGGCGAGACGCCCCCGCCCCGTGAGTACGGAAATCCTCGGGGCGGGGACATCTCGCCCCCGCATCATCAGACAGCAATTGACGCACAATCCGCTGACAGTTCTTCGAAAATGGCGCGAGCAAATCAAACGCCTTCGTGTTCGGTTCGTACCACATGCCCGTGAGCAAGCGATACATCAGCACGCCCAGCGAATACCAGTCGCTCGCCGGCGTCGCTTCTCCACCGCGGCGAATTTCCGGAGCCAGATACCAGTACGTCCCCATCACGGGCTTCGTCCCAGCCGTTGCTCCGGTGACGAACGTCATCGTGACCGACAATTCATCCCTGACGCGATCGTCGACAATGCGAGAAACGCCGAAGTCGGACAGGACGGCATGACCTTCCGCATCCAGCAGCACGTTCTCAAGCTTGACGTCCCGATGGACAATGCCTTGCGAATGGACGTATTCAAGCCCTTCCCGCAGCTCTTCATACCACGCCATCGCTTGCGCTTCGGTCGCCTTTCGCGACTTTCTCGCGTCCTCCAGCGTTTCCGGCACTCCCTTGGCGTTCAGAACCAAGTCCATCACGAAATACGGCGCGCCGTCGCTCTCGTTAATGGCTAACTCACGAACCTTGACCAGACGTGGACTGTCCAAACGAGACAATATCTTGGCCTCCGCGAAAAACCGTTTTCGCAAGAAGCCAAGATTACCGTGATTGGCGGAAAAGACCTTTACTGCAAAAGACTGACCGTCGCAAACCGCCTCGTAAACGCGGCCCATGCCGCCACGTCCCAGCAAGCGGACAATGCGATAACCGCCTCCGACCCAGTCTCCTGGTCTCAGCGACATCTCTCAACCAGCCTTCGACTAGAAATCGAGGTTTCGGACGTTCAGCGCGTTGTCTTCGATGAACTGGCGGCGCGGCTCGACCTCGTCGCCCATCAGCAGCGTGAACATCCGGTCGGCCGCCGCCGCATCGTTCAGCTTCACGCGGAGCATGCGGCGCTTGGCCGGATTCATCGTCGTGTCGAAGAGCTCCTCGGCGTCCATTTCGCCAAGGCCCTTGAAGCGGTACACGCTGAGCCCCTGCTTGCCGTGCGCCCGCACGTCATCGAGGAGCTTGCGGAGCGCACCCGCGAACCAGTCGTCTGGCTGATAGCCGTAGCCTGCAAGTGCGGAGAACTGCTTCTTGAGCATCGAAGCGCCGCTGCCCTGCGCGTTCTCGTCATGGACGAGATCCGCCGCATCAAAGCCCCGCTCCGCAACCATCTTCTCCGTCGCCTCGATCTCGGCGAGGAGGACGAGGAACGCCTTAGCACGGTCCTTCTCCATCACCGCGCCGGACTTGTCCTTCACCTCGAAATCGTCAAGGCCAAGCGTCAGCAGCTTCTCGGTGAGCTCGCCGTCCGTGAGGACGTACTCCGACTTCTTCTTGCGCTCCACCTTGTACAAGGGCGGCTGCGCAAGGTAGACGTACCCGCGCTCGATCAATTCGGGCATCTTGCGGTAGAAGAACGTCAGCAGCAACGTGCGGATGTGCGCGCCATCCACATCGGCATCGGTCATGATGACGATCTTGTGGTAGCGCGCCTTCGAGACGTCCCACTCCTCGCCGAACCCGCAGCCGATCGCCGTGATGAGCGTCCGGATCTCGTTGTTCGCGAGCATGCGGTCGATGCGCGCCTTCTCGACGTTCAGCACCTTGCCCCTGAGGGGCAGGATCGCCTGCGTCGCACGATCGCGCCCCGTCTGCGCCGAGCCGCCGGCCGAGTCACCCTCGACAAGGAAAAGCTCGGTCTTCGCGGGATCGCGGCACGAGCAGTCACGGAGCTTGCCGGGCAGAGAAAGCCCGTCCATCACGCCCTTGCGCCGCGTCGACTCCCTCGCCGCGCGCGCCGCCTCGCGGGCACGGGCCGCAAGGAGCGTCTTCTCGATCACGGTCTTCGCAATCGCCGGGTTCTCCTCGAAGAACGTCATCAGCTTGTCGTTCACGATGCCCGCGACGATGCCGTCGACCTCGCCGTTGCCGAGCTTCGTCTTCGTCTGCCCCTCGAACTGCGGCTGCGGCACCTTGACGGACACAATGACCGTCAGGCCCTCGCGCATGTCGTCGCCCGTCAGGGAGTCGAACTCCTTCTCCTTGATGAGCTTGTT
>JAEDMC010000051.1 GCA_016303225.1 Kiritimatiellia bacterium
TCGTCCGTCTCGACAGTTCCCGAGGCGACCGCATCGGGTACCTTGAAATACCACCTGTCGACACAATCAAACCAGTCGGCGAACTCCGTGCTGCGCTCGACGCGCCAGCTGACCTTGGCGTTTGGCACGGGCACGCCAGCAAAGGTCTTCGCCGTGCCGACAAGCTCAAGCTCCTTACCAAGAACGGCATCGGACGAGGGCTTGCCGATCTCGACCTCGAATTTCGGCCGCTTGTACTCTTCTACCTCGACCTCCGTGTAGCCACTCGCCTTCGTGTCCCGAATCTTCGCCTGAATCGAATAGGACCCGGTCTTTCCGTCACGCGGCGCTACGAACGAACCTACGAACGTTCCCCATTCGTTTGCCGTCGCCATCCACCCGGCGACAGCCTTGTCATCAGGATCCTGCAGCTCCAACTCGACCCGCGCCCCCGGCAGCACACGGAAATCGCGCTTATCCGGATCGACGAAACTAGCATAACCCTTGAAGTGAATCTTCTGCCCCGGACGGTAGATCGCCCGGTCGGTGACGACCGAAACCCGTTCGCAACAGCGTTCGTCGTCCTTTTGCTTCTCCTGCAGCCAAACCGACCCGGGGCTGACGAGTTCGCTCGTTTCGTTGATCACGCGCAACCTTACCTGACTGCCCGTCGCGGCAAACGCGAACGCACCGTCTTCATCCGTTGTCGTCGTCAGGACCTTCGGCGCTGGACGCGCCGCCTTGCCCAGACCGACTGTTTTCGCGTTCCAAAGCTCGACCGTCGCGCCGCAGACGCGCGTGCCGGGATTTGCCTTGAAGACCGTCCCTGAAATGCCGCCGGCATCCGTTTCGCGGACGAGCGCCAGGTCTGTTACCTGCACGACCTTGGCGAAATAGGGCTGTCCATTGTCGCTGAACACGTCGTCAAGTCCAGCGACAAACACGTATGCTCCCGGCTTGATCTCGCTTGGCGGAGCGACCTTCTGCTCGTGCTCGCCGAAATCGTCAGCCTCCGGCAACGTCGCCTTCCAGCTGTACGCGCCGGGCTGCGCGGCAAACCTCTGCAGTGCCTCGCGGTCTGTCCCGCGCCCGAGCAGGACATCATGGTCGATCGGCACGAGCTTGAAGTGCACCTCCTTCACGTTCTCGTACATCACCTTGATCGGCGGAAACGGTTCGGACCAGATTTCCTCGACAAAGAAATGCGCATTCGGTGCGGCGATCCCCTCGGCCAGGTGGCGGCAATCCTTCCCGCCCACGCTGACCGGATCGCCCTTCGCGTCCTTCGCGTCCATCTCCACGCCCTTGAGCGCCATCTGCCGCGCCGCCACGCGATTGCCACGCTCGTATTCGAGCTTTGCCCGCCGGCTCAGCGCCAGCAGCGCGACGCTGGATCTCCCTCCGAACTCGGCGACGAACTTGTCATACGCCGCGGCCAGCCTGTTCCGGCGTTCCGCCGCGGGAAGCTCCGAGAAGCCGACTTCGTACTCAATGCGCCCCAAGGTCGCATCCGCGAGCGCGTCGGCATTCGCATCATCCCGATGGACGTCGATCAGCGCATCGAAAAGCTGCAGCCCTTTTTCCAATGTCTTGTCCGGCACGGTCGAGCCATAAAAGCCGATGATGTCGTGGATCGCAAGATCATAGAGCGTCGGACGGCAGGAGTCGGGCATGGTGGCACGCTCCAGCACGTTCGTCCACTTCGCAACTGGCTCGGCCTTCAGCTCGTCCGCATGCGCGAGCACCCGTTTGAAGATCTTCTCATACGGGGACATCTCGTTCGCAAGCTTCGTCCTCGTGCGGTCCCAGCGTTCCTCATCCTCTGCGTATCGGATGACATTCGCCAGATAGAGGTCAAGATACGGCCGCATCATCGCGGGAGCGGACGCAATTCGCCGCTCGAGGACGGGCAGCCACTCGTCCTCCAGGCTGTCATCAAGCTGCCGCTCAGCGTCGACCCGCGCGATGAACGCCCTGACGGCATCCGGCAGCAATCCCGCCGCCACAGCCTCGCGTTCGATGCGCGCAAGGACGTTCGTCTCGGTCCGCGGCAGATTCTTTTCAACCGCCGCCTTGTATTCCGACCAAAGCGGGTTCAGGTCCTCTCCATCACCCCGCACAGTCCCGACGACTACCGCCAGGACCGCAGCGAAAACCAACCCGATTCGCATCGGTCAGGACCCTTAGTCCGCCGCGAGCCAGAGTCCGAGGGACTTGAGATCGGCAGCGTCAATCGCGTAAACAGGGTCGATCTCGAGCGGCATGGTCGTCGGCACCGTCACGCCGAGCTCTGCGAACCAGCGCGCCCACTTCGCCTGCATGTCTGCCTTGCAGGTTTCCGGCGAGTCGCTGCCTTCCGCGTTCTTCACCGGCGAGAACTCGTCCTTCTGCTCGAAGGCGAGGAACGCCGCGCGCTTCGCGTTCGGCAGGATGTCGAAGATGAACTTCTCGAACTTGTAGCCGTTCGGCTCGGTGGGCTTCACGACCTTTCCGTTCACCACCGTCGGGATCTTCTTGAACGCGAGATGGAGCGGCATCGCCTTCGACGCCTCGCGATCGAGGAACGCACGGTCGAAGACGTGGATCGCCGGCGAACCGTAGAGGAAGTAGAGCTTGCCGTTCTTCTTGCGGAGGCACTGCTCCTTCGTCATCTCCGTGTACTCGACCATGCGGAAGATATTGCCGAACTGCATCGGCATCCCGACCTTCTCGAACGGATCGCGCTTCGCACAGAGCTTGAGCGAGTACTCCGATTTCTCAAGAACGTGATAGCCGATGAACGCGGGATCGGCGATCTCGACGAGCGGATTGTCCACCTGGAAGAAGAACACCGACTTGATGCCGCGCTTCTTCATGTCCGCGAGCGCGCCGGACTTCTTCAGCGCCGCGAGGAGTCCGCCGTGACCGTCGGGGGACATGAAGACGTGCCCGGGCTGATCGAGGATGATCTTACCGTCCTTCGTCATCCCCGGCCACATGCCCTGAGTGAAGAAGAAGACATCGTCGGGGTTGAGTCCGAAGTACTCATTCTCCTCGAAGCACTTCACGGTCGCCTCGTTATTCGCCTCCGACGTCATCACGTAGAACGGAATCGCCGCGCCATAGCGGATCGAGCGCGCGAGGATCTTGCGCGCGTGGAAGTAGAAGAGCGGCGCGCCGGTAATCGGTCCGATCGAGTAGCAGCCCTTCGGTCCGTCGTAGCCGAGGCGCGAGCCCTGCCCGCCCGCGACCAGCAATGCCGCGACGCGCCCGGCCTTCAGCTCCTTCTCGCCCGCGGCAATCGCCTTCTTGAGCGCGGCGCCCTTCAGCTCGGCGACTTTCGGCGCCTTGCCGTCCTGATTTTCCGATTCCTTCCTACACCCATTCTCTACACCTACACCTAAAGCGGCCTGGCACTGCCGGACGCTTTTCGGCTCGATGGTGGCGATCTGCTCCAGCAGAGCAGCCTGCTCCTTCTTCGAGAGCTTCTTCCAATAGGCGAGCACGTGTTCCTGCCCGCAAGACTTCAGCATTTTCTCAGCTTGTGCGTAGTTCATTTCGCATTCTCCTTCACAGTAATGATCGTCTCAAACGTGTGCGACTCGCCTTGGGCGAGTGTGATTTCCGACTCAGGATAGAAATTGGACGGTTCGATGCAGAAGTAGCTCCGGCATTCCTCCGGCAAGATGTTCATGGCCATTCCGCCCTTCGTGCCCCTCACGTCCTGGCACCAGGTGACGACATCGCGCGCACCGGTCGTCGTGAGGACAATCGAACGCTTCCACGCGGGGTCTTCCAGCGTAATGACGCTCGCGGGCTGCTTGAACTTGAAGAGATCGCAGCCCGGCCATTCGGGGACTTTGCCCTGCCAGACGTGCGTGACGTCACACGGCAAGTCGCGGCTACTCTCGTAGACACAGCCGTCGACACCCGACAGCGTGACGGCATAGCAGTCCGACACGGCGAAATAGGGATGATACCCCTCGCGGTAGCGGAACGGCTCCTCGCCCAAGTTCTTCGTCGTCAGTTGAAGTCCCAGCCGATGCGCGCCAAGGGTAATGCGGTACTCGAGCTCGAATTCGCCCGGCGTATATTCGGAAACCTCGGCACAGGGTCCAAGCACGAGCGTGACAGACGTCTCGTCCCCCTCGGCCGAGACGTTCTTCACGGCGAATAGCGAGTAGCGGGCCGTCGCGTGAAACGGCCCCTCCAGCTCGAACGAACATCCGAGCGCATTCAGTCCGCGCCGCCACCAGGAGCGGAACTGCGGCGCGCCGGAGCTGCCGAACCACGGCCAGAGAAGCGGCACGCCGCCATGGACGAAATCCCGCGCGCCCGGCACCGCCCGATAGCCGGTCTTCGGCTCGTAGAGAAGCGGATGCTCGTCGCCCGCAAAGGAGCAGGACTGCACCTGCGCGCCGCGAAGCGCCACCCTGCAGCTGCCGTTCGCATCCCGCAGGACGGCAATCGGTTCGCCCTTCGCGTCCTCGGCGAAGCTCACCCGGCCCTTGACGCCATGCTTCGCGTTCAACTCTTCAATGGACAGCTCGTTCGCCACCGCGGCGGTTGCCGCGACCATCATCAGGCCGGCTATCAGTTCTTTCATTTCTTAACAGGCTCCAGAATCCAACGTTTGTTGTACCAATACCAGTCGCCGGGATGTTTCACGATCTCGTCCGACAACAATTTAAGCGCTTCGCGCGTCAGCCGACGCGTCTCCTCTTTCTTGTCCGCCGCAGGATCGGGGCGGAGCGCCTTCAGATAATGGAAAACATGCCGTCCGTTCTCACGCGTCATCACGGCAAGGACAATCGGACAGCCGCTGTTAACCGCAAAGGCCGCACCCGCATGCGAAACGTTCGCCCTGCCGCCGAGGAAATCCACCTCGACATCTGGAGTCCGCACGCGCAGGTCGGGCAGAATCGCGAAGGCGCGTCCGTCCCTCAGCCTTTGGTGAATCTGGATGAGCGTCGACCGATTGTCGCGATCCAGCACCTCGATGTCGCCGTACTGCCGGTTCATCCAGGCGTTGAGCTTCGGGTTCCGCTGCCGCGCGGCAATGGCAAAAAGCGGCAGACCGTACTTCGCCATCGCCCATGCCGCCATGTACCAGTTGCCGGAATGCGGCACCATGATGACAACGCCCTTGCCCTCGTCGACAAACTCCTGAAGAAGTCCCTTGTAATGCGATCCGTCCTTCACGTAACGATCCATCCACGCGCGGTCGAGCTTCGGCGCGCGCATCATCTCGACACCCGTCTGCAGGACGTTCTGCAGGGAACGGACGGCGATCACGCGACACTCCCGCGGCGACTTCTCGGGGAAAACGCTGCGGATGCGCTCCAACGTCCGCGCGCGGTTGAAACGAACGACATGAAAGCCAATCCAGCCGAATCCGCGCGCCAGCGCCATTGCAAGCGCATAGGGAATCACATTCACCAGTGCGCAGAAGAAGCGCAACAAGAAGTATTCAAGATTGACGCTGAAAGCGGACTTCGCCATCACGCCACCCCCTGTCCGCCGTTGACGTACACCTTGCCGTCCTCAAACGCCACCTTCTCGACGTAGTCGGCTATCGCAGTTTGCTGTTCGGCTGTCACGTGAAATTACTTAAAGCTTCTTCTGGGCGTCCTCAATGGCCCTGCAGACCGCTCGGGACGTGATGGTCGCCGAGGTGATCGCCTCAATCTCACCGCCGTCCTTCTTCACCTTGAGGGAGGAGCCGTCCTTGCCCTTGAACTGATCCGCAAACTCAGGGGTCTTCAGCTTCATGCCGAGGCCGGGAGTCTCGGCCGCGGCCAGCACCTTGTAGGAAATGACGGTCTTCTTGTCGGTCTTGAAGCCAACCATCAGCGTGATATCACCACCATAACCATCCTTGCACGTCCCTTCGGCCGTGTAGCCCTCCTCGCCACAGAGAACGGCCTTCTTCGCCGCCTCGCGGTTCTTCTCCGCAGTCTGCTTGATCGGCTCCTTCGTAATCGAATCGACATACGCGAGCACCCCGGCGCACACACCGCTGATGATCGTCAGACTGACAACGAGTCCTATTGTCTTTTTCATTTCCACACCTACACCTTTCGCATATACCTATTTCGCTCCAAAGGGCTTGGGCTGAGTCCAACGGTTAATAAGCGGACAGACCGCATTCATGATCAGGATCGCGAACGAGCAGCCCTCGGGATAGCCGCCGAACTGGCGAATCAGCATGCAAAGGAGTCCGCAGCCAAAGCCGAAGATGAGCTTGCCCTTCGCCGTCGTCGGCGAGGTGACGTAATCGGTCGCCATGAAGCACGCGCCGATCATCACGCCGCCGGTGAGGACCTGCATCATCGCCGGCGCGCCGCCGGAGATGAGCGAGTAAACGAAGACCGTCGCGAGGAACATCACGGGGATATGCCAGGTGATGACCTTGCGCCAGAGGAGGTAGATCGCTCCGATGGCGAGGGCGATCGCCGAGACCTCGCCGATGCAGCCCGGCATGTTCCCGATCACCATGTCCCAGAGCGAGGGAACGCCCGTGCAGGCGTGATTGCAGAGTCCGTGCGGCGTCGCGGACGCGATCGCCTCCGCGCCGAACCACGTCTTCATCGTCGCGAGCGGCGTCGCCGTCGTCATCGCATCCGGCGTCCGCCACCAGTACGGCTTGAGCCACGTCGTCATCGGACCCGTGAAGCTGATGAGCATGAACGCACGCGCGGCGAGGGCGGGGTTGAACGGATTCATCCCGAGTCCGCCGAAGACCTGCTTGGCGATGAAGATCGCGAAGACCGAGCCCAAGACCGCCATCCAGAGCGGAATGCCTGCCGGCAGGTTGAGGGCGAGAAGGAGTCCCGTCACGACGGCCGAGAGGTCGCCGATCGTGTTGTCGCGCTTCATCATCATGCGGCAAACGGCCTCGGTGACGAGGCAGGTCGAGACGCACGTCGCGATTGTCCACACGGCCGGCAGTCCGAAGAACCAGATGCCCGCCGCCGTGGTCGGCAGCAGCGCGATGATGACGTCGAGCATGATGCGCGAGACGCTCGCATGCGAGTGCGTATGCGGCGAGCTCGACAGGATGTAGTGTTCAGCAGTGTCTTTCGGTTTCATAATTCTGTTGGTAGTTGGCAGCTGGCAGACGATTTCAGCCATTGACCTTACTTCTTCTGCGCCGCAGCTGCGGCCTTCGCCCTTTCGGCCGCCATGCGCGCGCGGATCGAGGCCTTCGCCCGGCGGCAGTGCTGGGTGATCGCGCGATGCGCGGGACACTCGAAGCTGCACGCGCCGCACTCGATGCAGGTCATCACATGCGCGTCTTCGGCATCCTTGATGTCGTTCGCCTCGACCGCCTTCGAGATTTCCGCCGGATTGAGGTTCATCGGGCATGCCCGCACACAGCGTCCGCAGTTGATGCAGGCCTGCGAGGTGTACTGGACGACGCGCTGCTTCGAGAGGAGCAGCAGTCCGGACGTCGTCTTGGTCGTTCCGATCGCCAGCGTGGAAACCGCGAAGCCCATCATCGTGCCGCCCGAAAGGACCTTCGCCGGCGGCTCCTTCGCGCCGCCGCAGAACGCGACGAGATCGGCGTACTTGGTGCCGAGCGGAGCTTCGACGTTCTTCGGCTCGGCGACCGCGTCACCGGAGATCGTCGTGACACGCGAAAGGAGGATCTTCCCCTGCTCGACCGCATCTGCAATCGCCGCAACCGTGCCGACATTCTCGACGACGCAACCGACATCAATCGGCAGGGCCGGCGGTTCGGGGACAACACGTCCGACCGTCGCGTAAATCTGGTGTTTTTCGCTGCCCTGCGGATACAGAACCGGCAGCACCACGATCTCGACGTTGCCCTCGATGTCTGCGAACGCCTGCTCAAGCGCGGCGATCGCCTCCGGCTTGTTCGCCTCGACCGCGATGCGCACGGCCGGACCGCCCAACACCTTGCGCATGATCTCGACGCCGACGCGGATGCGGTCCGCCCGTTCCATCATCAGCCGGCAGTCGGCCGTCAGGTACGGTTCGCACTCCGCGCCGTTCAGGATCAGGTACTCGCAGCGTTTGTTCGGCGGCGGATTCAGCTTCACCGCAGTCGGGAAGCCCGCGCCGCCCATGCCGCAGATGCCGGCTTCCTCAACACGCTTCAGGAGCTCTTCTCTGGTCGCGGATCTCCAATCCAAAGCTGGTAATTGGTAGTTGGGAGTTGGCAGATCGGCGGGAACGGGGGCGGTGGTATCGAGCACGACCGCCGGAGCAGTGCCGCCGGCGGCGCCGAGACGCGGCTCAACCGTCTTCACGAGACCGCTCGCCGATGCATGCACCGGCACGGAGATGAAGCCGTTCTTCTCTCCGATGAGCTGTCCCTTGACGACGTAGTCCCCGGCCTTGACAAGACACTTCGCCGGCGCGCCCAGATGCTGGCTCATCGAGATGACGAGTTCGGCGGGACACGGCATCTCGACAATCGCCTTGTCCTTCGCGAGTTCCTTGTTGTAGTCGGGATGAATCCCGCCCTTGAACTTAAACTGGCTCTTGACTGTCTTCATATCACTCCCCCGTCCCCCAGTGCGGGTCCACGCTCATGCACCCCGCCGGACATTTCGCGACGATCTGCTCGTCGGTCGGCGGATTCTCGTAGTTGACCTTCGCGAGGAAACCCTGAAACGTGAAGTGGTTCGCTTCCTTGCCGCCGGAATTCTTCTCGCAGAGATGGCATCCCATGCAGCCGACGCCGCAGACCTTGCGTACCTCGGGCCCGCGCACCGGATTGTTGCAGAGCACGTGGATCGTCGCCGAGGCCGGCACGAGTTCGATCAGGTTTTTCGGACACGCCGTCACGCACTTCCCGCAGCCGATGCAGAGGCGCTTGTCGACCTTGGCGAGTCCATCGACGATGGAAATCGCGTGCATCGAACACACGTTCGCGCATGCGCCATAGCCGAGGCAGCCGTATTTGCACCCTTTGTCTCCGCCGGCCGTCATCGCCGCGACGCTGCAGTCGCAGATGCCGTTGTAGTCGCCGACGCGAATCGCCTCGGAGCGCGTGCCGCAGCACTTGACGAGCGCCACGCGCTTCTCCGTCGCCGTCGCCTCGACGCCGAGGATCTTCGCGATCGCCTTCGCGCAGGCCTCGCCGCCCGCCGCACACGCACCGTTCGGCGCGGTCCCCGCGACCAGTGCGCGCGCATAGCCGTCACAGCCCGCGAAGCCGCAGCCGCCGCAGTTGGCGCCTGGCAATTCCGCCGTCACCATGCCGATGCGCGGATCCTCCTTGACGGAAAGATACTTGTCGGCAACGGCGAGCGCAATGGCCGCCACGAGCCCGATGCCTGCGATAATGAGAATTGCAATTACCATTCGTTATTTACTCCTTAAGGTCTTCCGTCTCTCGTCTAAAGTCCTTCCAAAGGACTTTAGACCAAAGACTTGAAACTCTAATACGGCAACTTCACCAACCCCGAAAAGCCCATGAACGCTAGGCTCAGCAGCCCGGCCGTCACAAGTGCGACGGCGATGCCGCGGAAACAGCGCGGCGGATCGGCGTGCGCGAGCTTCTCGCGGATGCCCGAAAAGATGATGAGCGCAAAGCCAAAGCCAACGGCCGCGGCAAACGAGAAGAACACGCTCTCAAAGAACGGCGTCCCCTGCTTGCAGTTAATTTCCGCAGCGCCCAAGACCGCGCAGTTCGTCGTGATGAGCGGCAAAAAGATGCCCAGCGCCGCGTGCAAGGGCGGCAGAAAACGTTTCATCGCGATGTCAATGAACTGCACAAGCGCCGCGATGACAAGGATGAACGCGAGCGTATGGATGTAACCAAGCCCGTTTGGTTGCAGGAGCCAGTGGTCAAGGCACCACGTGACGGCCGCCGCAACGGTCATCACGAAAACGACGGCGCCGGACATGCCAAGCGCTGTTTCAGTCTTCTTGGAGACACCCAAAAACGGACAGCAACCCAGAAAGCGGCTCAGAACGAAGTTGTTCACCAGAACCGCACCAACAAGAATCATCAGAAAGTAACTCATTGAAAATTATGAATTTTGAATTATGAATTATGAATTATGGATATTATCTCTTATCGGCACTGGTTCTGTCAAGGGTTTCAAGGTCGATTTCACCCTCGAAGACACGCGTTACCGGACCTGTCAACGTGACGGATTTGAACGAAACACCGTCAAATTCGCCATCAATAGTGAGTTTGTAGCCCTTCGCGGTATGAACCGTCACGGGGAAGGACATCCCATGCTGCGCAACGCCGACAAGCGCCGCGGCGACAGATCCCGTCCCGCACGCCCCAGTCTCAGCCTCGACGCCGCGTTCGTAAGTGCGGATATCCGCATCATGCGGCGCGCGGTAGGTGACGAAATCGACATTCGTTCCAGCAGGCGCAAACTCGTCCGAATAGCGAATGCGTCGTCCCTCGCCGGCGACATCGACAATCGCCAGATTCTCAACCGACACGATCTTGTGCGGTACGCCGCTGTTGATGAAGTCGACGCGCAGGTCCTTCGGTTCGGGCATCTCGACTTTAACCAGCAGAGAAGGTTGAGAGGGTCGAGTGGGTTGAGAGACAATTTCCGCGCCGACATCCCCGGCCAAGGTCTCGAAGCGCATCCGGTCCGATTTCGCCGCACCGATCTCGCGCGCGAACGCGGCAACGCATCGCGCGCCGTTGCCGCACATCTCGGCCTCGGATCCGTCGGGATTGAAGAACTTCATCCGAAAGTCGAGGCGGTCCGACTGCTGCACGAGAATGATGCCCTCGCAGCCGACGCCCGTCTGTCGCGCGCCCATAAGCGCCATCCGCCGACTGTCGTCAGCGGGAAACGTCCCTTCTCGGTCGTCGATCATGATGAAGTCGTTGCCGGCGCCGTGCATCTTGACGAAACGGACGTTCATCACCACCAACCTCTCGCTTCGGGGACCTCCTCGCCATCCTTCATGCGGATGAGGTCCATCAGCACCTTGTAGGCCTCGTTGAGGACGACATCATTCTCCTTCGGCGCATTGCGCTTGCGACGGCGTTTCTTAGCCGAGGTCTCCTCGTCGTCGTCCTCGTTTTCCTCGTCGTCCAGCTCGCGGAGCTCACGGTCGGACTTCATCTGGGCAAGGCGCGTCTCGTATTCGAGCGAGACTTCCTCGCGGTCGGAGATCTCGCGCATGCCCTTCACGTTCTCCAGGTGCTTCTTGAACTTCGGATCGACGGACGTGCGGGCGACGGACAATTCGTTCAGCGCCTTCACGTAGCGATGCATGTCCCACGCGAGCCGGTAGTCGCAGGGATTGATGCGGCTGAACGGCAGCGCATAGGTGAGCTTGTCCTCGCCGATGTCCAGCGCGTCGATGAGGGACGGAAGGTGGATGTCGGCGGCAACGCCCTCGACCTGCGTGGAGCGTCCGTCGATGCGGTAGAAGCGTGCCGTGGTGATCTTGGTGGAGCCGTACTTCTCCGGACCGAGTCCCATCACAGTCTGGACAGTGCCCTTACCGTGCGTGCGGCGGTCTCCGATCACGATGGCGCGCCCGGAATCCTGTAGATGTCCCGCCACGATCTCGGACGCCGAGGCGCTCGCACGATCCGTCAGGACGACGAGCGGCTTCTTGAAGGCAATCGGATTGCCAGGCGGAATCGGCAAGCACCCGACCCGGTGCAAGTCGCGGATCTGAACGACCGGACCGGACGAAACAAAGAGTGCGGAGAGGAGCACGGCTTCCCGCAAGGAGCCGCCGCCGTTGCCGCGCAGGTCGAGGACCATGCCCTTCACGCCCTGCGCATTGAAGTCGGCGATGCACTTCGAGACATCCATCGCGCAGCTCCGGAACCCGGGGTCGGTCGGCCGCTTCTCCATCGTTCCGTAGAAGCCTGGCAGGAAGACATAGCCGAGCTTGTTCGTGACGCCGTTCAGCCCCACGCGCTCGACGTGTCCCGTCGCCGCCTGATCCTCGAGCTTGATTTCGTCGCGGACGAGGTCAACGAGCTTCTTGGTGGCGCCGCTCGGATCGGAACGAGGGATGATCTGCAACGTGACCTTCGTGCCCTTCTTGCCTCGGATCTTCTTGATGGACTTTTTCATGGGCTGCCACATGACGTCTTCCATCTCGCCGCCGGCCTGCTGCACGCCGACAATCTTATCGCCCTCCTTAATGCGTCCGTCGCGGTCGCAGGGGCTGCCCGGCATCACCTCGACGATCTTGAGCGCGCCGTCGTCCATCGACAGGACCGCGCCGATGCCGCAGAGCGTAAGGTTCATCTCCATGTCGAAGTCCTCCTTCGACGCGGGCGACATGTAGTCAGAATGCGGATCGTATGCGCGCGAGAGCGCCGAAAGATAATGCTGCAGAACCGCCTCCTCGTCTGGCTCGGTCAGCACCGTCACATACTGGCGATAGCTCTTGACGATCTCTGCGGCGAAGTCGACCGTGTTCGTCGACTTGTCGAGCGCGTGGTTCACGGTGCGGACGAGCATCTCGTTCTTGATGCGCTTGCGCCAGTGCTCTTCGGCATCTGCCTTGGTCTCGGGCCACGGGGCGTCCTTACGACGGGCACGGTAGGTCTCATTCGTCGAGAAGTCCCACGTCTTCACGGTTGCCAGCAGGTTGGTCGCGAAGTCGACGCGTTCATGCAGCCTCGTGACATAGAGGTTGTAGACGTCATACCCAAAGCTGACGTCGCCGGACTCGATCTCGTCGTCCAGCGTCTTCTCATGCGCCGCGAGGCGGTCAAGGTCGGACTGCAGGAAAACCGAGTGATCGAAGTCATAGAACGTCACGAGATTCGTCCAGGCCCGCTGCGAAATCTCGTCATTCAGCTGCTGCTGCAACACATGGTATTTCGGCAGGCTGTCGCCCAGACGCGTGGCAACCCTCCCATAATAAGTCCGGGGGACGATCTTGGACACCCGAGGGGCAGGCTGCGGAAGCGCCGGTTTCGGCGTAACCTTCACCTCGGGCCGCGTCTCGGGCTGCGGCGCCGGCTTTTCTTCGGGCTGCGGTTCTGCCTTCGCTTCAGGCTCGGCTTCGGTCTGTCTCTCCTCAACCGCCTCGGCAGCAGTCGGCTGAGGCTCCGCCGGCTGCTCGGGGACGCACTGACAGCCCCAGATAATCACTCCGCAGGCAATCAGTGCCAGAACAAACCACACACTCTTCTTGTTCATGGGCAATTCTCCATCAAGCTGACCAGACGATCCAGTTCCGCAGGCGGGATGACCACGCGATCCGTGTCAAAGCTCGTCTTGATTTCATTGGAATTGATGACGACCGCACCATTCAGGTTCGCGCGCCGCGCATCAAACGAATCAGAGGCAAAGGCCAAGACCGGCGTCACGAACCCCGTCCATCCCCGGTCCGCCAGCGCCTTGCGCACGAGCGTCGCCTCGCGAACGGCCTGCTGGATCGGCGAGCGGTCGGGCAACTGTCCGTCCAAAAGGACATGTCCGTCCTCGATCGTGACTCGACCCCGCCAGAACTTCGTTTCAATCGAAAAGACACCACCGGGCCCCACGACAACATGGTCAACGTGCTTGCGGCCGACGGCAAAGTCGTTGAAGACGTGATAAGTGTCCGGCAAACACGCCAGGATGCCGGAGACCTTCTCCTCGCCGCGCGCACCCTTGTAGAAGCGCTCGACCCGGCGAAGGCCCCGCATCAGGCTCCAGATGATGTAAAGGAGCGCGGCGACAAACAGAACTGCGCCCCACAACGGAGACAGCAGGAAACCGGCCAGCGACGCACCGGCGACAAACACGCCGAGGAAGAGCGGCCACAAACCGAGGACCGTGCCCTTGACACGCGCCCATTCTCCGGGAATTCCGTGAATCTTTGCCATATCAGTTGGTAGTTGGTAGAGGGGTTTTGGTAGAGGGGTGTTGGCAGATGACCGACCGTAGTGCGGCGACAATGGAGTCGACGTCGAAATGGTAACGCTTTTCGAGTTCGACGACGGAGCCGTGCGGAATGAAGACATCCGGCCAGCCGAACTTGAAGTCGGCGCCGATCGCCTCGCCGAAGCCTCCGGCTATCGCGCCGTTCTCGAGCGAAACAATCTTCATGCCAGCCGCCCGCTGCCGCTTCAACAACTCCGCGTCAAAAGGCTTCAGGTAACGGGCGAAGGTCACTTCCGAGCCAGGTATCCGTGAAGCAACTTCGTACGCTTTGGGAAGCTGATCACCGGCAGCCCAGATGGCATAGGTGTAGGTTGAAAGTGTAGGCGCAGAACGGTTCAAACCGCTACACCTCTCACCTACACCTACACCCGCCACACCCCGCGGATACCGAATCACCGTCGGTCCGTTCCTCTTCAGCGCCTCGACCAGCAACGCCTTGAGGTCTTCAGCGTCCTTCGGCTGGCAGATCGTGAGGTTCGGCAGGGTCCGCAGCATCGCGATGTCGTAGAGCCCCTGGTGGGTGACTCCGTCCGCGCCCACGGCACCGGCTCGGTCCACGCAGAAGACGACCGGCAAGTTCGAGATGCAGACGTCATGCATGACCTGATCGACGGCCCGCTGCAGGAAGGTCGAGTAGACGGCGACGACGGGACGCATCCCGCCCGCGGCGAGCCCCGCGGCAAAGCCGACCATATGTCCTTCGGCTATGCCGACGTCAACGAAACGCGCGGGAAAAGCATCGGCAAATCCCGTCAGTCCCGTGCCGTCCTTCATACCCGCAGTGAGCGCGATGACTCGCTCGTCGCGCTTCGCAATCTCGATCATCGCGTCACCGAAGGCATCGCTCCAAGTGCCGCCGGCGGACGATGTGCGCGGAATCTGGTTCGGACCAATGCCGTGATACCCGGTCGGGTCCTTCTCGGCCGGCGCATAGCCCCTGCCCTTCTTCGTGACGACATGGACGATAACGGGGCGCACCTCCTCGCGCGCGGCGGTTAGCGCGGACTTGAGAGCTCCGAGATCGTGTCCGTCGACAGGACCGAGATAATGGAAACCGAACTGCTCGAAGCAGACGTCCCTCAGGAGCATCGTCTTCAGCCAGTTCTTCGTCCAGTGGACGAATCCGTAGAGAAATGACAGCCGCAGCGCACGTCCGGCCTTCTTCGCGGCGTTCTTCGCGCGGTTGTAGCGAACGCCCGACGTGAGGCGTCCGAGGAAACGGGCGATGTTGCCGGCCGGACGCGAGATGGCCATGTCGTTGTCGTTCAGGACGACGATCAGCCGGCGCGTCGCCGACGCCGCGTTGTTCAGGGCCTCGAAGGAGTGCCCGTTGACCAGCGACGCATCGCCGACGACGGCAACGACCTGCTCGTCCGTCCCCTTGCGATCGCGCGCGGAGGCAAGCCCCACTGCGACGGGAAGCGCGCTCCCGGCATGTCCGGCGACGGCCGCATCCGCGGCGCTTTCGGCGGGATTCGGAAACGGCGAGATGCCGTCCAGCTTGCGCAAGGTGTCGAACGACTTGCCACCGCGGTCCGTCAGGAGCTTCCAGGCATAGGCCTGATGTCCGACATCCCACACGATGCGGTCTTTCGTCGGCTCGAAGACTTCCGCAAGCGCCACCGCGATCTCGACCGCGCCGAGGGACGAGGCAAGATGTCCGCCGTTCTTGCCGACGGTCTCCAGAATGCGGTCTCTCAGTTCCTGCGGTGTCATTTGCGTTTCAGAATCAACAGCGGCGTCGCGTTCTGTCCGAACGCCTCCTCGCGTCCGACCAGCTCGAAGTTCTTCTTAAGGGAAGTCCAGTAGTCCAGCTGCTGGGCAACCGGACGCTCGTCGCACTTCGGCGGACGAATCGCGAACGAATAGCCGGAGAGCGCGGCGACGGCACACTCTTGCGGCGCAGTCTCGGCGAGAAGCGTCTTCCATTCGTCGTCCGTCAGCATTGCGAACGGGCCCATCTCCAGTCCTTTCGGCACCTTGCGGTTCGTCTCAATCGCAAGATAGAGATCTTGCGTGAAGATCGTCCTGCCGCCCGGATCGATCGACTCAATGCGCTTCGCGACATCACGGAGCTGCGCGAGCTCGCATTTCTCCTTCTTGAGCGACCAGAACCGGTCCTGCCCGTTCGTCATCCACTTCTCGAGAAGCGGAGAACCGAAGGAGTTGGCAAAACAGAGGCCGAGGACGAGAAGCGGCCCGAAGTTTGAAATCTGAGATTTGAAATCAAAGGAAGAAACGAAAGTGACCGCAGCGTAAACCGCCAAGAGTCCCATGATCGGCACCTG
>JAEDMC010000052.1 GCA_016303225.1 Kiritimatiellia bacterium
TCCTCCGCGACGCATGCAAACGCACATAGCGACATCACTATCGAGAGAATCGTTTTACGCTTCATTGTCCAGCTCTCCTTGTAAATTCGGTTAGTCCTCATATTTTACAACAACCCCGGCATCTTTCTCAATAGTACTTAAGCAATGTCTGCCGACGAGATCTTGTCGTCCCACGGCTTGGCGAGGTCGGGATCGAAGACGACGAGCCAGCCTTCGGTGACGCCGAGGTGGTCCATGTAGCGGCAGACCTGGGCGTAGGACTTGTCGCGGTTCTTCTCGTAATTGTACCTGAGCTTCACCTCGACGGCGTACTTCGCCTTGCGGAAGAGGACGCCGAGATCCAGAGCCCCCTTGCCGAGCGCCATCTCGCGGATGATCTGCCCGCCGCCGTTGATGACGCGCTGGAGAAACGCCTGCAGGACAAGGTGCGGATACGCCTCGCGGTACGCGAACGGCGCTTGGTTCATGTCCGCGTTCTCACGCCAGAAGTCCTGAAACGCCGCCATAAGCCCCTGCATGTCCAGTCCGTCGTCGCGCACCCAGGGGTTCTCCGGTACGCGAATCATCACCTCGTCCTGCTTGCTGTTAAACCACCTCGCTATGCCGCGTATTATAGCATAAACAGCCGCCTTACCGCACGATCAGCATCAGGCCGGGCGCGTCGCCCTCGAATGCGCCGAGGTCGACGCGACGGGCGCAGACGCGCTTCTTGCCGGCGAAGTCTGTCGCGCCCGTCATCCACGGCTGGTTGAGTCCCTTGCCAATGAGCGGCGATCCACCGGCGGGCACGTAGTCCCAGCCGCCACGCGAGGTGAAGCAGGGATCGTCGCCGACGAGAACGCCCGTGCCGGCCGGAGTCGTGTCCTTGCCCTTCACGCTCAGCCAGCAGTTGCCGATCTTGCCGCCCGTCACGCGGCAGTAGTTCCAGTCGCCCGACGTCGCTTCTGTCGAATAGAAGACACAGTTCGTCGCGAATCCGCCCGTCATGTTGAGACAACTGCCGTAAGTGCCGCCGTATGTCTGGTGCAACACGTCACCGTCGTTCACGACGACCGTGCAGCTCTCAAGATGTCCGCCCGAGAGATTGACGCCCGCGCAGTCCGTCGACCGGTTGCCGACAATGAGGCAGTTGCGCACCGTGCCGCCAGAAACGCGCACCGTGCCGTCACGGCTGCTCCAGCTGCTCTTGTCGCGCTTGTCACCGCAATCCGTCACCATCACGTGCGAAACAACACCGCCTTCTGCCGAGATGAGATACTCGCGGGTATTGCCCTGTCCGCCGCCCAGCACGCCGTTGGACGACTTGATCGTGCCGTTCGAGACGACGGCCGAACCCGAGACGGCCAGCAACTTGTCGTACCCGGCGCAGTTGTCAATCTGGAAGTTGCTGAGGCGCGCGCTGCCCGACACGGAAACACCATACTGCCAGTTCCACGCCGTCGTGCGGCAGTTGGTCATCACCAGACCGTCGCAGACGCCACCGCGGATTGTCACCAGCGTGTCGCCGGACTGATTGGACCGGTTCCGCACAACGACATCTCGCGCCACGCCGTTGTTCAGCGAGAAGCCAAGTCCGCTGAAGACAAAGTTAGAGATGGAGCAGCCCGCGTGACTGAATACAGGCGCATTCCCCGAATTGAAGATCGCGCCGTCCTCGCCCACAATCGCCATCGCCGTCGTCAGGTTAAACCCGCACGTCGAATGGTTGCCTGACGAGAAATGAACCGTGAAGGTGCGCGTGTCGTCTTGGGGATGGTCAATCGCCAAGATCGTGTCCAGCGTCTTGGCCGCCTTCTCCCAGCTGTCGTAAGGTGCCTCGTTCGAGCCATCGGGCGAGACGTAGAAAACGCCGTTATGGACGGGAAGTGAAACCTCCGCCGTCTTCGTCTGCTTTCCGTCCGAGACGGAACATACGACAACATACGGCGCCGACCGCGGCAGGAGCGCGAACTCCTTCGCGCCGGACGACGTCCCCGCCGCCTCGCCGTCAAGCGTCCAGACGAACTCGGGGTTGACGACGGGATCGTAGCCTATCTTCGCCTCAGGCGTGGCCGTATAGACGACCTTCTCGCCATCCAGCCGGCTGAAGGCCGTCTCCAGCGTCAGCAGCAGTTCCGCCTCAAGCTCGTCACCCTCGAACGCACCCATGTCGACGACGGCGTTGACGACGCGGTTCGAGCCTCGCAGGTCCACGGAGCCCTCGGTGATCCAGTCGAGCGCCGCACCGCAGTCACGGGCGAGCGACAAACTGGTCGGCACGAAATCGGCGTCCAGCGCCGGATCGCCACCCTTGTTGGTTTCGCCGGCCTTCTTGGTGAGCGACCACGAATACTCGAACGTGCCGCCAGAAAGCGTCACGCCGTCGATATTCTGGTCGTTCCAGAAGATCGAGTTGACGACACGCCCGCCCGTCTGCTTCAGGTTGCGCTGACTGCCCGATGCGCTCGCCGCAAGCGTGCCTCCAACCACAGTGCAGTTCTCGACAGCGCCATTTTGAATATCAATGCCGGCGTTTTCTTTCGCGGAACAGTCGGCGATCAGGCAGTTGCGCAGCGTCGCCTTGGCGCCGATAACGGACACCACGCCGCCGTAGCTCTTGTTTCCCCTTCCGGTCGATCCGGTACCGCCGAAATTCGTGATGACGCAGTGGGTGACCAGACCCGCCGACAAGGTGATTGCCTGATAGCGCAGATTCCCGCCCACAGACGTCATGGGGCTATTGCGGAAAATGCAGTTCGACATGACCGATTCCTCGCCGTCCACATAGGCGACCGTATCGAGGTTTTCCATGTTTTCGAAAAGACAGTCGCTCACGAGCGACGATCCGGAAAGCTGCACCACGGGATCCGAATAGGCGTATGCAGAGGTCGCCCCCCTGAAAACGCAGTTCGAGACCATCGAGCCAGAGACCAGGATGAAATACGCCGACGTGCCGCCGACGACGTTCTGCAGGTTCTGCACCGTGCAATTGCGCATGCAGCTGCCAGAGTAGAAGCGCAACGCGTGGGTACGTCCGTTGACAACGGTAAAGCCGTCCAGCACCTGCCGTCCGTCGGAGAACGTTATGCCTGGATCGACCTTGTTGATGTCCAGGACGGGCGCCGCGCCAGACTTGGCGACGAAGCGCACGGGGACGCTCAGGACCAGATCGCTCAGCCGGTATGTGCCGTCAGCCACCTCAACGGTCACAACAGCATCCTCGCCCTCCGGATAACCAGGCAGGGCCGTACTCGCCGGCATGAGGAAGTCAATCACGTCCGCGAGCGTCTTCGCGGCCTTCGCGGGCGTTTCATACGGAGATTCCGGCGTGGCGTTCTCCGCATCGACATACATCCTCTTCGGATAGATGAGGACGCAATTCTGCAGCTCATGCTCAATCGGCGCGATGCTACCGTCCGTCGGCGTCACGACGAGCTTCACCGTATGGAGGCCGACCGGCAGCGCGTCGGTTTCGAGGACGAGTCCCGTGCCGACAGGCTCAGCCCCGTCATCAACATACCAGGCGACGGTCGCACCGTCCGCCCCCTGCCCCGCCACGCTCGCGGAGAAAACAACTGTCTTGTCCGCAGCATCGACGCGGAACTGGTTGTTGGCGACCTTGAAGCCGCAGCTCAACGGACCATCCTCACCGTACTGCCCCTCGAACGCTCCCATGTCCGGCGCATCGCCCATCACGCGGTCCGCACCCCTGACATCCGTCGCGCCCTCGGTCATCCAGGGCAGAAGAGCTCCGGCGTTCACGGCTTCCGAGCAGATTCCCGGCGTATAATCCCCGGCCTCGGGGTCAAGGAAAAACGGAACGCCGACCTTGTTCCCCACGCCGGTGCTGACGGCGACCGGCACGAGGTTTGTCGCGAACGTCCCCGACGAGACATAGACGGACGCGCTGCCCCGCTCGCCGTCGTCAAAGATGTTGTTGACCGCCGTACCACCCGTCATGTGGAGCGAAAGGCCGTTCTGCGAGGCGTTGTTGCGAATAGTACCAACCACCGTGCAGTTCTCGAGCCGCCCGCTCCCGGAAAGGGCGACCGCACCATACGACTGGACAACATTGTCCGCGATCAGGCAGTTGCGCACCGTTCCGGCCGAAAGCAGGATCGTGCCGTACCGCGCGGAATTCAGCTTCCCGTTTTCGACGATCCTCGAGTGCGTGACCAGAGCGTTGCTGCCATTGACCTTGAGGGCGGCGAAGGTCTGTCCGTTGCCGGCCTGCGCACCCGTGCGATAGTTGTCGATCGTGCCCTTGATCAGGCAGTTCGAGATCGTTCCGCCAGTGATGTTGACGGCCTCGTCCGGACCGTACATATCGACGAACCGCGAATTCTTGACGAGTCCGGCGCTCTGACAAAGAATATAACCCTGCCCCGACCAGTTGCGGAAGATGTTCGTCGCGCAGCAGTCGTCGAGAACGGCGTCGGCGCCGGTGACATTGAAGACCTTGCCTTGCTCCGTGATTCCTGCGACCGTGACCCGACGGCACGTGCCGGCAGCGACATTGATGAATCCGCTCGCCTTAGTTCCCGAGAAACCGACGTCCTCCAGGACCGCACCGGCGTTGTTCAGCGTGATGGCCGTGGCATTTGCGCCCGCCGCCAGAACGGACTTCGCACCCGCGCCTCGAATCGTAATCGCCTTCGTGACCGAAAGCGACACGCAGGCATAATTACCCTCGCCCAGCGTGATGGTGTCGCCGTCGTTCGCCTGTGCGACGGCCGCGGCGAGATCCCCGCCGTCAGCGAGCTCCTGATCCGCCGCGCGGACTTCGCCCGCACCGAACGCACACAACACCGCAGCTGAGGCCGCGGCGAACTTACCGAGCTTACTCATGATTGATCCCTTCCTGGACTGTGAATCTTGCCGTGGGCGCATTTCCGTGAAATGCGCAATCCGACGCAATCGCGTCGGAGCAGAGAGATGATTACCCACCTCCCCTGGGGAAATTCGCAATTATCGCAACTTAGCGTTGTCATCGCGACGCAGTATATACCATATCGCCGCGAAAAGTCAAGTACGTTCAGAGCTTCGCGAAAAGCGGCTCGTCGATGTTGCGCTTCGCCGTGCGGAAGTTGACGCCGACGAGCGTGACGGGGCGCTTGTCACCCTTGTAGACGTCGGCCTTCCTCTTCTCGCGGACCTGACGGATCGCCGCCTGCGACGACATATCCCCCCTGCTTGTCCGCGAGCCCTTCGAGGAAGGCCGCGAATGCGCTGCCGGCGGTCACGATGTCCGTCTTGGCGAGCCGGACCTTGAACGAACGGGCGAGGCGCAGCACCATTCCGAGAAGAACCGCCTCCAACGCTTCCGGAGTGGACGCCTTCGCCTTCGACATGTCGAGCATCACGACCGGATACGTCGTCTTCCAGGCCCAGCGCCTCTTCTCGATCTTGAGTCCCCTGAAAAGATCCTTCCGCCCTTCAAACAGGCACTTCAGCGTCGAGAGCATGAGGGACTTCCCGAACCGCCGCGGACGGGAGATGAAGAACTGGCGTCCTTCCTTTTCGGAAGCCAGCCGCCACAGAAGGTCGGTCTTGTCCACATAGACGTAACCGCCCTTGCGCAGGTTCTCGAACGAGTAGATGTCGGTCGCGATCTTTTCTATGCCGCTTATTATAGCAAAATGATCAGTGGCACTGGTGCGGACAGCCCTGGCAGCCATGGGCGCAGGAACACGGCATCGAGACGTCTTCGCCCGTCCAGCAATAGGTGCAGAGCTGGTCCTTCGGAAGCCCGATCGCCTTCACGAGATCGTCCACCGTCTGGAACTTGAGGGACGTCAGGTTCAGCATCTCTCGGATGTACTCGACCATGCCCTGATACGGCGCACCGTCCGGATCGATGTACTTCGCGATGTCCGCGCCCTCGCCCTCTTGTCTGCGGATGTAGCGGCGCGTAATGAGGTCGTACTCGCTCTTCGAACGCGAGAAGTTGATGAAGCGGCAGGGATAGAGGAGCGGCGGACACGCAATCCGGATATGCGTCTCCTTGCAGCCCTCGCCGTAGAGGCGGTCGGCCTGCTTGCCGAGCTGGGTGCCGCGGACGATCGAGTCGTCGCAGAAGACGAGCCGGCGGTCCTTGATGAGACCGGGAATCGGAATGAGCTTCATCGACGCGACGTGCTCGCGCTGCTTCTGTTCGCTCGGCATGAACGAACGCGCCCAGGTCGGGGTGTACTTCACGAACGGACGGCAGTACTTGATCGTCTTCTCGTGCGCGTAGCCGAGCGCATGGGAGATGCCGCTGTCGGGAATGCCGCACGCCGCGTCGACGGTGAGGTCTGCATCGCGCTTCGCGAGCGCACTGCCACAGCGGTAGCGCGCCATCTCGACGTTGCGGCCCTCGTAGGACGAGGCCGGATAGCCGTAGTAGACCCACATGAACGCGCAGATCGCCATCTTCTTGCCGGGCTCAATCACGGTGGTGACGCCGTCCGGCTCCATCTCGACCATTTCGCCGGGACCGAGGTCGCGCAGGTGGTCATAGCCGAGGTTGGGGAGCGCGCAAGACTCCATGAGCGCAATCGTCGCGCCTTCCTTCCTCCCAATCGCCACCGGCGTGCGGCCATACTTGTCGCGCGCGGCGTAGAGGCGCCCGTCCTCGGTCATCAGCAGGATGGAGACCGACCCCTTCACCTTCTCCTGAACGTACTTGACGCCTTCGACGATTGAGGGCTGCGTCGCGATGAGCGCGCTCACGACTTCGGTCGGACCGACCATTCCCGAGTTCGTCGAATACTGGAGCTGCGCCGAGTTCTTCGTGAAGAGCTCGGTCATCAATTCCTTCTGGTTGGTGATGAGACCGACCGTGACGATGCCGAACGTGCCGAGCTTCGAGCTCATGATGAGCGGCTGCGGATCGGTGTCGCTGATGACGCCGATGCCGACGGGGCCTTCGAAGCGGGCGACGTCATGCTCGAACTTGGAGCGGAACGGCGAGTTCTGGATGTTGTGAATGGACCGCTGAAAGCCCTTCGGCCCCAAGACGGCCATGCCGCCCCTGTGCGTTCCGAGATGAGAATGATAGTCCGTGCCGAAAAAGAGATCGCTGACGCAATCCTGTTCCGATATGACCCCGCAAAATCCGCCCATTTTCGCTCCTTAGTGGTGTGGGCGTATATTATACCAAAGTTTGATATAATATGGGGCCATGACGAAAGCGTGGAGCATCTTGCCGGACGAATGGAAGCCGATCCTGAAGGACCGGGGTCTGAGGCCGTTTCGGGCAGACCAGATCCTGCAGTCCCTCTACCGCGACTACATCACCGACTGGGACGCCGCGACCACGCTCCCCAAGGACTTCCGCGAGACGCTGAAAGCCGAGTTCCCGATTACGAAATACGAGATCCTCGACGTCTCCGAGTCGGCGGACGGAACCAAGAAGCTCCTGATCGGCTTTGAGGACGGCAATTCCGTCGAGACCGTGCTCATTCCGGCGACCGGGCGCTTCACCCAGTGCATTTCCACCCAGGTCGGCTGCGCGATGGGCTGCGCGTTCTGCGCCAGCGGTTCGCGCGGCGTCGTCCGCTCGCTGACGGCGGACGAAATCGTCGCCGAGTACATGGCGGGACGCTCCCTCGGCGAAATCACCAACATCGTCGTGATGGGCATGGGCGAGCCCTTCGCCAACTACGACGAGACGCTCCGCGCACTGAAGCTCATCAACGCCGGCAGGGGTCCGAACCTCGGCGCCCGCCACATCACCCTTTCGACCTGCGGCGTCGTCCCGGGCTTCAAGAAGCTCGCCGCCGAAGGCATCCAGTTCGAGCTCTCCGTCTCGCTTCACGCGCCAAACGACGAGCTGAGGTCCCAGCTGATGCCCGTCAACAAGCGCTGGCCGATCGACGAGCTGCTGACGGCGTGTGCGGACTACACCAACGCCACCAAGCGCATCATCACCTTCGAGTACACGGTCATCAGGGGCGTCAACGACTCGCGCGCCTGCGCGGAAGAGCTCGCGGCCCAGGTCCGCCGCGTGCCGATGGCCAAGGTGAACCTCATCCCCCTTTCGCCCGTCGAGCACCGTCCCGACTTCAAGACGCCGTCCGAAGCGACGATGATGATGTTCCTCGACGTCCTCATGAAGCACCGCGTCCAGACGATGCTCCGCCGCTCCCGCGGCAAAGACGCGAATGCCGCCTGCGGACAACTCCGCCTGCGGCATCTGGATCGCTGAGTTCTTGGTGGGACCGCCGGGAATCGAACCCGGAACCTACGGTTTAGGAAACCGTCGCTCTGTCCAGTTGAGCTACGATCCCGAATGGGACGGATATTATACCAAATAAATCACTTCTTCGCCTTCACGCCCAGATCGCTGAGCTTCATGGAGATGACGCGAGAAACGCCCTTCTCCTGCTGGCTGACGCCGTACACGAGGTCGGAGCCGGCGATCGTGTGCTGGTTGTGCGTGATGATCAGGAACTGGCTCTGCTGGAGAAACTCCTTAAGCTGTTCCACGAAGCGGCCGATGTTCGCGTCGTCCAAGGCGGCGTCGAGCTCGTCCAGCATGCAGAACGGAGCCGGCTTGATCATGAAGATCGAGAAGAGGAGCGCCACCGCCGTCATCGTGCGCTCGCCGCCGGAGAGCAGCGTCACGGACTGCGGACGCTTGCCCGGAGGCCGCGCGATGATGTCGATGCCGCACTCGAGCGGATCTTCCTCGTTCTCCAGCAGGACGAGGCGCGCCTCGCCGCCGCCGAAGAGCCGCGTGAACATCGTCTGGAAATTCTTGTTCGCCGTCTCGAACGTCGTCTTGAACATGTTCCCGGACGTGTCGTTCAAGTTGTTGATGAGATCCAGGAGCTGCGTGCGCGCGGCCTGCAGGTCTTCCTCCTGCGCCTTCTCCCGCGCATAGCGCTCCTCGAGCTCGCGGCACTCGTCGATCGCGACCATGTTCACGGGACCGAGCGCGGCAATCTCCGCCTGCAAGCGCCCGACCGTGCCCTCCAGCTCCTCCAGCGACGGCACGACGCCCTTCTTCCATTCGGGATCGGGCTCGCGCATCACCGCATCGGCGAAGAGACCGTACTCGTCCTGCAGATGCCCGTAGACGTTCTGCCGGCGCATGGTCGCCTCGGCGGCCTGCACCTCGAGCTTGCCGCGGAAGTCCTTCGCCTGGTCGAGCTCGGCGCGGCGGGACGCGACCTCCTGGTCTGCCGCCGCGATGCGCTCGAGCATGCTCGCACGCTTGCCGCGCTGCTCGTTGATGAGATCGACGTAGCTCGCCGCCTTCTGCTTGAGCTCCTCGAGCTGGTCGAAGAGGTCGCCGGACTCCTCGGTCAGCTTGGCAATCGAATCCTCGTAGTCGCGGATACCCTCCTCGCGGGCGGCAATCGCGTGCTCGAGCTCCTCGCGGCGGCTCTTCGCGGTCTCGTTCTGCTGACCGACGAACGAAAGCTCCTGCTCCATCTAGCTCACGGCGATGCGCTGCTCGGTGAGCTTCTGCGACGTGGGGATGTTCTTCAGCTCCAAGGCGCGAAGCTCGTCCTCGGCAGCGGTCACGACGGCGAGGAGGTCCTCTCGCTTCATCATCGTCGTCACGGTCGTGCCGGCCTTCCAGGTTTCGACCGCGCCGTTGCGCTCGACCTTGCTGTCGTCGACGAGCGAACCCGTGCGGGTCGTATCCGCCACCTCGCGGCGCTTCGCGGCGACGTCTTCGCGCCGGGCGTCGATCTCCTTCTGGAGTGCGTTAAACTCCTCTTCGGCCGCAACCTGCGACTCGCGGGCGGCCGCCAGCGAGTCCGTCAGGAGCTGCGTCTTCTGCTCGAGCGACTCGGACTGCATCCGCACGTCCTCAAGCGCACGCTTCGACCCCTCGATCTCGATGCGGTCACGCTCGGCGAAGGTCTTGTACTCCTCGACTCGCTGGGCATTGACGCCGATGACCTCTTTCGCACGCTGATAGGCGCCCTCGGCGGCCGCCTGCTGCGACGCGAGAGTCTGCAGCCCGTCTTCGAGCTCGTGAATCTGCTGGTGAAGCTCCTGCGCCGTCTGCTCGGCCGTCGTCACGACCTCGCTCGCCTCGGCAATCGCCTGGTCGACCTCGTTGCGGTTCTTCGCGTTCTGCTCGAGCTCGAGGTCGAACGAGTGGATCCGCTGGCGGGACACGTAGATGTCGAGCCCGCGCAGCTCGTCGCGCAGCTCCTTGTACTTCTGCGCTTTGCCGACCTGTCGCTGCAGCGAGCCGATCTGGCGCTTCATCTCCCGGAGGACGTCCTGCTCGCGCAAAAGGTTTTGCTCCGTCTGCTCGATCTTCCGGAGCGCCTCCTTGCGGTCGGCCTTGAACTTGGTGATGCCGGCCGCCTCCTCGAACACCGCGCGGCGGTCTTCGGGCTTGGACGAGAGAATCGCGTCGATCTGGCCCTGGGCCATCACCGAGTAGGAACTCGTGCCGATGCCCGTGCCCATGAAGAGATGCTGGACGTCCTTGAGACGGCACGCCTGCTTGTTGATGAAGTACTCGCCCGAACCGTCGCGATAGACGCGGCGGGTGATCGTCACCTCGTGATAGTCGGTGCCGAGCTCCTTCTCGCAGTCGGCGAAGGTGATGGACACTTCCGCAAGCCCGAGCGGCTTGCGCGTGTCGGTGCCGTTGAAGACCACGTCGACGAGCTTGGAGCAACGCAGAGCCGTCGGCTTCTGCTCTCCGAGCACCCAGCGGATCGAGTCGGAGACGTTGGATTTGCCGCAGCCGTTCGGACCGACAATGGCAACGAGGCCCGGCTCGAACGTGAGTCGGGTCTTGTCGGCAAAGCTCTTGAAGCCGATGATGTCCAGCTGCTTGAGATACATTGAGCGTATTATATCAAAAAATCCGTCTCCCTTGTGGGACACGGATCTTTCTTTTTATTGGCGTTTGTTTGTTGTTCTTTCTTTGTCCTACATGGCTTGCTTATCGACCTACTTCATCTCAACGGCGACCTTGAAGAAGTTGCTCACAGGCCAACTCCAACGGCAAGTTACTTGAACGGATTGACTGCCTTCATACCGCAATAAACCTGCCCATCGTTCAGGTCTTCTGACCAGAACTCTTCACATCCGTTTGCCTCGGCCGTCGCAAGAAGCAACGAGTCGTAGAACTGCAAACCGTAGCGTTTCTTGATCTCTATGGCTCTCCGCGTCAGCTTCGGATTGAGCGGAACGGTCTGCGGCGTAAATCAGGATATTGGAGTCAAGAAACTTCATGCGAAAGAGACCTCGGGTTCGTAAGCATCAGCCCGGTTGAACTTGTAGGGCTCCTGAATGCGTCCACGACCCTTGCGCACCGTCTCACGCCACTTGTCCATCAATCCGCGTCCAAGCCGATCTCGCCGAATGGCCTCCTTGAGGTATTCCACAAACATCTGACCGATTGTCGTCCCACGGCTCGTCATATATTCACGAACCTCCGCATCAGTAACCGACTCCGTGTCAATCATTATGCTCATGCCATCAACCTCCTTCGCAACCAATTATACCAAAATCTCTCGGCGCATTGCGTATGAATTTTACAGGTCACACACTTGTGCCACCTCCGCCAGTATCACAGCTCGACCTTTCGTCCGGGCGTACGCGCCCCCTCGATTTCCGAAACGATCTCATCGGTGGAGCGCGAATCCCGCCATTTGCCGAACACGGCGCGGAACGCCTCCTTCTGCTTGGCAATGCGGTTCTCCGGATCATGTCGAACTCCGAACGTCCCGACACGACATAATCGAGAATGTACAACATCTCGCCGTTCAATTTGCAACCATTTTGCAACTGCGGATAGTATAGCATATTTCCTCGTCTCGCGGGCTTTTCCCCTGTCCCTGTTTGATCTCCATGCAGGCGAATCTTCACGCTTGCGACAGGAGATCGAACATCGCCTCTGCACTGAGGGACGATGCGCCGCCGGAAAGCACGTCTTCCGAGAGAGCGGCCTTCTTCGCATGCAGGTTGACGACCTTCTCCTCGATCGTATCCTTGCAGATCAACCGATAGACCGTGACCGGAAGGTGTTGCCCGATGCGATGGACGCGATCCGCCGCCTGGTTTTCCACCGCCGGATTCCACCAGGGGTCAAGCAGCACCACATAGTTCGCCGCCGTCAGGTTGAGGCCCATTCCGCCCGCCTTCAGCGAGATCAGGAAGAAATCGCCTTCGCCGGACTGAAACGCCGCCACCTCCCGTTCGCGCTCCGCCTTCGGCGTCGCCCCGTCGAGGTACTTGTAGGTCCAGCCCCGTTCGTCCAGCGCTCGCCGCACGATCGCAAGGCAGTCGACGAACTGGGAGAAGACGAGCGCCCGGTGGTTGTTTGCCCGCAATCCCTCAAGAAGTTCGCACAGGCGTTCGAGCTTGGCCGAGACCTGAACCGCCGGCATCACGAGGGACGGATGACAGCAGAAACGCCTCAGCCGCGTAAGTTCCGCCAGAATCGCGATCTTGTTCTGCCGGTCGCCGGACTCGAGCTTCGCCACGGCGTTTTGCCTCGTCGCCTCGTAGGCGTGACGTTCCTCCTCGCCCATCACGACGGGAACGGTGATCTCCTCCTTCTCCGGGAGGTCCGTGAGAACGTCCCGTTTGAGGCGGCGGAGTATGAGCGGCTTCACCAGACGCTTGAGCCGGGGCGAGGCCTCGCCATGCGGCGCGAGCTCGCGCGCAAAGCGGCTTTCTCCGCCCAGCATGCCGGGATTGATGAAATCGAAGATGCTCCACAGCTCCGACAGCCGGTTCTCGATGGGCGTTCCCGTCGCGACCACCCTGAACTTCGCCTTAAGCGTCTTCACCGTCTTCGACCGCTTCGTCAGGTGGTTCTTGATCGCCTGCGCCTCGTCCAGCACGACGGCATTCCATGCGAGGAACGCGAACTTGTCCTCGCGCGAAGACAGCACACCATAGCTCGTCACGACGACGTCATGGCTCTTCGCGATCTTCGCGACATCCTCGTCCGCCGCAGCGGGGTTCTGTCCGACGACCGCACAAGTGAGCGTCGGCGCGAACCGGGCGATCTCGTCTCGCCAGTTGAAGACGACGGACGCGGGAGCGACGACGAGCGATGGCCCGTCCTTGCGGCGCCTGAGGAGAAGCGCGATAAGCTGAACCGTCTTGCCAAGCCCCATATCGTCCGCGAGACACGCCCCGATGCCGCAGTCGGCGAGCCGTGCCAGCAATTCGTATCCCTCGACCTGGTACGGTCGCATCTGGCATTTGAGCCCCGCCGGCAGGGCGACACCCGCCGCGAACACGTCACGGATGCGGTCGATGCGCGAACGGACGATCTCCGGAAGCGGCAGTTCGTCGTCCGCTCCCGTCTCGCGCGCCGCCCTTTCAAGCGACGGCAGCGCGGCCGGTGAAATTGAGAGCCCTCCGTTGCGTTCCACGCCCGCGCCTTTCAGCGCCTCCACCCGTCGCGCCAGCACGGCGGACAGCTTCAGGTAGCGGTCGTCCGAGAGCTTCACGTAGGCACCCTCGCGCGAATCGAAGGATCGAATCAGGTCGATGAACGACAGCACCTTCCCGTCATCGAGCGTGAATTCGCCCGTGACGCTCAACCAGTAGTCCGCCGTCTCGCCGCCCGAGATCGACGCCGTGTGCGCCTGCAGCCGCGAAACGCGAAGTCCCTCACCCTCCGGCCATTCAAGCGAGAACGCCCCGGACACGCTTGCGGCCTTGAGCGCCGACAGCGCGTCGAGCGCCTCCTCCGCGTTGTCAAGGATCCAGTGCCGCGCATCCGGCTGCGCGGAGCCGAAGGGCTTCATCACCTCCTGCACGGGAGCAATCGCGGCGCGTTCCGCCGCGAAGTCACGCACGAGCACCTCGCGCCCGCCCTTCTTGTCCACGACCGGACGCTCCGCCAGTCCCGCGCACGGCTCGACGACGACATCCGGCTGGCGCGAAATGCGCACCGCCGCGCGGACGGAGAGTTCCCCGCCCGCATACCGAAGGCGTACGACACACTCGTTCAGCGCCTTGCGCGACTTGCCCGCACCGCCCTTCCCGCCACCTGCGGAGAACGGCAGGACGCTGTCGCTGGACTCGATCCACCGCTCGAACTTCGCCACCCCTTCCGGCGGAATTCTCAGCCGTCCGCCGCCCGAATGTCGGTTGACGATTCCGGCCAGGACCGCAAACCGCTCCGTGCAGTAGTGAAGCTCGAAAACGCCCTTCTGCTTTTTCTTGAGCATGAACTGCCTCGGATCCACTGTCGCCCGGTCGGGAACCCGCAGGGTGATCGATCCGTCCGCTTCGGTCCGCAAGTCGATCTTTGACTCGCGGGCGCGAAGTTCAAGCGGCTCGGCGGCTTTGTCCTTGGTGCGCGTCCATCCGCCGAGTTCGCGGCACATCAGGTTGTCGAGTCCGCAGAGGCACGCCAAGTCTTCGCACTTCGGCGTCATGCAGTTGCGCTTGAAGCCGGACGAGAGAACGCCGTCCTTGACGAGCTGGCTCCTGACCGCACGATCACGTTCGGTCAGGATCTCGTCATATTCGCCGGCCAGCAGCCTCTTGTCTGAAACAGTCGTCAGCGACACGCCCTCGCCGTCCTTCGCCCGTTTCCCGCTCACCGCCGCGCCGACGGCCTCGGCCCGCCAGTCGCCGCGGTAGTCCTCGCTGATGTCCACAACCCAGAAGAGACGGCTTCCGTCATGATTCCGCTTCCGCCGTCCCGTCCCCTTCGCCGGCTTGACCGCCTTTTCGAATGCCGCAAGGGCCGTCTCCCATGCGGACGAGTTGTCCGCCGGTGCGCCGGTCACGATGCGTCCGCCGTTCTTTTCCGCCTCGCGTAGGAACGTTGCGCACTTCGCGTCCTCGCCGAAATCGTAGACCGACTTGCAGGTCGCGGCCAGCGTCGCGGCCACGGTCGCATACCCCTCCCCGAGAGCCCGCTCGGCCTGATCCTGAATCGGCCCGACACCATTGCGCGGCTCTCCGTCCAGCACCGCCGCGCCCTTCTTGGCGACAAGCGCCGCAACCAGCAATGATTCGTAGGGCTGGTAATGCGAACGAAACGCAATGACCGGATCGGAGCAGTAGGACTTGATGCCCTGACTTCTGCAACTCAACGTCTCCAGCAAGGCGGTGTCGAAGATCCGCTCGATGCCGACGGTCATGCCGCCCTGAATGCGTCCGTCAAGGCAAAGGAGAATGTTGATCACCTTCTTCGTGACCGTCAGCGTACGCTCGCCCGTAAGCGCCGCGACAAGCGCGAAGACAAGCGCTGGAAAGTCCCTGTAGGAAAAATAAGACTGCCTGATCTTGGTGATCTGCCATTCGGACACGAGCGCCTCAAGGGCCTCGGCGACCTTGCCCTCGGCCAGCGCCGCGATGAAGTCCCGCGCCCGCCCCTTCATCAGCGCCGGGACATTCCTCAGACCGTCCAGCCAATCGGAGCGCCCGCGCCAGAATGCGTATGCACCCAGCCGAATCGCACCAAACTCCTTGAGCTCCTCCGGACTCAGGTCGCGGAGCAGACGCTCATAGGCCCAATCCACATTCTCGCACAACCGGAACCCCTCGGCGAGAACATACTTGAGCAGCTCTTTCTGATCCGCAGCGGCAAAATCGCTATTCCCCGCCTGCAGATAACGACGCTCGCTCCAGGCCACCCAACGCGCGATGAACGAATCCTCGACGTCCAGAAGCGTCCCGCCGTCCCCCGTCGGATTGTCATCGTCTTCTCGAAACGAATACGAGCGATTCACAATATGCCCGAGGTTGAGAGTCCGCAGCCCCTCGCGGCAAACCTCAATGCGCCTGCGGTGAAATCTCAGCCGATTGCGCAAGTTCCACTTGTGCTCCTCGAAAAACGGCACATGTTCGTCCAGGAAGGTCTCGAGCGTCGTTTCGGAATAGGCACCGTACTGGGAAATCGCGTCCGCCTTCGACTGGACGGACCAGCGAGCGGAGCGGCTCAGGTTCTCCCACGCGAGTTCGTAGGCGGCGGTCGTGTACCCCCTCGGGACAATTTTCCTGATGACGCCATCGGACTCAATCGCCTCGACACCGATTGCGTCCGTCCGCCGCGGCTTGCGCGACCCGTAACGCGGCAGCTGCCAGAGCCCGTTGAGATCTTCCGCCGTCAGCGGACAGTCAAGGTAGAACAGCCATGCCGCGGCAAAAAGCTCGTTCTCGGTCAGTTC
>JAEDMC010000255.1 GCA_016303225.1 Kiritimatiellia bacterium
GCAAAACCCCAGCAACCGCTGGGGTTTTGCTCGCGAACGTGGAAAGTCGGGTTAACAAGTCTATGTCAACTTCTCGAATTAATACTAATACGAGAATATCGACGCCCGTTTCTAAAGATCTATGCTTGCTACTTTTCTGTCAGGCAACGATAGCATTCATACGCGGCAATGGAGACGGCATTCGCGAGATTGATGCTGCGGGCGTGTTCGCCCGGCATCGGGATCTTGAAAAGCCGATCGCGGTAGCGGTCGTAGAAGTCCTTCGGGAGCCCCGAGCTCTCATTGCCGAAGACGAGCGCATCGCCGGCCTCGAACCGACACTCGTAAAGCGAGGTCTCGCCGTGCGTCGAGAGGAAAAACATCCTCTTCGGCTTCACCGCGGCAAGATACTCCTCCCACGTGTCGTGGACCTGCAAATCGAGATACGGCCAGTAGTCGAGCCCCGCCCGTGCGACGGACTGGTCGTCGAGATGAAAGCCGAGCGGACGGATGAGATGCAGCTTCACCCCCAGTCCCACGCACAGCCGCCCAATCGCCCCTGTGTTATGCGGAATCTCCGGCCGCACGAGAACAATCGAAAAATCAACGCCTGTTTTCATTGGTTACGGTGTGTACTCTTCCAAGCCGACGTTGAGCGGAATCTGTCGATAGCGAATCGCGTGGATCTTGACGCCCGTGCCGAAGAACGTCGGCTCATAATACCTTGGAAGCTCCGACCAAACGCCCTTGACCTCGGTAAACCAAAGCTTCTGCTGCAGCTTGCCGTCAATCCACGTGACAATCGTGCGGTCCTTCAGACGATAGCGCAAGGTGAACCGGCGCGTCTCGGGCGCAAGCAGACAGTCGTAGGACTTCTCTCCGAGCGCATACGGATAGCACCGCACATCAGACCCGACATTCGAACGCCAGCAGCAGAAGCGATAGGCACCGTCGCGCCAGGTCACCTGCGAAAACAACGCCAGAGTCGATCCGTCGGGCATGACGCCGAATGCGACGCGATTGGTGGATCCCGCCGCCGGGAGAAACTCGACGTCAATCTCGCCTTCGTGATCGACCGGCATCCGACACTTATGCCACATGACGGGCCAGACGGCCGCACGGCGCTCGGGATCGAACCGCAGGTTCTGCAGCTTTCCCGCGTCCTTGAACGGCGTGACGCCCGGCATCTTGTCGTTGTCGTCAAACGACGCCTGCCGCCACTCGTTCGTGAGCGGAAACGCGATGAACGACGGCGGGACCGACGGCTGCGCATACGCGGCGCGATACGGAGACTCGAGATCCCGCTTCGTCACCGAGGCAATCGCCTTGTACGCCTCGTCGAACTGCTTCGCCTCCTTCTTGAACCACGTCAGCATGCGGTGGCGGATCAGCTTGTAGATCCACGGCGTGTCGAGTTCAGCATCCCAGACCTGGCCGAGCCAGCGTGCCGCGTTCTTCGCATGGTACAGCTCCCACTCGCACGCCATCACGCCGAACGCGCCTTCGGGGAACTCTGGATGCCGCGTCCACGCGCGGTGGAAGAGCTCGCGCGCCGCAAGAAGATGCGGACGGACCTTGGTCGTCCAATTCGCCTTCGGACAATAGGAGAACATGTCGCCCTTGCCATACCACGCAAGATCCAGTTCGAGCAATCCCTCGAAGACATCCGCCATCCACGGATCGACCTTTGCCGCGCGCAGACTGCTCACCAGATGCCGGCGGTCACCCGGCGTCATGCCGTAGAGCGTCGTGTTCGCGTTCGCCGGACGGGCGATGAGGTCGCGGACGACCAAGAAGAGCGCACGCAGGTTCTCGGGACGCTCCGTTTCGCGTTCGGCCAGCGCGACCAGCCGTTTCACGAGGTTCGTCGCCTCGGGCGGGTGAATCGCCGAATCCTGCGTGCCGTGCCGATGCGCGTCGACCTGCATGAGTGCCAGCAGCAGCTTGTCGAATTCCAGCCCCGGCTGCCGGTCCAGCTCCGCCGCCAGCTTGTCCAGCTTTTCATATACCGGACCGTTCAGCTCGGGCTTGATCGTCACGTTCTGATAGACGTTCAACATCCGCAAAATCGGACTCGTCATCTTGCCGTAGGACTGCCGCAGCCCCCACGACCTGTATTTCAGCTGGTCGAGCTGTATCTCGCTTTGCGTGCCAGGCTTGGGCGTAAACAGCTTGTCGAGGACGTTGTTGGTGACGACCGCGCAGAACTCGCCCACCTTCGGCCGACGCGCGTCTTCGCCCTGCAAGAACGTCCCCAGCAGCCCTTCGGCCACGAACGGACGTACCACAATGTTCTTGAACCTCTCGAACGAACGGACATCATCGGCCTTCTGCAAGTGGTTGGACAAGCTCGCCGCATCGCCCCAGCCGTTCCAGCCGCACTTCGCCGCCGGCGGACGGAACTTGCGCTCCCGCGCAAGAAAGTCCTTGAACTTGAGTCCGCCGAAATAGACCTCGCTCGCCGCGCCGTCCTCGCCCGCATCAATGCGCACCGCGCCGAGGTGATGTTCCAGCACCTCGCAATCGAAGTCGTCCAATTTCTCCCCAGGATTGAAGACCGCCGTCGCAAGCGGTGCCTCCTCGACCGGCAGGGCGACGACCGGACGCATCTCTCGCTTGCGCGACTCGACCAACATCAGCCGTCCGCCGTCGTCCAGCCCGCAGATTCGGTAGTCCTTGCCGTCATCGGCAACAACCGTCGCTGCCGCGAGCACACCCATCATCAGCACGTTCATCTTGCTCATGCCCCCTCCTATTTGACTTTGCGATAGCGAACTCCGTAAATGTCGATCTTGGAACCGCCGACGTTGATCCAGCTGTCGTTCCGCGACACGGCAAAATGTTCCTTGAACCGCTCTCCCGACGCGAGCGCCCTCCGCCCGTCGACGCTCACCGTCACTTCGCCGCCACAGACGACAATCGAAAACCGATGTCGGGCATCCGGATTCTCAAGCGGCACGTCGACCACAATGCTGCGCTTGTCGGACGACTTCATTTTCCAGTGCCAGCTGAAAAGCGAAATACGGGCCCTCCATCCGGTTTTCGCATTGCCGACGCTTCCTTGACGCTGCGCTTGAGCATCTCAAGGTATTTCTTGGGGCCGCCCTTC
>JAEDMC010000001.1 GCA_016303225.1 Kiritimatiellia bacterium
GATCGGCGTCGCCAGCGCGGGGAAGGAGGCGACGACGACGCAGGGATAGGGATTGATCGCCCGGGCCTTCAGCGCGGCAATCGTCTTCAGCCGCGTGCCGAGGGCCGACTTGTCGTCGGCGAGCTTGGGCGGCAGCTCCAAGATTCGCGTGGGTGATTTCGCCGACAGGATCTTCAGGTCATCGGCGAGGCGATCGGCTTCGGGCTGGCCGGGCGTGATGGCAAGGATGAGGCGGTCGTCGCGCGTCAACGTCAGCGCCAGAAACGCGTCGGCGGAACCGGTCAGGGACGGAATGCAAACGGAAAGCGCCTCCCCGTTTTTCCCGCGGGGGGGTGTGAAGCGCGAAGCAAAAAGCTCAAGCGCGTTTTGCATGACGCGTATTATACAGAATAATCCGCAACGTGAGAAGCGCGGTCAAGTCAGAGCTTCGTCCAGCGGTTGCCGGACTTGGCCGACTTGAGCGCGGCCTCGACGAAGCGCATCGAGCGGATGCCGGCACGGGCATCGGGGAAGTCTCGCGCCGTGCGCGAGACGACCGCCGCGACGAACTCGTCGTAGATGTTCCCGAGCGCCTCGACGAAGCCCTCGTGATGTCCCGCCGGGAACCGCGAGGCGCGCTGCGCGCCTTCCGAGAGATCGGCCATGTAGGGCGCCTTGCGCTTGAACGTCATCTCGGGCTTCAGCGGATACTTCACCGACAGGTAGTTGGGCGTCTCCTGGTCCCAATACAGCGAAGCCTTGTCGCCGTAGACGCGAAGCCGCACGCCGTTCTCCTCGCCGGTCGCCACCTTCGAGACGACGAGCGAGGCCTTGGCGGAGAAAGCGGAACCTTTCGCCGTCCGGGAGCGAGTGAGCGGAGCGGAACAAGCGGACGAACGGCCTCCCAACCGCATCAGGATTGACGCGTCGTCGTCCAGCCGGTTGCCGGGCGCGAAGGACGAGAGATCGGCGAGAAGCGCCTTCGCCTCCAGTCCCGTCACGTACTCGATCATCGTGAACGCGTGGACGCCGATGTCCGCGACGACGCAGCTCGGACCCGACACCTTGGGATTCATCTTCCAGGCGTTGCGCTTGTCGAGCGGCTTCGTGAAGTCGATCTTGCGGAAGCTCCCCTGCACGTACTCGAGGACGACCTTGTCGATCTTGCCGAGCTCGCCCTTCTTCACCAGGTCGCGCGCAAGCTTCACCATCGGGTAGCCCGTGTAGGTGAAGGGAATGCCGAGGATGAGACGCTTGCGCTTCGCGATGCGGCCGAGCTCCTCCGCCTCCTTCACCGTGAGCGAGAGCGGCTTTTCGCAGAAGACGTCGAGGCCCGCTTCCAGCGCGGCCTTGGCGACCGGATAGTGCGTCTCGTTCGTCGTGCACACGACGAGGAAGTCGAGACGGTCCGCCTCTGCGGCGATCAGCTTGCGCCAGTCGGAGTAGACGCGAGTCGGATCGAGTTGCAGCTTCTCGCCGGAGACGGCGTTCACCTTGGAATCGCGCGAGAAACAGCCGGCGACAAGGTCGGCGAGGTTATCCATCCGGATCGCCATCCGGTGAATGGGACCAATAAAGGAGCCGCGCGCTCCGCCAACCATGGCATAGGTGAGTCTCTTAGTCTTTTTCTTCATGGAATCTACGCCCGCCTTTCTGGCATGAGCGGGAAATCCTACATACGGCCGCTCAGCGCGTCAATCAGGTCGCAGAGGCGCTTGTAGCACATGCCAAGGTCGTCGTTCGTCACCTGATACATGTACTCGCTTGCGCGGGCCATCTCGCCCTCGGCGTTCGCCAGACGCCGTTCGATCACTTCGGCGGAATCGGTGCCGCGCCCCTCCAGGCGCGCGCGCAGCTCCTCCATCGACGGCGGATTGATGAAGATGTCGACATAGCCGATCTTGAGCGGATCGGTGTTCGGAAGCTTGCGGACGTAGTCGCGCACCTTCGCCGCGCCCTGCACGTCGATGTCGAGGATCATCGAGTTGCCTTCGGCGAGCACGTCCTCGATCGGACCCTTCAGCGTGCCGTAATAGTTGTCATGCACCTTGGCATATTCAATGAAGGCGCCTTCCTTGATCAGCTCCTCGAAGCGCTCCTTCGTCTTGAAGTGGTAGTCGAGGCCGTCCTCCTCCTCGCCGCGTGGCGCACGCGTGGTGCAGCTGATGGAGTAGACGATGTCGCAGTACTCCTGCAAGATCATGTCGATGAGCGTGGACTTCCCGCAGCCCGACGGCGCGGAAAGGACAAGGAAAAGTGGCTTCGTTTTCATTGGAGGAATATTATAGCAAAGTTCGCGTCAGGCGAGGCCGCCGACATAGCGCGAGAGCTTCTGGCGCAGCACTTCGACGAGGCGGGCGTCGTCTTCGTAGGAAATGGACACGAGCTTCTTCGCCGCGCGCTGGTAGAGGACGTGCTTGCGCCGGCGGTTGGCATTGTACTCGGGCGTGTTCATGCCGTAGTATTCGATGTAGACGTCGAATTCCGGCAGGTAGAAGTCGGGCCTGATCGTGTCCGCACCGGAAATGCGGTAACGCTCGTCGTATTCGTACGCGATGCCTTCCCGCTCGAGAAATTCGGCGATGCGCTTCTCGCCCCAGCTCTGCACGGCGGTACCGCCCGTCGTCCGTTTCGCCTTGGCCGCGTCGACCTTGGACTCGAAGTCGTGGTTCTCGAATTCCTTTTCGTCGCTGCAGTGGCGGCAGTAGGCGCGTCCCCAGCGTTCCATTGACGTCTGGTACTGCTCCTCGTCGATGATCCGGCGGCAGCGCGTGCACCAGTGGTTCAGGAGGGCGATGCGACTGCGGTTCGCCTTCTGGATCTCGGCGACGGCCTCGGCCGCCGCCGTCCTCACGTATCCGGGGGCGGTCTCGTCGCGAGCAACGTCCTTCAGGGGGTCGACGAAGAGGAGCGCGGCCTTCGGATATTTGCCGATTGCCTTTGCCGCGTACTGGCGGACCTGGGGATGAGGATCGTTTTCCGCAAGTTCGACGAGTCTTGGCAGGAAGTCCGGGGCGGGCTGCTCCGGCGCCATCTTGCCGAGCGCGGACGCGGCGAGCCGGCGGACGTCGGCGAAGGAACTGCCGATAAACTCCTTGAGTTCGCGCGCAGCGCCGAGGCGGTGGGTGAGTCCTTCAGGGAGAGGAAGGGCGAGCGCAGACGCGGCGATTTCGTTCGGTTTCTCAGGATCGGGATCAAAGAGATGGCTCAGCGCCCGGACACGTTCACGCTCCTGATGCTGTTTCACTTTCAGAGGATCGCTCGCCATTCTCTTTTTCCTTTCTTTCTTTCTTTTTTCTTTCTTTTCTCTTTTTCCGATACGTTGCTTCTTCTTTCTTTTCTCTTCTTCCGATACGTTGCTTTTTCTGCTTTTTCTTCTTTCGTTTGCCTTTTATCTTTCAGCATGCTGAGAGGACTCACTCGCATTCGCTCGTTCCGTCCTCTCAGGTGCTCGCTGCCAGCGACAACTCCTTTTCTCGGATAACTCCTTTTCTCGCTCGTTCCGTCCTCTCGGGTGCTCGCTTCCGGCGACGACTCCTTTTCTCGCTCGTTCCCTCCTCTCAGGTGCTCGCTTCCGGCGACAACTCCTTTTCTCGCTCGTTCCGTCCTCTCCGGTGCTCGCTTCAGGCGACGACTCCTTTTCTCGCTCGTTCCGTCCTCTCGGGTGTCTTCAGGCTTGACTGTCCCGGGCGGAACGAGCGAGAGCGAGTGAGTCCGGGACCATCGAGAGAAATGCAGTGGCATTGCGATCCGTCAGAGTCTCCAGTTCGGAGAGCGACAGGCCTCGCAGCTCTGCCGTCTTCGCGGCGACATCGCGCACCGACGGACACGTCGCCGCATTTTCCGGCGTCCGGTCCGTCTCAAGAAGCAGGCGTTCAAGCGGGATCTTCTTCACCAGTTCCCGATAGTTGACGGCATGGTCGTTGAGAACCGCCGGCCCGACCGAGATATAGCCATTGAGCTTCACGATGTCAGGGATGAGTCCGTCGGAGCGAGAGAAGCCATGAAAGAGAAAAGACGAAGGTTGAATGCTGAAGGTTGAATTTCCACCATTCCTCATTCCTAATTCTAAATTCTGAATTTCTCTCACGACCTGGCCCCAGCACTTTGCGCCGTGAAGGACGACGGGGCGTCTGAGCTCGAAGGCAAGCTTAAGCTGCGCGACGAAGACTTCGCGCATCCGCGGCGAAATCTCTTTCTGCTTCAGCCGGTCGAGGCCGATCTCGCCAACGCCAGGGATGAGGGATGAGGGATGGGGGATGAGTTTTTGGCGGAGAGCCTCATCCCTCAGCCCTTCCTCTCCCAGCCCTTCCGCCTCCCACGGATGAATGCCGAAGAAGTCGCGTCCGATCAGGAACTCCCGAACGGACGGATCCCCGCAGGACACATGGCAATGCGCATCCGTCATTTGCCAAAGCGGAGCTTCAGCGCGATCTTGATCGACTCCGTCGCGATGCCAGGCGTGATCTTCGAGTAGCCGGCGACGCGGTCGGTGAAGACGATTGGAATCTCCTTGATCGCACTGCCAGCCTTCCACGTGCGGTGGTTCATCTCCAGCTGGAACGAATAGCCCTTTGATCCGACCGTCGTGAAGTCGATCTTCTTCAGCGTCGACACGCGCCAGCACTTGAACCCGCCCGTCGGGTCCCTGAGCGGCATGCCTGTCACCGTGCGGATGAAGATGCCGCCCGCACGGGAGATGAGACGACGCTTGAACGGCCAGCCCGGCGTGTCGCCGCCCGGAACATAGCGCGAGCCGATGACGAGGTCTGCTCCTTCCATGGCTTCGATAAGCCGCGGGACGTCCTTCGGGTCGTGGGAGAAGTCGCAGTCCATCTGGATGACCAGATCGGCGCCGAGCTCGATCGCCTTCTGGAAGCCGGCGACGTAGGCGCGACCAAGACCTTCCTTCTTCTCGCGGTGCAGACAGTGGATGCGCGGCTCCGTTTTCATCATCTCCTCGATGACGTCTCCCGTCCCGTCCGGCGAGTTGTCGTCGACAAAGAGAAGTTCCAAGGTTTGAGTCTCGGGGTTTGACGATTGACGTTGGAGGACGGCATCGGCCATCTTCTTCACGTTGTCACGTTCGTCATACGTCGGGATCACTACGATCGCCTTCATCTTTTCTTCTCCACTGCTAAATTCGCGCCTCTTCCAACAGACAGACCGCATGAACCGAGATGCCGACACCGGCGCCGACGTCGTCCATCTTCTCGTTCGTCTTGCCCTTGACCGAGACTCGTCCCTTGCCGACGCTCATCACGGACGCGAGACGCTCGCGGATCAGCTCGATGCAGGGCCTGAGCTTCGGACGCTCGCAGATGACCGTCGCGTCAACGTTGCCGATGCGATAGCCCGCGGCGCGGACCTCCCTCGTGACGGCAGCCAGGAGCTCGGTCGAATCGACGTCCTTCCACTGCGGATCCGTGTCGGGAAAATGCGAACCTATGTCCCCGAGCGCCGCCGCGCCGAGCAGCGCGTCGACGATCGCGTGGATGAGGACATCCGCGTCGGAATGTCCGGCGAGGCCGGTCTCGCCGGGAAACTCGATTCCGCCGAGGACGAGGCGACGTCCTTCGGCGAAGCGATGTGAATCATAACCAAAGCCTATGCGCATGGGAGATTTGACGTTTGGGGTTTGAGGTTCAACGTCAAACGTCAAACCCCAAACTTTGAACAATCTTCTGAGGATCCATCATGCGGCCCTGTCCCTTCACGCCGCAGGCAAGTTCGCCGTCGACCGGTTCGATGACCGTGACGCCGCGCGCCTTCAGGGCCGCGATGTTCTCCTGCGTGACGGGGCTTTCCCACATGCCGGTGTTCATCGCCGGGGCAATCGCGATCGGCGCGCGCGTCGCGAGCAAGGTGGCGGTCAGCAGATTGTCCGCCAGCCCGTAGCGCATCTTCGCAATCGTGTTCGCCGTCGCCGGCGCGACGAGCGCAAGGTCGCATTCGGAAAGCGCGATGTGCTCCGGCTTCCAGCTCACGATCGGCGCAAACTGCTCGACGTAAACCGGGTTCCGGGAGAGCGTCTGAAACGTCAGGGGCTTGACGAACTCGCACGCCGCCGGCGTCATCACGACCTGAATCGTGTCGCCGTTCTTGACGAAAAGGCGCACGAGCTCGACGGCCTTGTAGGCCGCGATGGAACCGGTGACGCCGAGGAGTATCTTCATAGGTATTGAGGTATTGAAGTGAGAGGTATTGAGGTAATGTCTTTCGTCTAACGTCCTAAGCCAGTGAGACCGATGACCGAAGACATGAAACGGCTTTTGCCATGTCGGACTGTTTAAAGAGATAGCTGCCGGCGACGAACTGGTTGGCGCCGGCCTTCGCGGCGAGAACCGCCGTCTCGCCGTTGACTCCACCGTCGACCATGATGTCGAGTTCCGGACGACGCTCCCGGAGCCACGTCACCTTCGGCAAGCACTCGGCGATGAACTGCTGTCCGCCATAGCCCGGATGCACCGTCATCACCAGTGCCTCGTCAATCTCGTCCAGATACGGCGCGAGGCGTTCGACGGGCGTCTCCGGATTCAGGACGATCGCGTTCTTGAGACCCAGCTCGCGGATTCGCTTCAGCTCCACGTGCAGGTTGCAGTCCGCCTCGACGTGCACCTGGATCGTCTCGGCGCCGGCCGCGGCGAACTTCTCCAGATAGAGATCGGGGCGCGACATCATCAGGTGGACGTTGCGGTAGAAGCCGGGAGCGGTCCGCTTTGCGAGCGCGACGACGTCGGGGCCGAACGAGAGGTTCGGGACAAAGTGCGCGTCCATGATGTCGAGGTGCAGCGCCTCGGCGCCAGAGGCCTCGGCCCGGAGAATCTCGTCCGCGAGCCGTCCAAAATCGGCTGCGAGCAACGAAGGCAGGATTTCAATCTTCATAGGCTCATTATATCATTTTAGCCCGAGGAGCGGACGGCGCCTGGTCGACGGAGATTCGTGTCCGCTTCAGCTTCTCGTCGTACCACTTCTCGATGTCGCCGAGCTGCATGCCCTTGGTCTCCGGCATACCGAAGCGCACCGCGAAGAAATAGACGAGCGCGCAGACCGCGCAGAAGAAGAACACCGGCGCGTAGCCGAAGCGCTCCCCGATCGGCAGGAACGAAAGCTGCTGGCAGGACGAGATGAAGTGGTTGGCCAGCAGGATGACGCTCATGCCGATCGCGCGGATTTTCGTCGGCAGCACCTCCGTCATCACCAGCCAGACGCAGACGCCCGGACCGACGGAGTAGAAGCCGATGAACGCGACAACGCCGACCGCGACCATCAGGCCGGTGACACCGCCCTTCGCCAGCAGGCCGTGCTCAATCGCGAAGAACGAGCAGCCGATGAGGAGCATCGAGAGGCAGGCGCCGAGCGTACCGACGCCGAGCAGCACCTTGCGTCCGGCGCGGTCGACGAGCACGCACGCGAGCGCGGTGCCGACGAACATGACGGACTTGAACACGGTGTCGGTCCAGTTGGCGTACGTGCCGTCAAGCCCGCACGACTGGAAGATCTTCACCGAGTAGCAGAGAACGAAAGGCAGTCCGCACAGCTTGTTGCACGAAACGATGATGAAGACGATCACGAACGGAACCACGAAGCGGCGGTCGGCGAGCATCTTGAGGGACGAGAGGACGGAATAGCCGGACGACTCCGACGCGGATTCCTTCGCACCGCCCTTTTTCCAGTCGGGCGACTCCGCCGCAAAGAGTCCGCCCAGGAAGAGCAGCACCGCCGGCACGGCCGCAATCCAGATGAGCGCCTGCCAGGCGGACGTCTTCGCGGCGACCGACACGTCCGCCGCGTCGCCTGCGCCGAACCAGTAGGCCACGGCCAGGCCGACGACGCCCGAGAGGACGATGCCGCCGATGAGGAAGAGCTGGAAGAGCCCCGTGCCCTTGCCGCGGTGCTCCGCCGGCAGCGACTCCGCGAGATAGAGCGGCGCGACCGTGCCGACAAGGCCCATCGAGACGCCCTGGAGCGCAAAGCCCGTCACGAGCAGCGCATAACAGCCGTTGCACCAGACGATGACCGGCGCCGACAGGACGAACAGCAACGCCGAGAGTACGAGCATCCGCTTGCGGCCGAACATCTCGGCAAGCGGACCCGCGGCGAAGCCGAAGACCGTCGCGACGATGCTCGAGGAGGCGACGAGCGTTCCCATCCGCGCGGCGCCGATGCCCATCGTCGCCTCGAAGTACGGCATGGCGACGGCGAGAATGTTGCCGCTTGCGAGTCCGTAGAGGACGCCTGCCAATCCTGATATCAAGAGTAGAAACATAGCTTTATCCTACGGGAACCACCAAGAACGCAGAGATGCGCCGAGTTATCTGAGGGCGACGGACGCGAACATGGCCGCGGACGGCGCGAGAACGGAATCGTCGAAGTCAAAGCGCGGCGTGTGGGCGATCGGGAAGTCCTTGCCCTTGCGGAGACCGAACGTCATGTAGTAGGTCGGGATCTTGTCGCCGTAGTAGCCGAAGTCGTCCGACCCCATGCTCGGGAAGATCTGCTCGAGCGGCAAGCCGAGGAGCTTCGCATTCGTGCGGACGACCTCGCCGAGGTCGGGCGTATTGTAGGTGAGCGGCAGGAGGTCGGTGTACTTCACCTCGACCTTGCCGTTGAAAACCGCCGCGGTCGTTTCGGCGACCATTTTGATCTTCTCGCGGAGAAGCGCGTCGATCGCCTTCTCGTGGAAGCCAATCCGTCCGCCGAGCAGTCCCTCGTGCGGTGTCGCGACGGTCTGGTCGCCGGCCTGCAGCTTGAGGAGCGTGAGCGAATAGGGACGCGTCGCGCGGATGAGGGACTTGAGTCCGTCAATCTCGACGGCGATGCGCGAGAGGATGACGGCGGGATTGACCGCCTCCTCCGGGTAGCTCCCGTGCACGCTCTTGCCCTTCACGAAGATCTCGAAGCGCGTGCCGCCCGCCATCACCGTGCCGTCGTACCAGCCGACGTTGCCGAAGTCGCTCGTCGCGTTGAGGTGAAAGCCCCAGGCCTCGTCCACGCCGTCGAGGACGCCGCACTGCAGGAACTCGGGCGCGCCGTCCGGCGTCGTCTCCTCGGCCGGCTGGAAGAGGAAGCGGACGTTTCGCTCGGGACGGATCTTCGAGAGGAGCATCGCCGCGCCGAGGTTCACCGCGACGTGTCCGTCGTGTCCGCACGCGTGCATCTTGCCGGGAACCTCCGACTTGTAGGTGTGGTCAGCGGGCTTGTCCTCCTGAATCGGCAGCGCGTCGATGTCGCAGCGGAGCGCGACCGTGCCCTTCGAGGGGTCCGTTCCCTTCAGCTCGGCCATGACGCCGGTCTTCATGGCGATGGGCTGCACTTCGACGCCGGGGAGGGCGGAGAGGACCTCCCTGATCTTTTCCGTCGTGCGGAATTCCTCGAAGCCGAGTTCCGGATGACGGTGCAGGTCGCGCCGGATGTCGCGCAGCGTGTCGGCGATCTTGGCCGCCTCGCCGAGCAGAAGGTTTTTGTCGATCATTTCGTCTTTCCTTCCGTACTGCGAACATTTAGAGCTTCTCGCAGATCTCGCGAAGCTTCTCGACGGAGAACGCCCAGAAGTTCTTCTCGAAGTCGGCCGAGAACGCCGCGATGTGCGGCGTGACGACGCACTTCGGATGCTGCAGGAGACGGCTCTTCACGTCTGGCGGTTCCGCGCACATGACGTCGATCGCCGCGCCGCCGATCGTCCCGTTGTCGAGCGCGTCCGCAAGCGCCTCCTCGTCGATGACGGGTCCGCGCGACGTGTTGATGAGAAGCGCGTTCCTCTTCATGAGCCTGAGGCGCTCGGCGTTGATGAGGCCCTTCGTCTCGGGCGTGAGCGGACAGTGCACGCTCACGTAGTCGGACTCCTTCAGGAGCGTCTCGAGGTCAGTCGAGTCCGGTGCGAACGGATCGTAGTGCAGCGTCTTCATGTCGAAGCCGCTCATCATCTTCTCGACGCGGCGTGCGATGTTGCCGTAGCCGATGAGGCCGAGCGTGCGGTGCGAGATGTGCCAGTCCATGCCCTCGACCTTGCCCCACTCGTAGCCCGCCTTCGCGCGTGCGCAGTACTGGGGGATCTGGCGGATGTAGCTGATCAGGAGCGCGACCGCGTGTTCGGCGACGCACTCGGCGATCGACGCGGGCGTGTTGTAGACCCCGACGCCGTGCGCCTTCGCCCAATCGCAGGGAAGCGAGTCCAGTCCGGAACCCGAGCGGAACAGCGCCTTCAGGTTGGGGAGCTTCTCAAGCGCCTCCGGCTTCAGGCAGAGGTTCGGACCGAACATCCAGAAGATCTCGCAGTCGCCGAACTCCTTCAGCAGTTCGTCCGGCGTCTCGCACCGCTTGCACTTGATTTCGGCGAACTCGCGGATCGCCTCAATCGTACCCTCGGGAAAGCGCTCTTCCTCGGCCGTCACCATTGCAATCTTATGCATAGTCTCGCAATTATATCACATCCCTCAACGTTCCCAGGGCTTGGGTTCCCGGGCGGCGAGGTAAATCTTCGGTTCGGGGCGGAACGTCGTGTCCGCCTGCGGAACGATCTTCGAGAGCTCCGAGAGGAACGAGAGCGAGCCCGCCACGCGGAAGCCTTCGCCGAGGTCGACGTCGAGGACGCGCCCCGTCGGGTAGTGCAGCTCGATGATCACCGGGAGCTTGCCCGGATTCTTCACAATCGCCTCGCGGAGGCGGTTCACCTTCGCACGGATCTCCGGATCGACATACTGCATCTTGATGCGGAGTCCCTTCGAGACGAGCGGCAGCGCGTGCTCGAGCGGATAAGCCTCCTTCACCGTAAAGCTCAGGTCGCCGACCTGCGGATGCTCCTTGTGGACGTCTTCCTTCGCGTACGTCACGCGGTGCGAGACCTCGCCGCAGACCATCACGAGCTGATCGACCTTCTCCTCGAGCCCCAGCGCCGCGGCCTTCTCCCACACCTTCGCGAACGCCGAGCCTTCGCCGCGGCCGACGCCGTCGTCCATCTGCAGGATCGCCCACTTGCCGCCGACCGATCCGTCGGGGCGCGGCTTCGGCGTCTTCACCAGGCACCCGCTCAGCATCGCGACGACGCGTACGTCCAGCTTCTTCAAGAGGATCTTGTCGACGTTCTTGCGGATCGCCTTCTTCTCCGCGTTGACCGCCTTGTCGAACTTCTCCTTGTCGAACATCGAGACTTCGCCCTTCGCCCGCACGACGTTGCGCGCCATCGACTTCAGCTGCCAGTCGTTCTCCTTCGCCTGCTTGAGCAGCGCCTCCACCGAACCTTCGTCGACAGGCGCGGCCTCGGGAGGGGCGTCGTCGTCGGACGGAGACGACTGCGACTGCTGGGACTGCGGTGACACGTCGGCAGCTTCGGGATCGCCTTCGGGGAGCTCCTCTTCGGGCTCCTTCTTCTTCTCGATCATCGAAAGCGAGAACGGCAGCGACTCATAGGTCTCCTCGCCGTCGGGGCCCTTGCCGACGTCGACCATCACGGTCGAGAGCTCGGAGACGACCTTGCGGCAGGCGGCCATCGGATCGCCCGAGATGTACACGCCGCACAGGTCGCGTTCGTTCTTGAGGTCTTCCGCCGGGGCGAACGGGGGACAGTCCCTCAGCTCGTCGTCGCTGTAGGTCTCCTCGCCGCCGGCCATCAGGTCGAAGAAGCTCGTCTGCGCGCTGGCCTTTTCCTTCGCGCGCGCCTGCGCCTTCTTGAGGACGTACTCGATGTTGTTGAAGAGCTTCGCGCGATTCGGCTCCAAGGTCGCGAAACCGCCGACGCGCGTCAGGTTCTCGAGAACGCGCTTGTTGACGACGTTCGAGCCCGCGAGGCGCATGCAGAAGTCGACGAAGCCGGTGTAGGGTCCGTTCGCCTCGCGCTCCGCGACGATCGCCTCCGCCGCGGCGGAACCGACGCCCTTGATGCCGCCGAGGCCGTAGCGGATGCCCTTCGCGTCGGGGGTCGGGACGAACCGCGCGCCGGACTCGTTGACGTCGGGGAGTCGCAGCTCGAGGCCGATTTCCTTCGCTTCCGCGACGAAGCCGGGGAGCTTGTCGAAGTTGCCGATTTCGGACGAGATCTGGGCGCACATGAACTCGGCCGGATAGTGCGCCTTCAGGTAGCCCGTCTGATACGCGACCCAGGCGTAGCAGACCGAGTGCGACTTGTTGAACGCGTACGACGCGAACGCCTCCCAGTCGGTCCAGATCTTGTCGATGAGCTTGCGCGCCTCGGCTTCGTCCTGCCACTTGTCGATGCGGAACTTCGGGTTCGCGAGGCAGCCCTTGACGAACTTCTCCTTCAGCTCCGCCATGATGTCCATGAGCTTCTTGCCCATCGCCTTGCGGAGCTTGTCCGACTCGCCGCGCGTGAAGCCGGCGAGGTCGCGCGAGAGCAACATCACCTGTTCCTGATAGACCGTGATGCCGTACGTGTCCTTGAGGCGCGCCTCCATCTCCGGGTGGTCGTAGGTGACGGGCTTGCGGCCCTGCTTGCGGTCGATGAAGTCGGGGATGTAGCCCATGGGGCCCGGACGGTACAGCGCGTTCATGGCGACGAGGTCCGTCAGCTTCTCGGGCTGCAGCTCCATGAGGTACTTCTTCATGCCCGCCGATTCGAACTGGAAGAGTCCGGTCGTCTCGCCGCGGCCGAAGAGCTGGTAGGTCTCCTTGTCGTCGTCGGGAATCTTGTCCGTGTCGAGCTCGCCCGCCTCGTTGCGAATCTTCTCCGGCACGCGCGGATTGTTCTTCCCGAGAAGCGCGACGCACTCCTTCTCGACGGAAAGCGTCTTCAATCCGAGGAAGTCCATCTTCAGAAGTCCGACCGGCTCGACGAAGTGTCCGTCATACTGAGTCGTCAGCAGCTTGTCTTCCTTCTTCCCTTCACCTTCGCCCTTCGCTTTCTTCCCGCCTCCTTTTTCCGGCGTCGGCATGACGGGGAGGGTTTCGGCGATCGGATCGCGGGAGATGATGACGCCGCAGGCGTGGACGCCCGGCTGGCGGATGCAGCCCTCGAGGCGTCCGGCGCGTTCCATGAGCTTATGGACGACGGGATCGTCGGAGTTGAACGCGGCCTCGAGCTCGGGGGATTCCTTGCGGGCCTTCTTGAAGTTGATCTTCGGCGTGTCGGGGACGTACGAGGCGAGCTTGTTCGTGTCCGCCAGCGGATAGTCCATCACGCGGCCGACGTCCTTGATCGCCGACTTCGCGGCCATCTGTCCGAACGTCACGATGTGCGCGACGTGGTCCGCCCCGTAGCGGCGCGTCACGTAGTCGAGGACGCGCTCGCGGCCGGCGTCGTCGAAGTCGACGTCGATATCGGGCATGGAGATGCGGTCGGGGTTGAGGAAGCGTTCGAACAGGAGGTCGTACTTGAGCGGATCGACGTTGGTGATCCAGAGCGCATAGGCGACGGCCGAACCCGCGGCGGATCCGCGCCCGGGGCCGACCCACACGCCGCACTCCTCGCGTGCGGCGCGGATGTAGTCGCGGACGATGAGGAAGTAGCCGGGAAAGCCCATCAGCTTGATCGTGTCGAGCTCGAACTGCACGCGTTCCTTCACGTCCTGCGGAATGACGCCTTCGGCGTCGCCCCAGCGGATCTTCGCGCCGGCCCAGACGAGCGAGGCGAGATAGTCGGCCTCGAACTTGATGCGAAGCACCTTCTCGTATCCGCCCAGGCGGTCGAAGTTGTTGGGCTTCTGGACGTTGAACTCGGCCTTCAGCTTCTCCTCGTCGAACTCCTTCGCGTAGCCCTCCTCGGTGCCGAACTCGACCGGAATCGCAAACTTCGGCATGATCGGCGGCGAGTCGAGCTCGTACTCCTCGATCATGTCCGCGACGGCCTTCGTGTTCGCGACGACTTCGGGACATTCGGCGAAGAGGGCGCGCATCTCCTCCTCGGTCTTGAAGTATTCCTGGCCGGTGTAGACCATGCGCTTCTCGTCGGACATCTTCTTGCCCGTCGAAAGCGCGAGGAGGACGTCATGCGAATCGTCGTCCGCCGCGTCGAGAAAGTGGACGTCGTTCGTGGCGATGACGCGGATGTCGAGCTTCTTCCCGAGCTCGAGCATGCCCTTGACGACCTTGACCTGGCGCTCGTAGAGGTCGACGAAGTCGGCCTGCGCAGAGAGCGGGATGTCGGGACCGGACTTCGCGGCCTTGTGGACCATCACCTCGAGCGAGTAGTTTTCGCCGAAGAGGTCCTTGTACCACTTCGCGGCGCGCTCGGCCTCGGCCATGTTCCCCGCGTCGATCGCGTGCGCGACTTCGCCGGCGATGCACGCGGCGGAGCAGTGGAGACCCTCGTGGTATTTCTCGAGGAGGGCGTGGTCGATTCGCGCGTTGTGGTAGAAGCCGTTGATGTGCGCCTCGGACATGAGGCGGACGAGGTTGTGGTACCCCGTCTTGTTCATCGCGTGGAGGCAAAGGTGATGGCGGTACTCGTTCTTGTCGCGCGACTTGTAGTCGCCGGACGAGGTGACGTACGCCTCGCAGCCGAGGATGGGCTTGACGCGGACGCCGGCGAGGTCGCCGTAGGTCTTCTCCTTCTTAGACCGGCACTCGTCGTAGAAGCTCTTCAGGGCGAAGAGGTTGCCGTGGTCTGTGACCGCCAGGGCGGGCATGCCGAGAGAGCGCGCCTTGCGGACGAGCGGCACGATCTGGCACTGCCCGTCGAGAAGCGAATAGGTCGTGTGCAGGTGAAGATGAACGAAATCTGACATCACCCATATTATACCAAAAGTGCCTGACCGGCACCCTTACGCGTCTTTCCGCGGCGTGATAGGACTGCCGCTCCCGATCAATGGGCACGCCGGGCGCTTGTGCCGGGAATGCCAGCGAGCCCACGGTACTTGGCGACCGTGCGGCGGGCGACGGGGAAGCCCTCGCCCTTCAGCATGTCTGACAGTTTCTCATCCGACAGCGGATGCGCCTTGTCCTCCGCCTCGACCATCGCCCGCAGGCGGTCCAGCACGCGGTCTTTCACGACCGCCTCGCCGGAATCCGTCACAATCCCCTGCGAGAAGAAACGCCTGAGCTCGACGACCCCCTTCGGTGTGGATGCGTACTTGCCGTTCACCGTCCGCGAAACCGTCGTGTAATGTATGCCGAGCTTGTCCGCGACCTCCTGCATCGTCAGAGGCTTGAGGCCCTTCAGTCCCTGCTCGAAGAACCCGGGCTGCCGGTCGAAGATTTCCTGGGCGATGGCGGCGATCGTGTCGCGACGGTGCGCGACGGCGTCGACAAGCGCATTGGCGGCGGCGATGCGCTCACGGATGTAGGCCTTCGTCTCCGCGGTCGTCTCCGGATCCTCCAGCATGGTGACGTACTTGGACGAGATGCGGATTTCGGGGAGGCTCCGCGCGTCCACTCGCGCAACCCATCCGTCCGCGCAACGGACGGCATGAACCTCGGGATTGACGTATTCCGTTCCGCGCACGTCGTGTCGATAGGCGCGCCCGGGACGCGGGTCAAGCGTCCGCAACGCCACGAGGGCCTCCGCGTCCTCGACCTGGCCGGCGGCGACCGCCTCAAGTTTTCCGATCAGCTGCGCGACGCGTGCGCGCAAGGCGGGGTCATCGATCTTGTCGAGCTGGGCAGAGAGGCATTCCGCAAGCGTTGTCGCGCCGCAGCCGGGCGGATCGAGTTCGCGGATCTGCGCAAGGAGTGACCGCACCTTCGACTCCGGTTCGCCGGAGACCATCACGATGTCCGGCAGCGAACCGACGAAGAGTCCGTCGTCGTTGAGTTCGCCAATCAGCATTTCGGCGAGCGGATAGTCGGCTTCCTCAATGTCGGACGCTGGAAGCTGGCCGACAAGGTGCTGTTCGAGCGTCTCTTCGCGGACCTGGTTCTCGAAGAACTTCTCGCGACGGGCCATCGCGTCGGGGTCTGATCCGTTCTTGCCGCGCGCGATGCCGTCCATGTAGGCCGCCTCGCGTATGTCGTCGTCCTCGGGATAGTCGGAGACGCGTTCGTCTTCGGCAAGCTGCCGTTCGCATTCGGAGACTGTCGTTTTTTCAAGTGTCGGCTCGATGTCGTCGATGACGGGATTCTTCGCCATCTCGGCGATGAGTTCGCTACGAAGTTCCGGCAAGCTCATTGCCAGCATCCTGATACCCTGACGCATCTGCGGCGCCAGGATCTGCCGCTGCGAGTGAGTCTGGGAGAGCGCCCCGGTCATCAGTGTCCGGCGCGGTCGTCGGTCTTCTCGGGGAAGGCGACCTTCACGCCCTTTTCATCAATCGCGTAGCGGATGTTCGCCTGAGCGATCTGCATTGAATCGTACTTCAAGGTCAGCGTCTTCGCCTGCATGTCCCAGACGTAGGAGTCCTTCCGCACACCCGAATACTTCGCGAGCGCGGCGACGACCGTCTCCTTTTGCGCCTCAGTGAGCGACGGCATCGTCACCGTCATCTCACGAATATCCTCGCGGCGACAGCCGCAGAAGAGAAAGGAAAAAGTAAAAAGTAAAAGTGAAAAAGTATGGAAGATTGTTTTGTTCATGTCTTTGCCTTTCGTCAAAAGTCGTTTACTTTTTCACTTTTCCTTTTTACTTAAAAGTTGAAACGTCTTTGTCCGGGCCGAAGGGCGAAAGCTCTCTCAGATTCCTGATAACCGGCGGGAGCTTCTCGAGCACGTAGTCGACCTCGTCCATCGTGTTGTAGCGCGAGAGCGAGAAGCGTACCGAACCATGCACCGCCGTGAACGGCACGCCCATCGCGCGGATCACGTGGCTCGGATCGAGCGAGCCGGACGCGCAGGCGGAACCGGTCGAAATGCAGATGCCGAGGTCGGAGAGGTGATAGGCGATCGCTTCGCCCTCTATATACTCGAAGCTGACGTTCAGCGTGTTCGGCAAACGATGTGTGCGGTCACCGTTGACGCGGACGTTCGGACAGCTCACGAGGATTCCCGCCTCGAGCTTGTCGCGGAGGGCGGTGAGCTTCACCGTCTCGTCCGCCATCCCGAGCCGCGCGAGTTCGCAGGCCTTGGCAAGACCGACGATGTAGGGAACGTTCTCCGTGCCCGCACGGCGGGTGCGCTCCTGATGTCCGCCCAGCATGAACGGCTTCAGCTTGGTGCCCTTGCGGACGTAGAAGATGCCGACGCCCTTCGGCGCGTGGAACTTGTGTCCGCTCATCGACAGCATGTCGACGGGAACCTTCTTCACGTCCACCGGAATCTTGCCCGCGACCTGCACGGCGTCCGTATGGAGAATCGCCCCGTGCGCCCTGCAGATCTCCGCCACCTTCTCAATCGGAAAGAGAACGCCCGTCTCGTTGTTGGCCCACATGATCGAAACCAGCGTGGCTGGTTTCGAGGTTGAAGGTTTGGAGAGTTCGGCCTCGAGCTGCGCGAGGTCGAGCTGGCCGGTGGAGTCAACAGGGAGTTCGACGACCTCGTGGCCGAGGGCCTTCAGGCGGCGGCAGGGCTGGAGAACGGCGGGATGCTCGACGGCCGTGGTGATGACCTTGAGGTCCCTGCCAAAATAATCCGCCGTGCCGCGGATTGCGGAATTGTCGGACTCCGTCGCGCAGGACGTGAAGATGATCTCGTCGGGGTCGGCGTTCAGGAAGCGCGCAACTTCCTCGCGCGCAGCGTCCACGTGTTTCGCGACCGAGCCGCCGAACGCGTGCATCGAGCTCGGGTTGCCGTAGAGCTCGCCGAAAAACGGCAGCATCGCATCCCGCACCTCGGGAGCGACCTGTGTCGTCGCATTGTTGTCAAAATAAACCGTCTTGGACATAGGCGTGATATTATACCACTTTCGTCAAAGGACGATGTTGTCGAGATCGGGGATGTGGGCTCGCATCCAGGTTTCGCAGACGGCGAGGATCTCCGCGGCCGTCGCGCCGTCGCCCATCGCCTCGACGGCCTTGAGATAGTCGTCGAGGTCAGCGCGCGTGAGCCGCGAAAGGAGCTTGGCCATGAGCGGAATGTAGGTTGCGGACATCGACAGGAAGTCCACGCCCATCGCGGCCCAGAGCACGCCGACGATCGGATCGGACGCTGACTCGCCGCAGACGCTCACGTAGATGCCGTTCCTCTTGGCCGCTGCGATCGTCCTCTTCATGAGCTTCAGGACCGCGGGATTCGTCGGCTGATAGAGATGCGCGACGGCCTCGTTGCCGCGGTCCGCCGCCATCGTGTACTGGATGAGGTCGTTCGTGCCGATGGAAAAGAACTTCACATACTTCGCAAGCGCGTCGGCGTTGATCGCCGCGGACGGCACCTCGATCATCGCGCCGACGGGGAGGTCGCGGTCGTAGGCGATGCCCTCGGCGTCGAGCTGTTCCGTGACCTGCGCGAACATCTTGGCAGCGGCCTGCAGCTCCTCGACACAGGAAACCATCGGATACATGATGCCGACCTTGCCGAAGACGGACGCGCGCAGGATTGCGCGGAGCTGCTTCTTGAAAACATCGGGGTTCGAAAGCAAATAACGGATCGATCGGTTGCCGAGGAAGGGATTCGCCTCCTTCGAGGAAATGCCGCGAACGAGCTTGTCGCCGCCGATGTCAAGCGTACGGATGGCGATGGTCGAGCGGTCGCCGAGGGTCTTCGCGAACTTCGCCGCGTCGCTGTAGGCCTCGAACTGCTCCTCCTCCGTCGGTTCGAGTTCGCGGTTGAGCCAGAGGTATTCGCTACGGTAAAGCCCGACGCCGCGCGCGCCCTGCGCCTTGATGTCCGCAACCGGCACGCCGGGGTGGATGTTCGCGTAGAGCGGAATGTCGCTGCCGTCCTTCAGCGTACCGGCGGGAGCGCCGGTCGCGACGTCCTCGACGAGTTCGCGCTGGCGTTCGATGAGATCGGAGAAGTCGCGGATCGCGGAAGCCGTCGGAAAAATGGTGATGGCGCCGTTGGTGCCGTCGAGAAGCAGCGTCTCCCCGGCAATCGCACGATGGGTGATGTCCCCGAGGCCCGTGACGGCGGGGATGCCCATCGCGCGGGAGAGGAGGGCGACGTGGCTCGTCGTCGATCCGCCGTTGGTGGCGAAGCCGAGAACAAGGTCGCGCGGCAGGCGCACGGTCTCGGAGGGCGTCAGGTCGTCCGCAACGACAATGGAGGGGACCTTCAGCTCGGTGGTCGGATCTTCCGCGAAGCCGGTGAGGGCCTTGAGGAGGCGGCGTTCGACGTCGTCAAGGTCGCGCACGCGCTCGCGGAAATAGGGGTCGTTCATCTGCGCGAACTGCCGGCGCGCGTGATTGGCCGTGCGGCGCACGGCGGTTTCGGCGTTGATGCGGTCCTCGCGGATGTACTTTTCGGTTTCGTCTACGAGGACGATGTCGTCAAGCATCATCAGGTGGCACTCGAAGACACGCACGTCCTTGCCGCCCGTGTGCTCCTTCACTGCCGAAATCAGCTTCTCAAGATCGCCCTTCGTCTCCACAAGAGCGCGCTTCAGGCGCAGAAGCTCGTCCGCCTCGCGCCCGGGTTTGACGACATATTGGGGGATGGGGATTTCGCCGTCCCCTCGGTAGATGAATGCGGGACCGACGGCAAAGCCACGCGCCGTCGCCAAGCCCGCAATCGTCCGCATCGGCCCCTTATTGCTCATCCGGAATGTCGAACTTGCGCGCCACCAGGGCCTCCAGTTCGTCCAGGGCTTCCTTCGCCTGGACTCCTGAGGCCGAGACGTTGAGGACCGTGCCGCACACTGCCTCAAGCGTCATCAGCGCCATGATCGACTTGCCGGAAACGACGTTGCCGTCCTTCTCGACCTCGACATCCGCGTCAAAACGGCTGGCCGTCTTGGCGAAGAGTCCGGCCGGGCGGACATGCATTCCGTATTTGTTGAGGAGCTTCAGCTGCCGCGTCATTTTTTCAGCCATTGCGTTTACCCTTCCTCTTGCTCTTCTCTTTTTTGTCAAATTGCATAATGTCCGCGCGCTTGCGCAAGCGTTCGGACAGTTCCTGGACCGGATCGTATCCGGACATGATCAGCTTCTGCTGCATCGCCGCGGTCTCGACCAGGTTGACGAGATCGCGCCCCGCCGAAACGGGGATAACGACGTTCGGGACGTCGACGCCGAGGATATTCTTCACGCGCCGCGTCTGACCGATACGGTCGATCTCGCCCTTCACGTCGTCGAGCCGCTTGAAGGTGATGATCAGCTCAAGGTGCTTTTCGCCGCGAACCGCACAAACGCCGAACACGCTCGGGATGTGCATGATGCCGATGCCGCGGATCTCCATGAACCCGGCCGTTGCGGCCGAGGCGGAGCCGAACAGGATGTTGTTGCCGACATCCTTGCGGATGCACGTGAGGTCGTCCGCCACCAGCGCGCAACCACGCTTGACGAGACCGAGCGCGGTCTCGGACTTGCCGAGGCCTGGATCGCCCTCGAAGAGGACGCCGAGCCCGCAGACCTCGACCATCGTCCCGTAAATGGATGTCGTCGGCGCGCCGAGCTTCTCGAGGACGAACGCGCAATGGTGCATGAAGGCACTCGTCGTCATCGGCGTCGACAGCAGGACCGCGCCCGCCTTCACGGCAAACGCGGTTTCACTTGCCTTCGGCTGACGGCCGCAGGTGAAGATGAAGCAAAACGCCTTCCGGTCGAGGAGCGCCTTCATCCGCTCGTGGCGCGTCACGTCGTCAAGCGAATCGAGATAGGTCATCTCGGCGTTGCCGAAAATCTGCAGCCGATCCCAGGCGAAGTGCTCGTAGAAGCCCGTGAGCGCCAGGCCGGGACGGTTGACGATCGGCTCCTCGATCTTCCGGTTCAGGTTTTCCGCGCCCGCAACGAGCGTGAGGGACAGCGCTTCGCGGCCGGCTTCGTAGAAGTCGGCCACGGTGAAGGTGTTGCCCTTCGCGCTCGAACGGGTCGGAAGACTTTGCATGATCAGTTCTTCGCAGACGCGGCGCGCTGCTTGCGGACCGTGCCTTTGCGTGCCTTGACGCGCATTCTCAGGAGCTGACGCTCGGCGCGCGCGGCAGCGGCGTCGATGACGCTCTTCGCGGACTCCGAAAACTCCTTCGCGCCGACTGCGGTCTCGCCGAGTCGGTTCGCAACGACTTCCGCCATGTACATGTGCTTCTTGACGTCGACGTCGATCACAATTGCGACCTTCGTCACCTTCGGAAATCTCTCCTTCAGGAGCGCCATGCGCTTTTCGGCGTACTCCTTCATCGACTCGATCCGCACGTCACTGTGCCTCATCGTAACTTCAATGCTCATTTTCTGTCCTCCTTTTTGACTACCAACTACTCTCAACTACATTCTGAAGTTCTCGCCGAGATACTTCTCGCGAACTTCCGGATCGTAGACCAAATCCTCGCTCGTCCCCTCACGGAGAAGACGCCCGTCGTAGACAAGATACGCTCGGTTGACGACCGACAGCGTCTCGCGGACGTTGTGGTCGGTGATGACGATGCCGAGCCCTTCGGACGCCAACCGACGGATGATGTCCTGAATCTCGTTCACCGAAAGGGGATCGACGCCGGCGAATGGCTCGTCAAGCATCAGGATCGCCGGATTCCGCACAAGCGCACGCGCGATCTCGAGCTTGCGGCGTTCTCCGCCCGACAGCGTGTAAGCCGGCTGCTTCGCGACCTTCATAAGGTCAAACGGGCTGAGCAGCTCCTCCGCACGCTGCGCACGCTCCTTACGCGAAAGCGGCAACGTCTCGAGAATCGCCATCACGTTGTCCCACACCGAAAGCTTGCGGAAGACGCTTGCCTCCTGCGCGAGATAGCCGAGGCCCTTGCGCGCGCGGACGTAGACGGGAAGTCGCGTGATGTCCTCGCCGCGGAACCGGACCGTTCCGGCCTCCGGCTTCACGAGCCCGACGATCATGTAAAACGTCGTCGTCTTGCCTGCGCCGTTGGGACCGAGGATGCCGATGATCTCGCCACAGCTGCACTTCACGTTCATGCCGTTGACGACAGTCCGATCGCCATAGACCTTCACCAGACCCGTAGCCGTCAGATCGGCGTCTTCGTTCGCCGTCCGCTCGCGAACCATTGCACCCATCGCCTCCATCACCAAGTCACTCATAGCAGCTTCGCTCCTCCGTTCCCATCGGCCGTAATCCTGGGTTTCTCGACCTCCGCCTGCTCGGAACCCAGCCAAAACCTGATCCGCAGACCCTCCAGCGAACGAGCGCCGCCCCTGCCGTCGCTCAGGCTGGCTAAGGATTTCTTCCCATCGCCAAACATCTCGATTTCTCCCCTTTGCCGACGATAGGTCGCCATCGCGCAGGTTCCGACGCGGTTTTCGTTGGTAATCGACACCGCCCCAACCGCGACTACGCGGCTCAACTCGTTCGTACCGGCGAGGAATATGTAGAGCTTGTCGGCGCACATCACGAAATCCTCGGAATAGCGCACGCATACGTCGCCCTCGAACATCACCACGCCCGCCTTCATGTCGAAGTCGCTCGTGCGGCTCGTGATCCGCGCCGACGTGACCTCTTGCTTCGCGGAGGACGCAACCGTCTTCACCGTTGTCGCAACCGGCGCAACCGGAGTTTCGGTCGGCGGATCCAGCAACAGTGTCACAGTCAGGAGAGATGTCAGGAGCGCGGTCATTGCAAGCCTCCCCCGAATTTAAGGTCAGACGACTCCACAACGGATCCGCCAAATACCTTGATGTAGGAATCGGGCGCCGAGAAGTAGACGCCCTTACCTTCGAATGACGTCTTCCCCTGTGTCACTCTCGCCGCGCCTTCCGCCCAGCCGCTTTTCGAATTGCGGTCCACAAGGCAATTCTGAGCCACAAGCCGCGCCTCGACGGCACCTCCTTTGGCAAGTTTTCTGACTTCGACGTCTTCAGCCCAGACAAAGCCCTCTGCCAGAAAATACTGCGCCCTTCCGGCGTGCACCAGGACCTTCACGGACCCGTCGCCATATGTCTCGACGGGAATCGTCACGTTCTCCGCAGGTTCCTTCACCTTCGCGCAACAATTCGTGTAGGCGGACATCAGTCGCTCGGCCTCGCGCGCAAAGAGCTCGCGCTTCCCATGCCACTCCGCCGAATCGAAGGCATAGGTCGAAGGGATGAGGAATGAGGAATGAGGGATGAGATGGGGAACGAAAAGAGAATACAGCAGGACAAGTGCGAAAAAATTTCGCACGCGACTCGTTCGCTTGCTCCTAACTATTCTCATGCCGCCATTATATCAAAAGGAGGCGAAAAATTCCATCCGCCAGAACGCGGATCGGTTACCGGCATGGTGATTAATTTCATTCTCGATCCGCCGCGTTCCCATTGGATTTCCGCCCGCCCTTAACAAAAGAGGCGATTTTTGAGATGATATGCTCGTCCCATTTTGGAGCAGGCACATCTCATGAACGGGAAAATCAGGATTCGGCACATCTACAAGGCGACGGAACTCAAGCGGTTCGGCAAGCTCGAAGGCAAGTACCACCACATGGGCGAAACCCATTCCGGGGGCGACACCATGCGCATTGTCTTCGAGGATGAAAACGGGAAATGGCTGGCGCTGATGGTCTGGGGCTCGGCCTGCTACCACCTGCGACCGAGGGACGAATACATCGGATGGAACATGGCGCTGCGGCGGGCGCGGCAGAAGCTCGTCCTCAACAACAGGCGCTTCACCATCCTCGCAAAGCCCGGAACACACCCGAACCTCGCCTCGCAGTGCCTCGGCCTCGCCTTGCGCGAGCTGCCGCGGATGTGGCAGAGGAAGTTCCACTACCGCCCCCTCCTGGCCGAGACGTTCTGCGACATCAACCATTCGCCCGGAACGTGCTACAAGGCCGCGAACTGGATCCCTCTCGGCGTGACCAAGGGCTTCTCGCGGGTCAACCGGCAGGAATGCGACTTCTACATCCCGAACGACGACCCGAAGACAATCTGGGTCGCGCCCTTCGCCCGCGACGCCGTCGAGCTGCTCAACTCCCCGAACCTTCCCGACGAATGCCTGGAGGGCGCGCACTGCGACGCCGACGGGGTTCTCCCCGTCTCGCCGGCACAGGCGGAATCGCTCTACGAGGCCATGCGCGGGGTCAGGGACTGGCGTGACGACAACAAGTCCATCCCCGCGGCCTCCATGCTGTCGATCGTCGTCATGGCGATGATGAGCGGGGCGAACTCGGTCAAGGCCGTCTGGAGGTTCGGGGAGCGGCTCACGATGGCCCAGCGCAGGCAACTCTGCCTGAGGCACGACAAGGACAAGTTCGGCAAGCCGCTGAAGGCATACTTCAAGGTCCCCTCCTACGTCACGTTCTACAAGTTCCTGAAGAAGCTCGACCTCGCCGACTTCGGAGAGAGGCTCAGCGCCTGGCTCCAGTCGCAGGAAGGGACGCTGCCCCGCAGGCTCGCGCTCGACGGGAAGTTCGTCAAGGAGGTCATGGGCGTCGTCTCGATGGTCGACTGCGAGACGGGCGCGCCCGTGGCGGTCGCGTCGTCCCGGCGGAAGGAGGGGACGATCGGCGAGTGCGAGCTTCCGAAGGGACAGAAGCTCATCCGCGACCAGGACCTCACCAACGCCCTCGTCTGCGCGGACGCGCTCCACGGGCAGCAGGACACCGCCCGCGCCATCCTTGACGCGAACGGGGACTACCTGCTGCAGATCAAGGAGAACCAGAAGACGATCCTCAGGAACGCGGAGAACGTCGCCAAGGCCCGAGAACCGAACGGCGTCAAAAAAAAGTAGAGTCAAACCGCAGCCGGATCGAAACGCGCATCACCCGCATCTACGCGCTCGACGATCCCGTCCAACTCGGAATGTTCGGCGCACACACGCTCGTCCGGACATGGCGGAAGACCGAACACCTGGCGGGAAAGCTCAAGGGCACGACGAGCATGGAAATCTCCTATCACGCCTCGTCGGTCCGCATCAACGCACGGCATGACGCCGGGTTCTTCGCGGACGGTGTGCGCGGCGAATGGAGCGTGGAGAAGTACCACGCGCGGAGGGACGGGACATACTGCGAAGACATCCGCACCCGTCGTTGCGACGAGAACGTGACTGGCGCCCTGATGCTCGCGAGAACCCTCGCGCTCTACTTCTTCGCGAAGAGCGGCATGTCCAACTGCCAGGCGTTCAAGGAGAAAATGCAGGCAAATCCAGACATGGTATTCGACCTCGTCATGGGAAAGGAGGTCTAAAGTAAATCACCATGGTTACCGGTCAAAAGCCTCTAGTATCGCAGGCGTAACATCCTGCAGGGAATTCACCCGATCGCGAATCCACTCCTCTCCTGGACCAAAGACTATGAACGGCACGGGGTTGCGCGTGTGACCGCGCTCGCCAATCGACTCGATGTTTCCGTGATCGGCCGTCATCACGAGCGTGATGCCCGCCGCCTCGGTGCACCGTACAAGCGCGGCAAGGAACCGATCGTAGACCCGCAGGACCGCGCAGGCGCGCGCATAGTCCATCGAATGCCCGGAAACGTCCGTCTGAAAAAACTCATACAGTGTGAAGTCATTGGCGAGCGCCAGTCGAAAGAGGTGTTCCGCAGACCTCTGCGGTGTGACGACCGGAATGTCAGGATAGCGATCTTGAATCGTTTCCCGCGTCAGGTCCTGCATCAGCGCCCGATCAGACATCAGATCTTCCGCAAGGGAAATCGATTCCGGAACCGTTAACGCCATCACAGTTGTCACCGACTTGAATCGCCGCGCAGCAATCTCGCTGACATCATCCACGAGATACGCATCGGCAAAGCGCACGCGCTTGTTGCGTTTGCGCAATTCCATGAACAGATTGTTGTCTTCAATGATCTTGCGAAGCTCCTGCCCGGGAAAACCCTCGCAATGCCGCCCAATTGCCGCCGAACAGTTCACCCCCGTGAACATCGTCGCCTGCCCTGTAGCAGACTGAGGCAACCCTTCGACACCCAAACAAGCGTCGATTGGCTTTGAGTGACACTCAATCAACCGCCAAAGCGTCGGACACACTTCTTTGTTCAATGGATTGTCCGCTGCCGGTTCTCGAAGCCCCACCCCGTCTATGAATAGATAAATGACTTTCAAGTTCCAAAATTATACCACAAAAATGATAAAATAAGCAAGTAGGCTTTCATGTTGATAATCATTTGATAATTGTAGACAGAATTTCACAACTTCTTCTTGACAAACTCCATTTTAGCTTTAAATGATTGATTTTATTCACAATAGTATAATTTCGTGACTTGATTGCCGCATAATGTTATATTGTAAATTGTTCATAATCAAGTTAACAATTTTGGTATAATATCTTCGTCTTATGAAAAACTACTGCTTGGACTCTTTCCCAGTGATTGTTGTTGGTGGCGGACATTCCGGCGCTGAAGCAGCACTAGCAGCTTCGCGTATGGGTATTCGCACTCTTCTTATAACGGCATGCAAAAATGCTCTAGCACGAATGCCCTGTAATCCTTCCATTGGAGGTTTGGCAAAAAGTCATCTGGTTTATGAGTTGGATGCTCTTGGTGGTGAGATGGGACGCAATGCTGATGCTACTGCCCTTCAGTCTAAAATACTCAATCGAAGCAAGGGCCCGGCTGTATGGGCAACACGATGCCAATGTGCAAAGACAGAATATACTGTAAGAATGCAGCAGGTCATCAACCAGCAAGATTCTTTAACCGTTCTCGAAGATTCCGTCATTTCACTTATCATCAAAAACGATCATATAATTGGTGTACAGACCGATTCTCATGGATCTATTTTTTCACAAGCTGTCATCATCACTTCAGGCACATCCTTGCGAGGACGCGTATGGATAGGCAAACATTGCACCGACTCTGCGGGAGACAATAGACCTTCAATCAATCAGCTTTCCTTCTCTCTTGCTGAAAAAGGATTTGATTTGATTCGTCTCAAAACTGGTACACCTCCTCGACTTAAAGCTTCAAGTTGCAATTTTTCTCAATGCATCCCTCAAGAGGGTGAACATCCGCATCCGTTGTTCCACGTGGAACAAGATCTCGATCATGACCATGTTCCACGTGGAACATTACCCGAATTTCCCTGTTGGATGACCCATACAACTGAAAAAACTCATCAAATTATAAGAGAAAACCTGACTTGTTCAGCATTGTATGGAGGTGAAATCACAGGAACCGGAGTAAGATATTGTCCATCAATAGAAGATAAAATTGTTCGCTTTACTTCAGCGCAACAACATCATGTCATGCTGGAACCAGAAGACTCTTCTGGACAAATCATTTATCCAAATGGGTTGAGTTGTTGTTTGCCAAAGACAATACAAGAACAAATGGTACATTCAGTACCAGGTTTAGAAACAGCAGAGTTTCTTGCATACGCTTATGCAATTGAATATGACGGAATTAATTCTCTTGAACTGAAGCATACACTAGAATCAAAACGAATAAACGGCCTATTCTTTGCTGGACAAATTAACGGCACAACTGGATATGAAGAGGCCGCTGCACAGGGAATTATGGCAGGCATCAATGCAGCACTACTTATTAAGGAAAAAGAGCCTTTGATTCTCAGTCGGCAAGATGCCTATATTGGTGTAATGATTGATGACCTAGTCACAAAAGGTACAGATGAACCCTATCGTATGTTTACGAGCCGAGCTGAAAGACGTCTAATACTCAGACAGGATAATGCTCGCTACCGTTTACTTGATGCAGCAACAAAAGCCGGTATTCTTACTCCGAAAATTCTCGATGCAAGAAAACGCGAATTTGAATTTATTAACTCTTGCGTTGAACATAATCTCAATCCTAAATTGCAACCTGAATTCAAGACATTTGCAAATGCAAAAATGTTAATTCAAGAAATAGATATTATACGACATTACCAGCCTTATATTGAACAAGAAAAGAAAGCAGCCGAAAAAGCAAAACTGGATGAATCAATCTGTCTGCCAAAATGGTTGGATTATGACAAGTGTACAGCTGTTAGATATGAAAGCCGCGAAAAGCTCAAAAAATACCGGCCGGAAACACTTGCACAAGCTGGACGAATACCAGGTGTCAATCCAGCCGATGTAGCTGTCTTAGCGATTATTATTAAGCGGGGACATCATTAAAGTTATTAACAAAAATTGTTGATATGTTGATGATATAAGTAGACTTCTTCCTTTGCCATTCGTCAGTTGATTTTTGTATAATTAGGCAGTGTTAATAACTAGGTGGATTTCGAATATGAATGAAACGATAGACATCACGTCGAAGGAAATGTGGGAACGCGCGAAGGAAATTTATCTTTCCACATTGCATTCGGTAGAGGAGAAGAGTCAGGTCGATCGATACCTGTCAATGATTCTTTCCGTTTCGCGCAAGGGAGATAACTTCATCGTGTTGACTTCAAACGCGTATGCAGCCGACTATCTCAAAGACAATTATTCGGAACGTTTGCGAAAGTGCTTGGAACTTGTAGCCGATGGAGAAAAAATCGGTTTGGAATTCAAGTATGATGAAACGGCAAAGCCTGCGATCATCATGCCGCATAACCAAATGGGCAGACAGTCTTATTCAAATGCAACGTCGACCTTTATATCGACGATGCCGTTGAATGAAGAATACACGTTTGAAGAATTCGTTCGAGGGCCGTCCAACAGCTGGGCATTGGCGGCAGCTCAAGGCGTTGTTTCAAATCCAGGAAAAAGCGGTTACAATCCGCTGTTCATTCATGGTGGAACTGGCCTTGGAAAAACACATCTGATGCAAGCCATCGGTAACGAACTGAAGCGACGCAACGCCAATATGGCAATCTGCTATCTGACGGCGGAAACATTTCTGAATGAATATGTAAACGCATTGAAGAACGGTCAAATTGAAACGTTCAGAAACCGTTACCGCACAATTGACTTATTGATGGTAGACGATGTGCAGTTTTTGCAAAAGGGCAAACAATTTCAGGAAGAGTTCTTCAATACATTTTGCGCCCTCTGGCAGGCTCATAAGCAAATCGTGATGACTTCAGATGTTGCGCCTAAAAACTTGCCGGCAGTGGAAGAAAGGCTCATTTCACGCTTTGAAGGGGGCATGGTTCAGGAAATAGAATCTCCAAATTACGAGACAAGACTGGCCATTTTGCGTAAGAAATCTGAATCAATGAAACCGGCAATACCAGATTACGCCCTGGAATTCATTGCTGATACCATTAAAAGCCATGTTCGTGCAATGGAAGGTGCATTACATCGTGTCAGCATCTTTAGATCTATGGACCCAACAGAAAACCTGACTAAAGAAACACTGTCAAAACTGCTGAAGGATTTCATAGAAAAAGAGCAGACTCTCAAAAAGCTGAACATCGAAGAAATACAAGCTGTCGTAGCCAAAAAATATTCAGTAACAATAACGCAAATTCTTTCAGCCGAAAGAACCCAGTCAATTGTTACTCCACGACAGTTAGCAATGTACATTGCCAGAAAATTCACAACTAAAAGTTTACCGGAGATTGCAAAGCTCTTTGAAAAAACTCATGCCACTATTATTCATGGTGTCAAAAACATCGAAAAGAGACTTGACGTAGAATCCGATCTCAAGGCAACCTTAGCCGAAATACTTTCCGAATTCGGCTATAATCTCTCTGATAAAATGGACTGATGAGATGCTAACAACATGAAGACAAAGTGAATAAAAAGGTTTCACAAAAAATTGAATTGTCAACAGGCGAATTTGAAATCAACATCGGTTTAAAACAATCTATTCAAAGAGTCAACAGACCAGACAAGCTCAAACTCCAATGAAATCAATCTAAAAATGAGTTGTCAACAGAATCAACATTCCTAATAATAATAATTTGTCCTACTTTATCTAACAGCTAATATTTGATACAATCAAATAACGAGTTAATAAGAAGGAGAATAAAAATGAAATTAAAAATAGTACGGTCTAAATTTTTGGAGGGACTGAAGTCAGTTCAGAACATCGTTGCCGGGAAAGGCTCGTTGCCGATTCTTCAGAATGTTCTTCTTGAAGTCGGCGGCGGTGAAATCAAGATGACGACAACTGACTTAGACATTTCAATTAAGGCGAGTTGTGGATGTGAAGTCGAGGAGAGTGGGAGCACGACATTACCCGTTAAACTGCTTTTCAATGCCATCACGAAAGTCGCTGAGGGTGAGGTGGAGATTGAAGTTGACGAAAAGGAAAGGGCTTCAATCAGCGCCGGCAATGCGCGATACAAACTGGTAGGTTTGCCTGAAAAGGAATTTCCTCGATTGCCCAAGGATGAAGACGCTTATGTCTATACGGTTTCTCAGCAGGTGTTCAAGGAAATGCTGAAGAAAGTGTCGTATGCGGCAAGTCAGGACGATACGCGCAGAACGCTGAAGGGCGTGTTGATGAGCTTTAAGGACAACAAGCTCACAATGGTGGCGACAGATGGGCGCAGACTGGCGTTGGTTGAAAATGAAGTTGAATTTTTGAAAGATGCCGAGAAGGACATCGTTCTTCCATCAAAGGCGGTGGCTGAACTTCAAAGATGCCTTTTGGGAGAAGGAGACCTTTCATTAATCGTACAGAAATCTCAGATTTGCTTCAAGCTTGACAACGTGATGATCTATTCGAAGGTCATAGATGACGCCTATCCAAATTATAAGCAGGTCATACCGAAGGAAACTGCTGAACACATCACCGTGGATCGTCAATTGATGTTGGATGCACTTGATCGGGCAAGCGTGATGACGATGGACGAAGCGCATTCGACCAAACTCATCTTTGAAAGCGGCAAACTGACTGTTACATCAGCAGCATCGGACATCGGTGAAGCAAAGGATGTTGTTCCAATCAAATATGCAGGGGAAAAAATAGAGATCATGTTCAATCCCTCTTATGTGATGGATCCGCTTAAGGCCATTGACGACGATGAAATCACGTTCAATGTCAATGACGAACATTCTCCCGCCGTCATCAAGTGTTCTATTCCGTTTCTGTATGTGCTGATGCCTCTGCGCATCAGCTAAAGTGAAAATGAAGATCTGGACAGATAAGAACTTTCCCATAATCATCTCCTGTGCCAAGCAATTGTCCCGCTGGACCGAGGCGGAAGTGCTTGATATGGGCTATAAGCCCATTGAGGTGACAGAAAACACGGTGGTTGTTCGCGGTGACATGCGCGACATGATGAGGCTGAATCTCTTTCTCAGGACGGCGCATCGGGTTCTGGTTCCGCTTCTGAGGACGACTTGCAGAAACATACGCGACCTCTATCAGGCCGTGCTGTCAATCGACTGGGAAAACTTGCTGGAAGCAGACGGATACTTTTCCGTGTCATCGGTTGTTCATAACTATACGATCCGCGACACACGTCTGCCTTCTCTCCATACCAAGGATGCGATTGCAGACCGTATGCGCGAGAAGTGTCAGCGACGTCCTGATTCCGGAGGAGAGAACAAAGGGGCTGCCGTTTTCGTCTATTGGGAAAAAGACGAAGCGATCATTTACCTTGATACTTCGGGAGAACCTCTTTCGAAACGTGGCTATCGCAAGATACCAGGTTCTGCACCGATGCAGGAAACGCTTGCCGCAGCTTGCATCATGGCTATGCACTGGGACTCCAAGACGCCGTTTCTCTCACCGATGTGCGGTAGCGGTACACCTGCCATTGAGGCGACGATGATTGCGATGAACCGAGCCCCAGGTGCCCTGAAGGGGCATTTCGCATTTCAGTCAATCAAAGGATACGGACGAATCATTCCAGGAGAATCCGCGCCAACGGTTGCTCCTCGCCAGCACTCGGGCGCATCGCCCGAACAGATCTGGAAAGAAATCGTGTTAGAAGCAAAATCACATGAGACGACGGATAACCTTCCGCCGATCATCGCAACCGACATCTCGCCTGAAGCGGTCGAAAACGCACATACGAATGCGATTGCCGCCGGTGTTGCTCCTTACATTACCTTCAAGGCTTGTGACTTTGCCGAAACTCCCATTCCAGAAGCGAAGGGGTGCATCTTCTTCAATCCCGAATATGGCATTCGTCTGGGGAATCCAAAGGAATTGGCGCCAGTCTACGAGCGCATTGGAACGTTTCTGCATGAAAAGTGTCCGGGATGGATGGGTGCGCTCATCACCGGAAGCCAGGAGCTTTCGCATCTCGTCAATCTTTACTACAAGACGCGCATCCCGTTTTTCAACGGACCGATCGACTGTCGGCTGTTCCTCTACGAGGGATGCGAACTGAAAGGTCAGAATATCAATGGAAATGAGTGAGTTTCTCAATCGCACGCAAGATAAAGGTCCTGCTGTGCGTACACCTGAAGAAGTTCCCGTTGAGGAAGAGCTGGACGTGCAAAAGGCCGTCATCGAATCTCTGGCAGCCGACAAGGCCGAACAGGACGAACGTATTGGTTTGCTGACGAAGGAAAACGAGTCTCTGAAATTTGAAATTTCACGTCTCAAATCTCAAATTTCAGATTACGAATCAAAAATTGGAGAATTGAAGGTTGCGTTGGCCAAGGTCGGCGATGTCCTTGCCGCGAATGCCGAAGGCGAAGCATCCAACAAAGTTGCTTTGATTGATCGTGATCCGGAATTGAACGATCGTTTCCCTGGAGAGACGCGCGATCACGTTCTGGAAGTCATCAAGGAGGCACGCGAGGAAGCCGAAAAAGATGGCCGCATCCGCCGTGCCCAGATTCTTGAAAGTGTCCTTGTCGCCAATGTACCGCTGGGTAACTTGACCAAAAAGCGCGAGGCGCTCAAAAAGTTTTTTGCAGAAAACGCCAATATCCTTTCTGGTCCAGTGATTGCAGAACTTGAAAAATGCGGGATTAGCCATAAAAATGGCGATCAATATTTACTGCCGGACGAAATTATCAAACGGACTTATTGATATTTATCAACAATCTTATCAACCTATGTTGATATTATTGTTAATATGTTGATAAATCTGTTGATAGAGTTGATAACTAGCCCCTTGTCAGTTGATAAAATAAAGTCCATAATATGCGCCCGTGACAAAGTTGAGTCCAGAGATTTGCCTGAAGATTAAGGAAGCTCGCCGTGCGGCGAAGCTTTCACAGAGCATTGTCGCAGCAGAGGTTGGCTGTAAACAATCGGCCCTTTCAATGTTCGAACAGGGTGATGGGACGAAGCTTAACGAAGAAGTTGTCAACAAGCTGGCTCAGAGGTTTGGCATTTCGTTGACGGAGAAAGAGCCTGAACCGATTCGGGAGGTGCCGACGAATTTTGCGGTGCCTTCGGAAATCCGAGTGCATGGTTTTTGTCCAAACGCACACTGTCCGTCGAACAAGATCTACGAAGTCGACGGAAGGACCTATGCCTTGCCGAACCGACTGACAGCGGATCCAGTCGGTGGGAAGTTTTGCGCGCTTTGTGGAGAGATTCTTGAAAAACGCTGTCCCAACTGCGGAGCGCCTTTGCATGACGGAGCGATCTGTTCAATCTGCGGCGACCCCTATGTTTCCATTCGGTAGTCCCCCGACATCCGTTTTTTTTGATATAATCATCACTTGAAAGGAATTTCGAGAGATGTCTAACAGAACTTATTCGCAGGATGAACTCTCCGCCGTACTCAAGGGCTTCGGCATCACAGATCAGACGGATGTGAGCCGCTATGGCTCAGGACACATCAACGACACGTTCAAGGTTGAGACGAAGCGGGGTGTCCGTTACATTTTGCAGCGCGTCACCGACGCCTTCGACAAGGACATCCTCAAGTCGAACATCATCCGCGTCACTAACCATCTGAAGTCCAAGGGCGTGAAGACGCTCGACGTCCTCGGGTACGAGAATCCGTGGCGTCTTTATGCCTTCCTCGAGGGCTATACGTCAGTCGACGTCATTACGGATCCCGCGCAGGCGGAGCTCGCGGCCGGTGCGTTCGCTGCGTTTCAGAATGCGCTTGCGGATCTGCCAGAACCGCAGCTTCTCCCCGTCATTCCGAAGTTCCACGATACGGTCGACCGCATTCGGCTTCTTGATGAGGCGGCTGCGGCGGACATAAAGGGCCGCAAGGCGTCTGTGCAGGCGGAGCTTGATTTCGTGAATCGCCGTCGCGAAGAGGCGGCTAAGATCGTGACCATGATGGCGAAGGGCGAGATTCCCGAGCGGATTACGCACAACGACACGAAGATCAACAACGTGATGCTTGCGCCCGACGGTACGAACGTTGTCATCGACCTTGACACAACGATGCCGGGTTCGGCGCTCTACGACTTCGGTGACATGGTGCGCACCTCGTCCGCGGCGGCGGCCGAAGACGAGAAGGACCTATCGAAGGTCTATTCGAAGAAGAAGTACTTCGAGGCGCTCGTGAAGGGCTATCTCGCGCAGGCGAAGTTCCTCACCGACGCGGAGAAGGCGAACCTCGCATTTTCGGGCCGTCTCATCACGCTCACGATCGGCATCCGTTTCCTCACCGACTATCTTGCCGGCGACACCTATTTCCACACGGCCTACGAAGGCCATAACCTTGTCCGCTGCCATACGCAGTTCAAGATGGTCGAGTCGATGGAGGCCCAGGCCTCCGAGTACGAGGCAATCGTCCGGAAGTATGCCTAAATGAAAAACAAGAAGTTGTTTTTGGTGGTCGCGGCAATTTTCGCAGCGGCGGGTGTTTTTGGCTCCACTGAGATGATTCCGGCGTATCCGGACTTCAACCTCCCGCGCGTGGAGGAGATGATGTTCCTGGTGCTGCAGATTGGCATCATCATCTTCGCGGCGAAGCTGGGCGGTATGGTCGCCGCTTGGATGAAGCTGCCGTCGATTCTCGGCGAGCTCGCGGCGGGCATCGTGATCGGGCCGTGGGCCTTGGGGGGCATCGGGTTCGGTACTGGCGTGTTCCAGTACGGGCTCTTCCACGGCGCAGCGTTGAAGGTGATGAATGCGGCGGCGTATCTTCCCGACGGCACGGCAGCTCCCCTGCAGACGATGTTCGGCACCACGGTCGGCGGCGGGTTCATGTTTGACGCGACGAGCGAATCGCTCTATGGCATCGCGACGCTCGCGTCGGTGATTCTGCTGTTCCTGTCGGGACTTGAGACGAACCTGAAGATGTTCCTCAAGTATTCGTTCGTGGGCCTGATGGTCGGCCTCGGCGGCGTGATCGTCTCGTTCGTTCTCGGCGACCTGTGCGCCGTCTACCTTCTCCCGAAGTTCTTCGCGGTCTTTGCGGAAGGCGGCAAGCACTGCCTCGTCGGCATTCCGCTGGCGGAGGCGATGACGCGCGAGGCGCCGCTCTACATGGGCATCATGTCGACGGCAACGTCGGTCGGTATCACGGCGCGCATCCTCTCCGAGAAGAAGAAGATGGACTCCGAGGAGGGCGTCACGATCATGGCAGGCGCCGTGATCGACGATGTGCTCGGCCTCATCGTCCTCGCGATAGGCAACGGCATCATCGCGGCGAACCACGCGGCGGCGAAGACCGGCGCGGCGGGCGGAGCGATGGATTGGGGTGAAATTGGCTTTGTGGCCCTCAAGGCGTTCGGCGTGTGGCTGGGTGCGACGGCGGTCGGTCTCGTCTTCGCGCGGTACATCGCGAAGTTCCTGAAGAACGTCTTCAAGAGCCCGGTCGTCATCGCGACGATGGCCTTCGGACTTGCGCTGGTCCTCGCGGGTTTCTTCGAGTTCATGGGGCTTGCGATGATCATCGGCGCGTATGTGATGGGCCTCGCGCTCTCGCGCACCGATCTCAAGCATCCGATCCAGGAGATGCTGACGCCCGTCTACACGTTCCTCGTGCCGATCTTCTTCTGCTCGATGGGCATGATGGTCGACGTGAGCGCGCTTTGTTCGAAGCCGGTCCTCGTCTTCGGAGGCATCTACACGGTCTTGGCGGTCGCGACGAAGATCATCGGCTGCATGGTGCCGTCGATGTGCTGCGGTTTCAATGCGCTGGGCGGACTCCGCATCGGCGCGGGCATGGTCCCGCGCGGCGAGGTTGCGCTCATCATCGCGGGTCTCGGCCTCTCGTCCGGCTACCTCACGCAGGAGATCTTCGGCATCGGCATCATGATGACGCTCGTCACGACCGTCGTCGCGCCGCCCGCGCTGGTCGGGCTTTTCGCGCCCAAGGCGAAGGGCGTGCGGCATCCGAAGCCCAGCAAGGACGGCTCGCGCAACGTCTCCTTCGAACTCGGTTCGCCGATGGTCGCGCAGGTCATGATCGCGAAGCTGATCCAGGAGCTCCGCAACGAAGGCTTCTACCTGAGCGAGCTGTCGCCCGATGACCACATCTGGGCGGCGGCGATGGACGACATCGAGTTCTCCATCCGCCGCGACGGTTCGGTCATCCGCTTCGCCTGCACGCCTGCACAGGAGGCGATGGTGATGACGGCGTGGATGGAGGTCGTGAGCCAGATGAACGAGCTCGCGCGCGCGATTGCCAAACCCATCCGCCGCGAGGACGTCGAGAAGATCCTGAAGGAGCCGGTGGTCAAGGCCGGGCGGTCCGGTGTTGGCCGCTATGTGCAGGGTTTCGTGATGCTGCCGAAGTTCCGCGCGGCGTCAAAGCAGGAGGCGATCGAGAAGATTGTGAATGAGATCGCGAAGACTTGTCCGCACCACGTGGCGGATGCCGCGGCCGCGACGGCCGCCGTGCTGAGGCGCGAGGAGTCGATGCCGACCGGGCTCGACCATGGCATCGCCGTGCCGCACGGTCGCTCCTCCGTGGTGACCGGCATCGCCGGTGCGGTCGCGATTCTTGACAACGAGGGAACGGCGAACGGCTGCATTCCGGACTACGAAACGATCGACAACTCTCCGTTGCAGATCATCGTCCTCACGCTTGCGAACGACGCGCAGCAGACGCCGTACCTGCAGCTCATGAGCTTCATCTCTCGTGCGCTCCGCGCGGACGACGGGTACAGGCGCCTCCTGGCCTGCCAGACGCCCGAGGAGATGCGGAAGTTCTTCCGCATGACGAAATAGTTGGTAGATGGTAGTCTGGGGTGATACCATTGCGGCGATCGCCACCGCGCCTGGGCGCGGTGGCGTTGCTGTCGTCAGGGTCAGCGGGAGTGAGGCGTTCAGCATCGCTGAACGCCTCACAAGAATCAGGGATCAGGGACCGGGGATCAGGGTCGGCAGAATCGCAAATGTCGACGAAGGGGTCATCCTGTTCTTCAAAGGTCCTCACAGCTATACCGGCGAGGACGTGGTGGAGTTCCAGTGTCATGGCGGCACGGTGACGCCGCGGCGGGTGCTGGAGGCGTGTCTTGCGACCGGTGCGCGGCTGGCGCGGCGCGGCGAGTTCACCGAGCGCGCGTTTCTGAACGGCAAGCTCGACTACGATCAGGCGGAATCTGTCCTCGATCTCGTCGATGCGAAGACCGCTCGTGCGGCAGACGCTGCGCTGGAGGGACTTTCCGGACGCAAACGGCGCGAGCTTAAGTCGTTGTACGATTCCGCTCTCGACCTGTCGACGCGGCTCGAGCACGCGCTTGACGTTGACGAAGGCGAGCTCGCGGACGATTACGTCCGCGAGCTTGGATCTCAGATCTCAGATCTCAGATCCCGGATTTCAGGGGCATTGCGTCGGGCGAACGAGGGGAAGATCCTGCGGGAGGGCGCGCTCGTGGTGCTGGCCGGGCCGCCGAACGCCGGCAAGTCGTCGCTGATGAACGCGCTGCTGGAGGAGAACCGCGCGATCGTCAGCGACATCCCCGGCACGACGCGCGACTCAATCGAAGAGTGGCTGGACCTCGACGGCTGGCCGATCCGCCTCGTCGACACCGCAGGTCTCCGCACGTCGCAGGACGAGGTCGAAGGCGAAGGCGTCCGTCGTGCCGAAGACCTGATTGCGAAGGCCGATCTCGTCCTTTGGTTGAGAAACAGTGAAGCTGGCGAACCGCTTAACGGCTCAATTGCTCAATTGCTGAACCGCTTAACCTCTCAACCGCTTAATCTCTCAACCAAGTGCGATCTCGTCCGCGGACCTGGTCTCAACGTCTCCGCGAAGACGGGTGAGGGTCTTGACGAGCTGAAGCGGGAGATTGTCGCGAAGCTCAAGGAAAAGGCCGAAACGAGCGTTGTCGATTTGCCGGAAGGCAACTTCGTCGCCCTTCGCGAGGCACTGACGTTGCTGGAAACGGGCGAAGGACAGGAGACGGGAGAGGGACGACAAGAAGAGGATCTCGTCTTGACGGCCAATGCCGTGCGCGCCGCCGCCGAGCGCTTGGGCGCGGCAATCGGCGTAACGTATTCGAGTAATCTGCTGGACAATCTTTTTTCCCGTTTCTGCGTTGGAAAATGATATAATTAGGAAAACTAGGCGTCTAAAGTCAAACGTCTAAGGTCTAAAGTCAAACGCTATGGCAACATTTCAGTATATCGCGAAGGATTCTGCAGGTAACGAGACTCGGGGCACGGTTGAGGCCGGTGACCGCAATTCGGCGATTGCCGCCGTACGGGCTCAAGGGCTTCTGCCGACGGCGCTCGGCGAAGTGAAGTCGTCTTCTGCGAAGCCGAAGGCGAAGGCTCCGACTCCGCAGAAGAAGAAGTCTGGCTTGAACAAGGACATCAACATCAACCTGAAGCTGCCGAGCTGGATGCGGGGCAAAATCAAGACCAAGATCCTCACTCAGTTCACCCGTCAGCTGGCGACGCTTGTCAACGCGGGCTTGCCGTTGATGCGCGGCATTGAGGTTCTGAAGCGTCAGATGAAGGATCCCCAGATGGTCGAGGCCCTGAACGGCATCGGCGAGAACATCGCAGCCGGCGGAACGTTCTCCGAGTCGCTCACGCAGTATCCGAAGATTTTCGACCATCTTTACGTCAACATGGTCAAGGCAGGTGAAGCGGGCGGCGTTCTTGAAGTCGTCCTCGGCCGTCTCGCCGAATTCGCCGAGAAGAGCGAGAAGATCAAGAACAAGGTGAAGGGCGCGATGATCTACCCGATCGTGGTTCTCGTTGCCGCAATCGGCATCACGGCGTTCCTGCTCGTGGCGGTCATTCCGAAATTCCAGCAGGTGTTCAACGACATGCTGGGTGGCGCGGCTCTGCCGCCGATCACGCAGTTCGTGATCGACGCGTCTGGCTTCGTGCAGCACAATGGCCTGCAGATCTTCCTGGCGGTCGTCGCCTTCGTGGTGCTGATGAAGATCGTCGGCAAGACGGAGAAGGGAGCCTACTTCTTCGACGTTCTGAAGCTGAAGATGCCGGTCACCGGCACGCTGACCCAACGGTCCGCGGTTTCGAAGTTCACGCGCACGCTCGGCACGCTTCTCTCGTCCGGCGTGCCGATCCTGCAGTCGCTGACGATCACCCGCGATACGACGGGTAACCGGGTGCTCACGGAGGCGATTCAGAACGTGCATGACTCGGTGAAGGAAGGCGAGTCAATGACCCAGCCGCTCTCGCAGTGCAAGGTGTTCCCGCCGATGGTCGTCTCGATGGTCGAGGTCGGCGAGGAGACCGGCGCGCTTGCCGACATGCTCACGCGCATCGCCAACACCTATGACGATGAAGTTGACAATGCCGTCGCCGGCATGACTGCGGCGATCGAACCGACGCTGATCATCGTCCTCGCCGTCGTCGTCGGCACGATCGTCATCGCCATGTTTCTCCCGATGGTCAAGATCATCGGATCCGTCTCCGGCGCCGGCGCCTGATGAAGACCTGGGTCTGCGGGCATCGCAATCCCGACGTTGATTCGGTGGCGAGCGCCTGTGCGCTCGCCGATCTCCGGCGGCGGACGGGACTCGCGGACGTCGAGGCGATTTGCGCCGGGCGTCTGCCACCGCGCGCGCAATGGGTCTTCGACCATTTCCAGCTGCCGCCGATTTGCGCGAAGCGTGACGTCTACGTGCGCGTTCGGGACTTGATGGACACCTCCGTGCCGACGATTGACGCGTCCGTGCCGTTGGTGGACGCGCTTAAGTCGCTACAGGTGAGCGGACAGTCTTCGCTGCCGGTGCGCGACGCCGAGGGTCGCTTTGTCGGCATGCTGCGCCCCGCCGAACTTCTGTCGCTCTTCATCGCGAAGTCCGACCTCTCGATGCCGGTTGGCGAGGTGTCGTTGCACCAGACGGAGCCGCTCGTCGACACGGATCGCGTGCACGACATCCGCCAGTCTGCGATCCGCAACTCTCACAATCACTTTCCTGTCGTCGACGAGCGCGGACGGCTGATCGGGACGGTACTGAAGCGCGCTTTTGCAGAAGAGCCGCCGTACCGGATGATCCTCGTCGACCACAACGAGACGGAGCAGGGCATTCCCGGTGCGGAGGAGATACCCGTCGTCGAAGTCGTCGATCATCATCGCATCGCGTTCGCGCCGACGAAGGATCCGATCCGCTATATGGCGGACGCCGTCGGTTCGACGTGCACGCTCGTCGCGAAGATGTACCGCGGCGCCGGAGAGCGTCCGACCCGCGAAATCGCCGGTGTTCTCATCGCCGGCATTGTCTCCGACACGCTCCTCTTCCAGTCGCCGACGACGACGGAGACGGACCGCCAGATGTGCGCATGGCTTGAGAAGCTCTGCGGCGAGACAGCTGCGTCGGTTATGGAGGGGCTGATGTCCGTCACCTCGCCGCTCACGTCGATGTCTCCCGAAGAGGCGATTGCAATCGACGCGAAGACCTATTCGGAAGGCGGCTGCAAGTTTGTCCTCGCGCAGATCGAGGAGTCGAATCTCACGCTTTTCCACCGTAAGTCCGGGGACCTCACAGCCGCCATGGAGCGGACGGTCAAGGAGGATGGTCTCGACTTCATGGCGCTGATGGTGACGGATCCCGCGCGCGGCAATTCGGAACTCCTCTTCTGCGGATCCGAGTCGGTCCGCCGTGCCCTGCCGTATCGCCGGAGCGAACGCGGCACGCTGCTGATGCCGGGCGTCCTCTCGCGCAAGAAGCAGCTTCTTCCCGAAATCCTCTCGGCTTTGCAGTGATGCTCGTCACGCTTCAGATCGTCCGCATCATCGCCGTCATCGCGCTCGTCTGCGTGGCGGGTGCGATGGTCACGCCCAAGGGCCGCATTCCGCTTGCTTTCCGCGGCGTTGCGAAACTCTTCAAAATCTCCGCCGAAGAGCAAAAGGTCCCCGGCTGGAAAAAGCTCGTTGCCTTCCTGCTTATTCTTGGTGCAATCATCATAGCTGCGATATGAAACTCGAAAAGATCGTAACCTGGCTCGACCAGACGCTCAACGTCGCCGCCTTCGACGACGTCTCCAACAATGGGATTCAGATCGAAAGGTCAGAGGTCGGAGGTCAGAGGTCCGAAGTGAAGCTGGTGGCGTTTGCAGTGGATGCAAGCGTGAAGGCGGTAAAGGCCGCGGCGAAAGCCGGCGCGCAGCTTCTCGTCGTCCACCACGGCATTTCCTGGGGCGGCGGCATTCGGCGGATCGAAGGCGGCATCTACAACGTCGTCAAGGCGGCGATGGACGCGAACCTCGCGATCTACGCCTGTCATCTGCCGCTCGACGCGCATCCGACCCTCGGGAACAATGCGCAGCTCGCGAAGTATTTCGGACTCAAGAAAGTGCATCCGGCGTTTTCCTATCACGGCAACGTGATCGGCGTCATCGGGACGAATCTTCACGGACAGCTGATTGGAATTTGCTCGGGCGGTGCAGGCGAGTTCGCCGAGGAGGCGAAGAAACTCGGCTGCGGACTCTATGTCACCGGCGAGGCGAGCTGGGGCGACGTCATTGCCGCTGAGAACTGCGGGATAGAGATGATTTGCGCAGGTCACTACGAAACGGAGGTCTTCGGCATCCGCGCCGTTGCGAAGGCGATGGCGAAAGCGCTGAAGGTGAAAACGGTCGACCTTTCGCAAAACGGTCCGATATGATATAATTTACCGACATTTAGAATCATAGGAGAAATCTAGAGAATGAAGACCAGCAGCAAGAGCCAGGACAAGTGCCAGGTCAAGCTCAGCGTGACGCTTGAGGCGGACGAGATGAACGCAATCGTGAAGGACGTGGAGAAGGTGTTTCTCCGCGAGGCGCAGCTTCCCGGCTTCCGCAAGGGCAAGGTGCCTCTGCAGATCATCCGCAAGGAGTTTGCGGACGGCCTCAAGCAGGAAATACAGCGTGCGATGTTCCAGAAAAACTATCCCGAAGCGATTAAGGCCGAGGCAATCGAAGAGGTTGCGCTCGCAAACGTCGAGGATCTGAAGTACGACGAGAAGGGCGGATCCTTCGTGGCGATCGTCGAGACGAAGCCGAAGTTCAAGTTGCCGACGTACAAGGGCCTGAAGATCGAGTTCAAGGACGCGAAGGTCGATGATGCCGCGGTCGCGGATCAGCTCGAGCGCCTGCGCGCCGCGTATGCGAAGTACGAGGACGCCAAGGAGGGCGACGCCGTCCAAGACGGCGACTTCATCCAGATCGACTATGAGGGCATGGTCGGCAAGAAGAAGATCCTCGAGATCAATCCCGAGGCGAAGATCGTCGCCGAGGGCAAGGGCTTCTGGACGCAGGTTGAAGAAGGCCGCTTCCTCCCCGAGATCCTCGATGCCGTCAAGGGCATGAAGGCTGGCGAGACGAAGGAGGGCATCAAGGCGAAGTTCGACAAGGAGTCCGCTCCCGAAGGGCTGAAGGGCGAGAAGGCCACCTACACGGTGACGCTCAAGAGCTTCCGCCGTCGCATCCTCCCCGACGACAAGGAATTTGCCGAGAAGGCAAAGGCCGAGAGCTTTGAGAAGCTGCAGGCGACGATCCGCGAGTCGCTCGAGAAGAGCGCCGTCGACAACGAGACGATGCGTCGCGAGAACGAGGCGGTCGAGCTCCTGATGAAGAAGGTCGACTTCGACGTTCCCGAGAGCCAGGTCCGCCGTGCGATGGACGGCTATCTGCAGGAGCTCGCGCAGCGCGCGCAGTACTCCGGCCTCAACGCCGAGTATTTCGAGAAGAACCGCGACAAGATTCTGAAGGACGCGGAGGCTGCCGCCACCAAGCAGGTCCGCCTCTGGTACGTCCTCGAGGCCATCGCCACCGCCGAGAAGATCGAGGCGAAGGACGAGGAGAAGGGCAAGAAGGTCATTGAGTTCGTCCTCGCGAACGCCAAGAATTAAAATGAAGAACTACATGATTCCCTATGTGGTCGAGCAGACCGGGAAGGGCGAGCGGACATATGACATCTACTCGCGCCTCCTCCTCGACCGCATCGTCTTCATCTCCGGAGAAGTGAATGACGAGATGGCCAACGCCATCTGCGCTCAGCTTCTCTTCTTGCAGTCGCAGGACGCGAAGAAGGAGATTTCCGTCTACGTCAACTCGCCTGGCGGCAGCGTCACGGCGGGTCTCGCGATCTACGACACGATGCAGTTCGTGAAGTGTCCGATCGCGACCTATTGCATCGGCCAGGCCGCGTCCATGGGCGCGGTGCTGCTGACGGCCGGTGCCAAGGGCCGCCGCTTCGCGCTCCCCAATGCGCGCATCATGATCCACCAGCCGTGGGGCGGTGCCGAAGGCAAGGCCTCCGACATCGAGATTACCGCGAAGGAGATCCTGCGCCTGAAGGAGATTCTGAACGGCATCCTCGCGAAGCATTCCGGCCAGAAGATGGCGGATGTCGTCAAGGACACCGACCGCGACCACTTCATGTCCGCCGAAGAGGCGAAGAAGTGGGGCCTGATCGACGAAGTGCTGTGAAAGAAGAAGAATACATCTGCTCGTTTTGCGGTCGCTCCTCCCGCGAGGTGACGATCATTCCGGGGGCGGACGGCAACATCTGCATCGACTGCGTCAAGCACGCGAACGAGATGGTGACGCGTCACGAGAAGCAGGCGACCGGTGCGCCGCCCTTGCCGCCGACTCCGACGCCGAAGGCCATCAAGGAGTTTCTTGACCAGTATGTGATCGGTCACGACGAGACGAAGAAGGTGCTCGCCGTCGCTGTACACAATCACTACCGGCGGCTCGAGGCCGCGCAGGAAAGAGAAGGGCGCAACCGTACAGCGAGCGAGCGCAGCGGAAAGAGCTGCGCGGTTGCATCCGCAGACGACGTCGAGATCGAAAAGAGCAACATCCTTCTGATCGGACCGACGGGAACCGGCAAGACACTGATGGCGAAGACGCTTGCGAAGATTCTGGGCGTGCCGTTCGCGATCGGCGACGCGACCGTCCTCACGCAGGCCGGCTATGTCGGCGAAGACGTCGAGAACCTCGTGCGCTATCTGCTGCAGAACGCGGACGGCAACGTCGAACTCGCGAAGCGCGGCATCATCTACGTGGACGAGATTGACAAGATCGCCTCGAAGACGGACAATGTCTCCATCACGCGTGACGTCGGCGGAGAAGGCGTCCAGCAGACCCTGCTGAAGCTCGTCGAAGGGACGGTCTGCCGCATTCCGCCGAAGGGCGGACGCAAGCATCCCGACCAGGAGTACATCGAGGTCGACACCTCCAACATCCTCTTCATCTGCGGCGGCGCGTTCGTCGGTCTCGACAAGATCGTCGCCGAACGCAAGGGCAAGAACGTCATCGGCTTCGGCACCATCGCGAAAGGGGAAGCGGCGTCCTCGCCGCTTCGGAAAGAGAATGAGATCAATCCGCAGGACGTCCGTCCCGAGGACCTCGTCAAGTTCGGCCTCATTCCGGAGTTCACCGGACGTCTCCCGGTCATTACTTCGCTGAAGGATCTCTCCGAAGACGATCTCGTGCGCGTTCTCACCGAGCCGAAGAACTCTCTGGTGAAGCAGTATCAGAAGCTTCTCGCAATGGACGGCGTGGAGCTCGTCTTCGAACCGAAGGCGCTCAAGGAGCTTGCCAAAATCGCGCTTGCACGCAAGACGGGCGCGCGCGGCCTCCGCGCCGAAATGGAGCGTCTGATGACCGACGTCATGTACGAGGCGCCCGGCAACGCGAAGATGAAGAAAGTCGTTGTTACGCCGAAGATGATTCAGGAGAAATTAGGAAGTTAGAATTATCAATGAGGAATTGTGAATGAGGGAACACCGCCATTCTGAAATTCTGAATTTTAAATTCTAAATTCATGATTCACCGTTGAACCAATCATGCAACTGACATTGTTAAAAGCCAAACTTCATCGAATCAAGGTCACGGAAGCGTGCCTTGACTACGAGGGATCGCTGACGCTCGATCCGGATGACATGGAGGCGGTCGGCATCGTCCCCTACGAGAAGATTCTCTGCGCCGATGTTGAGAACGGCAACCGCTTCGAGACCTACGCGATTGCCGGAGCACGCGGCAGCCATGTCTGCTGCCTGAATGGCGCCGCTGCTCACAAGGGTCAGGTCGGCGACCGCCTGATCGTCATGTGTTTCGCGCAGATGGGCGAGGAGGAGGCGAAGGGCTGGACACCGAGGGTCAAGCACTTTGTCTGACTTTCTCCTTTCCCTGAAAGACGTCTCCCTCGCCTTCGGCGGACCGCAGGTCCTGGATAAGGTTTCGCTCTCGATTCACAAGGGGCTTCGCGCGGCGCTTACAGGCCGCAATGGCGAGGGCAAGTCGACGCTCTTCAAGGTCATTGCCGGCACGCTCGAGCCTGACAACGGCGAGATCGTCAGGGCTCCGGGACTCAAGGTGGTTTACGTGAGCCAGGGGGTGGAGGATTTAGGCGTCGATCGAGATCTGTCGGCGTCTCATCCCCGTTCCGGCGGTCAGATCCGCCGCGCCCGTCTCGAGGAGGCGATTCTCTCTCAGCCCGACGTCTTGCTGCTTGACGAGCCGACGAACCATCTCGACGTCGAGGCGATCGACTGGCTTGAGGGGATGATCCGCCGCCAGCGCGAGATGGCGGTCCTCATTGTCACGCACGACCGGCGTTTTCTGAAGCGTGTCGCGACGAAGATCTTCGACCTCGATCGCGGAGAGCTTTCAGGCTGGGAGTGTGACTATCCGACGTTCGTGAAGCGCAAGGCGGAGCTGATGGCGGACGAAGCCGTCTACTGGGAGCGCAAGTCGAAGAAGCTCGCGCAGGAAGAGGCGTGGATTCGCCGCGGCGTCAAGGCGCGCACCACCCGCAACGAGGGACGTGTCGCCGCGCTCATGAAGCTGCGCGAAGAATTCGCCGCACGCCGCACGCAGGTCGGCACCGCGACGATGAAGCTCGACACCGCCGCCCCCGGCGGCGTCAGGGTTTTGAAGATCGAGAAGTTGGGCTTCGGGTACGAGTTGGAGTCTCAAGTCGGAGTTGGAGAGCGGAATTTCAGCATCCATTCTCCAACTCCAAACTCCAACTTGATTTTCTCCAACTTCACCGCCGATGTCCTCCGCGGCGAGCGTATCGGCATTCTTGGTCGCAATGGCGCGGGCAAGACCACGCTCCTCAGGCTTCTGACCGGACGACTCCAGCCGACCGAGGGTTCGGTCACCATCGGAACGAACGTCCAGATGACGTTCCTCGATCAGCTCCGGAGCGAGATGAATCCAGAGCTAACCGTCGGCGAGAACATCGCGAAGGACCGCGACGAGGTAATCGTCGGCGGCGTGAAGAAACACGTCTACTCGTACCTTTCCGACTTTCTCTTCTCGCCCGAACGCGTGCGCACGCCGGTGAAGGCGCTTTCCGGCGGAGAACGCGCGCGTCTCATGCTCGCGAAACTCTTCTTGAAGCCAGCGAATCTGCTCGTGATGGACGAGCCGACCAATGACCTTGACATCGAGACCTTGGAGCTTCTCGAGGAGCAGCTCCTGAACTACAAGGGCACGCTCCTCCTCGTCTCGCACGACCGCGAGTTCCTTGACAACGTCGTGACCTCGACGTTCGTTCTGGAAGGCGACGGCACGGTTAAGCAGTTCCCAGGCGGGTATGCGGACTACGTGCGTCAGCGGGGAAATTCAAACACAGGGGTACAGCGGCACAGAGCTGAAGAGCCGTGCAGTTCGAAACCTGGGGTTCAAGACCCAGCCCTATCAGCGTCTCCGTGTCTCTGTGTCAAAAACAAGAAGCTGAGCTACAACGAGAAACGCGAACTCGAGCAACTGCCCGCAAGGATCGAGGCGCTGGAAAAGGAGATCGCGGAGATCGAGGCCTTTCTTTCGGATGGCACCAACTACGCGAAAGATCCCCTCCGCTGCAAATCCAGTTCTGAGCGTCTGCCGCTCGCGAGAACCGAACTCGACGTCGCCGAGAGCCGCTGGCTCGAACTCGAAGAGCGAAGCGCTTGACCAGAAAAAACCTAAAGCATTCTCATGCACTGGAAAATGGTATAATCATTGTCATGAGCGAAGAAAAACACATTGAAACGATTGCGCGCGGCGTTTGCGTTGCGGACGGAAAGATCCTGCTCTGCTTCCCGAAGGACCGGAGCTATGCCTATCTTCCCGGCGGACACATCGAGTTCGGCGAGACGGGGCGCGTCGCGCTCGTGCGCGAGATGAAGGAGGAGACCGGACTCGACGCGACCGCGGGCGACCTTCTTGGCGTCGTCGAGTCGAGCTTCGTCCAGAAGGGCGAGCAGCACTGCGAGATCAATCTCATATACAAGATGGGGATTAGTGGTCAGGGATCGGGGATTAGGGAGGAGATAATGAGTTGCGAGGACTGGATTTGCTTCGATTGGATCGACTGTGATAAAATAGATTCCGTCAATCTTCTCCCTCCCGAAATGAAACCCTATTGCTATTCTTCCCCATCCCCTAATCCCTAATCTCTACCCACTGACCCCTATGCTACACGTCGTCGCCACTCCAATCGGGAATCTCGGCGATCTTTCGCCGCGGGCGCTGGAGGCGTTCAAGTCCGCAGCGGTCATCGCGTGCGAGGACACTCGGCGCACCTGGCAGCTGCTGACGCATTTCGGGATTCCCCGTCCCGCCGACATGTTCTCCTACCGCCAGGGCAACGAGGAGCGCATCACCGAGCGGATTGTCGCGGACGTGAGGGCTGGCAAGGAGGTGGCGCTCTGTTCGGACGGAGGATATCCCGCGATTTCCGATCCCGGCTACCGCGTCATCCGCACCTGCGCGCAGGAGGGAATTCCCTATGAGGTCATCCCCGGCGCAAGCGCCGTCAACGTCGCGCTGCTGATGAGCGGACTCTCCACGTCGTCCTTTACCTTCCGCGGTTTTCCTCCGCGCGGACCGGGCGCGCTCCGCAACTGGTTCGCTGAAGATGCGGACAAGGAGCACACGCTCATCTGCTACGAGTCGCCGTTCCGCATTGCCGCAACGCTCGAGGCCGCGCTCGATGCGCTTGGCGACCGCGAGGCGGCGGTCTGCATCGAGCTCACGAAGCTGCACGAGCGCGTGAGCCGCGGCTATCTTTCCGATCTCGTCGCGGAATACAAGGACGCGAAGGTCAAGGGCGAAGTCGCCTTGGTCATTGCGGGGAACAATCCCAAGTTCAGGAAAAGGACGAATGATGAATGCTAACTTCATCATTTGATTCGGCATGATCGTTCTTGGCATAGACACCTCCTTGCGTTCGACCGGCTACGGCGTGCTCTCTGTCGAGGGCAGTCGCATGCGGTGCGTTGCCTGCGGGAACATCCCCAATAAGGCGACGTTGCCGCTCACGGCCTGCTTGAAGATGATTCATGCGAAAGTCGTGGAGCTCATCGCGACGCACAAGCCGGACGTCATGGCGATTGAGTCGGTCATCTACGGCAAGAACGCCGGGACGATGCTCGTCCTCGGCGAAGCGCGCGGCGCGGTGCTGACGGCGGCGGTCGATGCGGACGTGCCGGTCTACGAATACGAGCCGCGGCGGATGAAGAAAGCGATCTGTGGCAACGGCCTTGCGGAAAAGGAACAGACTCAGCGGATGGTCAAGACGCTCCTCGGCCTCGCCGAACTCCCGCAGAACGACGCGGCCGACGCCCTCGGCCTCGCCATCTGTCATGTCCACGCCAACTCCCTCATCTCCCGCGAGAAACCCATCTGAAATCAGGCCCCGCGAAACCCCAATTTGAGATTTGAGATTTGAAATCTGATTTCTGCGAACTGTGTCCGCGCCGATGCGGAAAACGACCTGGCTATTGCGGCGCGGGGAACTGCCCTCGCGTCTTCCGGTGGGGACCTCACTTCGGCGCGATGACGCTCTGTACGAATGCTTGAAAACACATAAGGAACAAGGAGTAAGGCACCGATGAACAAAATGACGGTAATGATGGCGGTCGCGCTGATGGCGGCCGGGGTGACGGCCAGGACGCACGAGGTCTCGGCGTGGAAGGGCGAGACGCTCGCCTTCGAGTTCGAGACGGCGGTTGAGAAGACCGAGATCGGCTTTCAGCCGAAACTGGAGGGACTGCCCGCCGGCTTCGTCGGTAAGATCGGTCTGGCGCGTCCAGTCAAGTTCGAGCGTCAGCCGCACAGCGGCGAGTTCATCACGGCGCGTGACCGCGTCGAATGGAACGCGAAGGAGACCGCCCTCGCCGCGGGCTGTCCGCGGCTCGTCGTCGTCGAGGTGAAGGTGCCGGCGAGCGCGAAGCCCGGCACCGTGACGTTCAAGGCGAGCGGCGACGAGGTGAAGCTCACCGTCGTCGATCGCGTCCTGCCGCCGGCGAAGGAGTGGAAGTACTTCCTCGACCTCTGGCAACATCCGTGGGCCGTCTCGCGCTGGGAGAACGCGAAGCCGTTCTCGAAGGCGCACTATGACGCGATGCGTCCCCTCTGGACCGCGCTCGCGGACTGCGGACAGAAGGTGCTGACGACGACGCTGACGAAGCTTCCCTGGAACCACCAGTGCTTCGACGGCTACGACACGATGATCCGCCACATCCGCAAGGCGGACGGCACATGGACGTTCGACTACTCCGTCTTCGACGAGTATGTCGCCTTCGGCAAGAGCTGCGGCATCGGACCCTACATCGCCTGCTACACGATGGTGCCGTGGAAGTACTTCGTCTATGGCGAGACGGAGGACGGCAAGGAGCTGAAGATCCAGGCCAATCCCGGCACGGCGGCGTTCGAGGACTACTGGAAGCCGTTCCTCGTCGACTTCGTGAAGCACCTCAAGGAGAAGGGCTGGTTCGAACAGACTTACATCTCGATGGACGAGCGTGCGCCCGAGGACATGCGCAAGATCTCGGCTTTTGTCGTCAAGTATGGCGAGGGCCTGAAAATCGCGACGGCCGGCAACTTCGATCCGTCGACCATGCCCGACCTGAAGCTCCAGAACTACTCGCCGGTCATCGATACGGTGACGGACGATTTCCTCGCGAAGAACCTCGAGCAGCGTCGGAAGGCCGGTTTCATCACGACCTACTACGTCTGCTGCGCACCGCACCAGCCGAACACCTTCATGGACTCGCCGCTCCCCGAGGCGTTCTGGCTCGGGTTCTATCCCGCCGCGAAGGGACTGGACGGACTTCTCCGCTGGGCCTACAACAGCTGGCCGTATGATCCGCGCCATGATGCGAGCTACGGCAACTGGCGCGCGGGAGACACCTACTTCATCTATCAGGACGCCTCGCCGTCCGTCCGTCTCCTCGAGCTCCGCAACGGCATCATCGCGGCGGAGAAGTTCCGCATCCTGAAGGAAGAGGGCAAGCGTGACGCCGAACTCGCCGAGCTCGCAGCGAAGTATGACTATTTCAAGGCCAGGAAGCAAGGCGTCGATCTCGCGCCGCTCCGTGCCGAAACCCTCAAGGTGGTGAACGCGAAATGACGACAGTCCTGATCGCAGCCGGCCTGTGCCTCGCAGCACGGGGACACGTGACGCTCGACGCCTATCCCGTTGCCTGCAAAGAAGCCGCGACTGTCGCCGATCGCGCGCCGTCGCTCTTGCCGGTGGGCAAGTCGTTCAAGCTCGTCTGGCACGACGAGTTCGACGGCACGACGCTCGACGAGTCGAAGTGGAGCTATCGCACGAACTTCTGGGGACGGAACGCGCACTGGTTCGCGAAGCCGGAGGACGGCTGTGTCGAGGTGAAGGACGGCGTCGTGAAGCTGAAGGTGAAGAAGCTTCCGAACGGACAGTTCGTCTCGCCGCAGCTGCAGACGGGCGAACTCATGTGGGACGTCCCGAATCTCGAGAACCCGAAGGGCTTCTGGTATCTGGGCAAGCGCATGAAGCCGAAGTTCGCGCATCGCTACGGCTATTACGAGTGCCGTTGCCGGCTGCAGCAGCAGCCGGGGTGGTGGAGCGCGTTCTGGATGCAGACCGAGATGCAGGGCGCGTGCCTCGATCCGGGTCTCGCGGGCATCGAGCAGGACATCATGGAGTCGTTCGACCCCGGCGAGATCATCGTCTCCAGCTACCACTACAACGGATACGGTCCGGACTACAGGGGCTTCCACATTCCGGCTGCCTACGACGAAAAGCCGAGATACGACGGTAAGCTGACGCTTGACTTGGACAAGACCGTCTACCACACGTTCGGACTCCTCTGGGAACCGGACGGCTACTCGATTTACATCGACGGACGTTTCCGCGGCAAGAACGACAAGGCGGTCTCGCATATTCCCGAGTTCTTGCTGGTCTCGACGGAGTGCAAGTGGTACCGCAAGAACCGCATGACGGGCAAGGCCGATCCGGCTCTCGAACAGGCTGCCGCGGCCAAGGACGATTTCGTCGTCGACTATGTCCGCGTCTACGACATCGTGCAGTAACAGCACGGGTTTTATGATATAATTTCACAAAGTCTTTCATCACACAACTAAAGGAGATACGAATATGGCATGTTCCTGCGGTAAGAAGGGTTGCACGTGCAATTCCGAGTTCATCGCGCCGATGGGCGCGCTCTGGCAAGTCTATGATGGCATTGGCTCGAAGGCGAACGCCGACATCGTCTCAATCGCATGGGAGCGCGAAGAGGGCAAGATCTTCCGTTATGACCTGCCGGTGCCGAAGCGCCTCGATCCTGCCGCTGCGAAGTTCGTCAGTCACGTCGTCGAGCGCATTGCGAAGTTTGCGCTCTGGGCTGCCGGCGGCTGGAAGCTCTATCTCGCGGGTCCCGACGCGGTCGTGCAGCCCGTCGCCAAGGCCTACACGAAGAAGGGCCTTCGCAAGTTCGACTATGACTTCTTCTCGTCCATCTACGGGCGTCCCGTCGAGGCGGTCGTCGTCCCGCTCAAGAAGATGCCGGAGTTCAACGAGAAGCTCCAACAGGTGAAGACCGTCGCGGACGGCTGCCGCATCGGCTTCGACCTTGGCGCGTCCGACTTCAAGATCTCCGCGCTCAACAAGGGCAAGGTCGTCTTCTCGAAGGAATTTCCGTGGGATCCGCGCAACAATGCCGATCCGGAATACCACTATTCGATGCTCACGGCCGGCCTCAAGGAGGCGGCCAAGGCGTTGCCGCGCGTCGATGCGATCGGCGGCTCCACGGCGGGCGTTCTCGTCGGGCAGAAGCTTGGCCTCGCCTCGCTCCTCCGCGCCGTCAAGGAGAAGAACCCCTCGAAGTTCGAGCAGGGTCAGAACATGTTCTACCGCATCGAGAAGGACTGGGGCGTTCCCTTCGCCGTCTACAACGACGGTGACGTCACTGCGCTCGCGGGCATGATCTCGATGAACAAGAACGGCATTCTCGGCGTCGCGATGGGCTCTTCCGAGGCCGTCGGCTACGTTGACCCGAAGCGCCGTATGACGGGTCGCATCTGCGAGCTCGCGTTCGCTCCGGTCGACTTCAATCCGTGCGCGCCGAAGGACGAGTGGTCGGGCGACTACGGCGTCGGCGCGATGGCGTTCTCGCAGCAGGCGGCGAACTGGCTCGCCGAGAAGTACGGCTTCAAGTTCCCGAAGTCCATGAAGCTCCCCGAGCGCCTCAAGGTCGTCCAGGCCGCGATGGAGAAGGGCGACGAGAAGGCCGTCAAGGTCTACCTCGAGATCGGCCGCTTCCTCGCGCACGCGATTCCGTGGTACAACGAGTTCTACGACTACGAGAACATGATGATCCTCGGGCGCGTCACGTCCGGCCTCGGCGGCTCGATCATCCTCGAGAGCGCAAAGCGCTTCCTCAAGGACGTCTACCCCGAGTGGGCCGAAAAGATCGATGTCTTCATGCCCGATGAACAGGCGCGCCGCCTCGGCCAGTCCGTTGCCGCCGCGCAGATTCCGGTGATCAAGAAAAGGTAAGATGAAAAAAGCAATTATTACCGTCGTCGGCAAGGATACGGTCGGGATTCTCGCGAAGACCTGCACCTACCTTGCCGCGGCGAAGATCAACATCCTGGACATCTCTCAGACGGTTGTCCAGGATTACTTCAACATGATGATGATCGTCGACGTCTCGAAGTGCCGCAAGCCCTTCGAGGCCGTCGCGGCCGACCTCGGCGAACTTGGTCTCAAGATGGGTCTCAAGATCCGCTGCCAGAAGTCCGAGATCTTTGAGAAGATGCACCGGGTATGATCAACATCTCAGAAGTTCTTGAAACCAACAAGATGATTCTCGAGGAGAATCTCGATGTCCGGACCATCACGATGGGCATCTCTCTCCTCGACTGCGCGGACGCGTCGCTGAAGAAGACGTGTGACAACGTCTATGCGAAGCTGATGCGCCTTGCGAAGAAACTGGTGAAGACCGGGGATGAGATCGGCCGCGAGTTCGGCGTCCCGATCGTCAACAAGCGCATCTCGATTACGCCTGCGGCGATCGTCGGCTCGGCCTGCTGCAGGAAACCGGCCGACTTTGTGAAGATCGCGAAGACGCTTGATCGTGCGGCAAAGAAGCTCGGCGTCAATTTCATCGGCGGTTACTCGGCCGTCGTGTCGAAGGGCATGACGCCGGCGGATGAGATGCTCATTCGCTCCATCCCCGAGGCGATGGCGACGACCGAGCGCCTCTGCTCGTCCGTCAACGTCGGCTCGACGAAGACTGGCATCGACATGGACGCCGTGCGCCTCATGGGCGAGATCATCAAGGAGACGGCCGAAAGGACGAAGGACCGCGACTCGCTCGGGTGCGCGAAGCTCGTCGTCCTCTGCAATGCGCCGGACGACAATCCGTTCATGGCGGGCGCCTTCCATGGCGTCACTGAAGGCGATGCGGTCATCAACGTCGGCGTCTCGGGTCCGGGCGTCGTCAACTACGTCCTCAAGAACACCTGCCGCGGCGCGGATTTCGAGACCCTCTGCGAGACGATCAAGAAGACCGCGTTCAAGATTACGCGTGTCGGACAGCTCGTCGCTCAGGAGGCGTCGAAGCGCCTTGGCGTCCCGTTCGGCATCATCGACCTTTCGCTCGCGCCGACTCCGGCCGTGGGCGATTCGGTTGCGGACATCCTGAAGGAAATCGGTCTCGAGCATCCGGGCGCACCGGGCACGACCGCGGCGCTTGCGCTTCTCAACGACCAGGTGAAGAAGGGCGGTGTCATGGCCAGCTCCTACGTCGGCGGACTCTCCGGCGCGTTCATCCCGGTCTCCGAGGACCAGGGCATGATCGACGCGGTGAACGCGGGCGCGCTCACGATCGAGAAGCTCGAGGCGATGACCTGCGTCTGCTCGGTCGGCCTTGACATGATTGCCATTCCCGGCGCCACGAGCGCCGCGTCCATCTCCGGCATCATCGCCGACGAGGCCGCGATCGGCATGGTCAACCAGAAGACGACCGCCGTCCGCGTCATTCCCGTCGCGGGCAAGAAGGTGGGCGAGACCGTCGAGTTCGGCGGACTTCTCGGACATGCCCCGATTATGAAGGTCTCGAAGTTCTCCTGCGAGAAGCTGATTTCCCGCAAGGGACGCATCCCCGCGCCGATACATTCCTTTAAGAACTAAGCCGAATCTTCGCGAATCGGTTTGAACGCTGGAAGAAATTGAATGACGCTGATCAAAAACGGAACGATCATCGACGGTCAAGGCACGCTTGCCTTTGTCGGTGACGTTCTCGTTGAAGACGATCGAATCGTCGAGGTTATTCCTGCTGGCGAACTTCAAAACTTCAAAACCTCAGAACCTCAAAACCTCATCGACGCCTCCGGCCTCATCGTCTCGCCTGGTTTCATCGATGCTCACACGCATTCAGACGCCTATCTCGTGATTGAGCCCGACGCGCCGTCGAAGGTGACGCAGGGCATCACGACGGAGATCAACGGACAGTGCGGCGGCAGCGTTGCGCCGCGTTACGGCGAGGCGCGCCTCAGCTCTGACTGGGCCGCGGTTCTGGGCGGCCGCCTCACCTGGCGTTCGCTCGCCGAGTACCGCGAGGTGCTTGCCGCGGCGAAGCCCGCGGTCAACACCGTTCAGTTCATCGGCCACAATACGCTGCGGTCTTCGGTCATCGGTTATGCCGCGCGCGCTGCCGGCGACGAAGACTTGCGCGAGATGTCGCGTCTTCTCGACGAATCGCTTGATGCGGGCGGCTGGGGCCTCACGACGGGGCTCATCTACCAGCCCGGCAAGTATTCGACGCCGGCGGAAGTCGTGGCGCTCGCAAAGGTTGCAGCGGCGAAGGGCGGGTATTACGCGACGCACATGCGCAGCGAGGGCGACCACATTCTCGAGGCGATCGACGAGGTGATCGAGCTCGTGAAGGCGACGGGCATCAGGGCGGAGATCTCGCATCTGAAGACGAGCGGACGGAAGAACTGGCACAAGATCGACGCGGTCCTCGATAAGATCGAAGGCGCGATGAGCGAGGGGCTTCTCCTGGGAAGCGATCGCTATCCGTATTGTGCGGCGGGCACCGATCTTGACGTCGTTCTCCCCGACTGGGCGCAGGAGGGCGGAGCACCAGCAGAGCTGGCGCGATTGCAGATTTCAAATCTCAGATCTCAGATCATTGAGGAGATCAATGCGCTTGACCGCGACTGGTCGACGGTGATGATCGGCGGCACGTGGGCGGAGGAGAACAAGCGGTACAGCGGCAAGACGGTCGCGGAGATCTTAGGACTTGAGACATTAGACTTTAGACCGGGCCTCGCGTCTTCCGTCTCAAGTCCTCTCAAGTCTTCCGTCTTAAGTCTTAAGTCCTCCCCTGGCGAGCTCATCACCTCAATTCTCCTGGCGGACGGCTGCAAGACGGGCGCGTTTTTCTTCGGCATGTCCGAGGAGAATCTGGCGAAGATCTATTCGCGTCCGTGGATTGTGCCGGGGAGTGACGCGTCGTTGCGTGCGCCGTGGGGCCCGCTCGGCAAGGATCATCCGCATCCGCGCGCGTATGCGACGATGCCGGAGTTCTATCGTCGTGTGCGTGCGCTCGGGTTCAGCCGCGAGGAGACGGTCGCGCAGATGACGTCCGTCATCGCGGACCGCTTCGGAATAAGGGGCCGCGGACGGATCGAAAAGGGCGCGTATGCAGACCTCGTCATTTGGAATGAGGCGGAGTTCAAGGCCAAGGCGACGTTTACCGATCCGCACCAGTTCACTGGCGGCGTGAAGGCCGTGATGACGAACGGCGTCATTTCCTATTGCGACGGCAAGTTCACCGGCAACCGCGGCGGGAGGTTTTTGGAGAGATGAGGCTTTACGATACTCATTGTCACTTCGAGCGTGCCGATCCGACGGAGATCGCGTTGATTCTCGAACGCGCGAAAGCGGCCGGAGTCGAGAAACTGATGGCAGTCGGCGGTTCGTCATCGCTGAACGAATCGGCCGCGCTCGCCGTCGAGGTTGCTGCGGAGTCTGTCGTTGCGCCGCAGGTTGTCTGCGCCGTCGGGTTGGATCGGGACCAGGTCGGGAAGACTTGCGCGCCTCAAACCTCAAACCTCAAACCTCAGACTTCTCTCCGCGCATGGGGTGAGATCGGCCTCGACTACCACTATTCGCCCGAGACGCGCGAGCAGCAGCTCGCGCTCTTTGCCGAGCAGCTCGAGGAAGCGAGGCGGCGTGACCTGCCGGTCGTCATTCATACGCGTGAGGCCGATGACGACACGGTGGCATTGCTCCGCGAGATCCCGTCCCGCGGCATCATCCACTGCTACACGGGCACGGTGGAGTTCGCGAAGCGGTTTCTCGACCTCGGCTTCTACATTTCGATTTCGGGCATCGTCACGTTCAAGCCGGCGGAGAACGTGCGGGAGGTCGCGCGGATCCTGCCCGACGACCGGTTTCTCATCGAAACGGACTCGCCGTTTCTCGCGCCGGTGCCGATGCGGGGGAATCCAAACGAACCGGCGTTCATCCGTCATACCTGCGAGTTCCTTGCGAACCTCCGGGGCGTTTCGGCCGACGCCTTCGCCGACCTGACGTTTGCCAATGCGGAAAGTGTGCTGGGATGACGGCGCAGTTTGACGAGTACTTCATGAAGATGGCCTTGCGCGAGGCGGAGAAGGCCGCGTCGGAGGACGAGGTGCCGCTCGGGGCGGTCGTTGTCGCGCCGGCGGTTCTGGAGCCGGCTCATGACGGACATCCCGCCGTCTTTGATCCGAATCCCGCCGTGGCGCGAATTCTCGGCCGGGCGCACAACATGTCCGAGGGGATGAAGGACGCGACGGCGCATGCGGAGATGCTGGCGATGTCCGCGGCGTTTCAGGCCGTCGGCGACTGGCGGCTCACGGGTGCTCGGCTGTACGTGACGAAGGAGCCGTGTCCGATGTGCGCGGGCGCGATCGTTCTCGCGCGGCTGGATGCGGTCGTCTGGGGTGTCAGCGACCCGAAGCGCGGCGGCGGGACGGCTTTCGGCATCTTCGACCATCCCGGCATTAACCACCATCCCGCGATCGTCGCCGGCATTTGCGAAATGGAGTCAAAGGCGATGCTGCAGAGTTTTTTCCAAGCGAGACGAAGTGCTCGGTCAGTCAACACCGCTCACGCGGTCTTGACCGACCTCGGCATCTGAGCATCTGAGCAAAAGTGCATCTGAGCTTTTCGAGGCATGACAGTCGGGACAATCTCCGCGCGCACAGGGATTGGCACGTCCACACGAGAAAGGCCCAGATGCTCAATCGCCCAGATGCCCAAATGCTGTAGTCGGGCGCTCGATGTCGCGAAGCGGTGTTGAGTGACCGACTACTGGAGATATAATGAGAGGCCTGTTCTCCTGAAAGCCGGATTCTGATACAATCA